>CAIPFN010000243.1 GCA_903864265.1 uncultured Bacteroidales bacterium | reverse complement strand
TGAGAAGGCTGCTCCTGAGAAACGCCAGAAAAAGGTCATCATTATTAAAGAAGAGAAAACAAAATAGTACAGCGGCCGGATGAAAGTCATGGCATTAAAAAGGCCCGGAATCCTATCAGATTCCGGGCCTTTTTCCTTTTATGAGCTGAAATTATTTGCCCATTACTTCTTCAAGTTTTTTGTCCAGGTCCTTGCCACGAAGGCTGCTGCCAATAATCTTACCTTCTTTATCGATCAGGAAGTTGGCCGGGATCGACATCACTCCGTAAAGTTTTGCTGCGGAATTTGACCAGCCTTTCATATCACTCACATGGGTCCATGTAAGCCCGTCTTTTGCAATGGCATTCCTCCATTTCAATTTATCCGTATCGAGTGAGACACCTAAAACAGTAAATCCCTTGTTATTATATTTCCTGAATGCTGCAACGACATTTGGATTTTCAGCCCTGCAGGGACTGCACCAGGAGGCCCAGAAATCGACCAGGACTACCTTGCCTTTGAAACTGCTTAGTTTGATATCCATCCCGACTGTATCAAACATGGTAAAAGCGGGAGCCATTTGACCCGGCTGAACTGTGCCAAGAATGGTTTCGCGTTCTGCCAGCGTTTTGACATAGGATGAATTACCAATGGCAGGGTCGAAAGCTTTGTTGATAGCTTTCAACTCATCGAGGGAGTAAGCATAGGCGTTGCTGATAGCGAGGTAAGCAGCAACAACGCTTTTACCGTTTTTCAAAATATATTCTTTTGTAAACTGCGACTGAGCACTTTCAACAGAATCGTAAGCAGCCTCCAGGGTTTTTACAGCTGCGGTATCCTTCACTTCCTTGGCTTTCATGTCGCGGCCGTAGAGTTCCTCCAGTTTAAGGTCATACACCTTTGTTTCTTTCAGGTATGCCACATACATATCCTGCGATTTCGAACCTGTAACTACCGATTTGTCGATGCTGTCGGCAAAGGTTTTTAAAGTAATGGCAGCGTTTTCAAGAAAGAAAGGCAGGGCGCCATCCGTGTTTTTCAGTTTCAGGTAAACCATTTCGGGCATTTCCACTTTGCCGGTAAAGGTGAATTTGCCATCTTTAATCTTTACTGAATCTGAAGTGATCATTTTCCCTTCGCTGCGTTTTTTCAGCATAACCCATCCTGTATCGGCGCCTGAAATAGTGCCTTCGATGGTGTATCCGTCTGTTTTCTTCGTATTACATGATATAACAGAGAATAAAACAGCAAGAATGAGGCTGACGGTAAGTAATCTTTTCATATTGAATTTTTATGGGTTAATTTCGTGCAAAAGTATATTTTTTTTAGTTCTGATGTTTTTTTTAAGAAAAGGAATATGATAAGCCGGGGGCTTCCTACTGCAAATTATAAAGCTGAAGCACGGATTGTACACATATTAAAACCAGCATTTAATATATATTCGATAATTAATGCTAAATTTGTATTGACACAACCTCAGTTACGAATCATACCGCTGCACTTTCACATGAAGGTAAGCCGGTTAGTTCCACCGTCTTTAATTCAGTTACATTCTCCTTCCGGGGGCAGGTACTATCAGTCGTTTCCGTAACACCAGCGGATAATTTGCACACATTGAATTAGCGAAAGGTAAAAATTATGCGTTCCGTTTATTTATTCTTGTTCCTTTGCATCGGAGTCATTTCATGCTCACACGAAAACAAAAACAAGTCAGCCACTGTTTGTAAGGTTTCAAACGGTACTGTTGTTTGCTCTGACAATGCCAATGCATCGCAATTATCGCCTAACCCGATTCTTATCCCTGATTCGGTTGTGGAATATACAGATACCTCCTATATTGAATATTCGTTAAAGACAAAAGACATCCCGCTAAAAAAGGTCAGCGAAACCCAGTGTCCTGGGAAACGGTTTCTGAATAATGTTAAAGTAACTGTGAAAACAGGAGTGAAGGGGCGTAGCTTAAAAAAAACCAAAGAGCCGGTTTTCACCCTGGCCAGGCCGAGAGTGAAGCTTGCCGGGTATCCGACATTTAAAAAGATGAATCCCTTAAAACATTCCGAAACTGCCATGTACGATATTCAGCATATCGATGAGCGTGCCCAGGATATTTGCTGGAGTAAGGATGGATCAGCATGGATAGCCAGCGGGCTTGCGATTTCGCATATACAGGGCGACTATATGGAATCGTATGGTGCCGCCCAGGGAGCTTTAACTGCCGCTACTAACATTAAAACCGACAACCTGGGAAATGTATGGTCCGCCTTTAATGGAGCCGGCTATTTTGATGGCAGGTATTTCTATACTTTTTTCAAGAAGGAAGGATTTACTGACCAGGATGTTTACATCATGTTTAAAGATTCGAAAGGGCAAATGTGGTTTGGCACGCGCGGAGATGGAATATTTTGCTATAACGGGAAAGGCTTTTTGCACTACGGGAAGGAACAGGGCATCAAATATATGGGTATATGTGCAATAGAAGAAGACCCTAAAGGGAATATGTGGTTTGGCACCGAAGCGGGTGGGATCCTGAAGTTTGACGGGCAAACCTTTGTAAACTATTCGAAGGAAGAAGGATTGTCATCAACCTATGTTTACGCTATTTATGCAGCTGCTGACGGTAAAATATGGTGTGGGCATTACCCCGCCGGGATTAGTTCGATAAGTAATGACACTTTAACCGTGTACGATTTTGGGCCGGAAATGTCTTCCCCTATAATGAGTTTGAAAGGAACAGATCAGAATCAACTTCTGATAGGAACCATAGGATCAGGGTTATTGCTTTTTGATGGAAATAAGTTTGAAAAAATTGACAGGGATGCTGGCTTGAACGAGACTGCGATTGTAAAACTGGCAATCGATCCGGATCACAATATCTGGGCACTGGGATCGCAGATGAACAGGTTAAGGATATCAGAATTTCACTATGTTCCTATACCCGGCACACAAGGGGTTTATAGTATAGGCCAGAATAACCGGCTCATCTTAAACCTGGAAAAATATACCTGGCTCAAAAACGACAAGGCCGTGACTTATTGCGGGATTGGCTTTAAAACCAATGGCGTTGCCAAAGATAACCTGGGCCGGCTTTGGTTCTCCAATTGGTGCGAAGGAATAGGGGTAATAGAAGGCGATAAAATAAAATCAGTACTGATTGACGGCAAATCGGGTTGGGGATGTTTTGGAAATGTAGGAAAAGGAGTAAACGGGGATATCTGGTTTTCATCCTGGACTTACAAATTACTGCAGCTGAAAAAAGATAAACTGATAGGCTATGGTGAAAATTCATCATTGAAAAGTATGGGCAGTGTAAATACAACTTTCTGCGATTCAAAAGGGAACATCTGGATCGGGGGAAATAACAGTGGATTGGCAAAATTTGACGGAAAGTACTTTTACAGGTTTCCAGTGTTAGACAGTATCCTCACAAAACATGGTTCTATTGGTATTAATGCGATTGTGGAGGATGCAGCCGGCACTTTATTCATTTCATATATGGGAGCCGGAATTGTAGCCTACGATGGCAAGAGTTTCAAACTACACAATGATGGGGATCTGAAAATAGGAACAGGTGCCGATATAACGGAATTAGGATTGCAGCAATTCCTGAAAACAGATCAGAAAGGACGGATCTGGGCGATATTAAACGGGAAATTAAATTGCATTCAAAAAGGAAAGCGGACACAATTCGGCCCCGATGATGGCTTCTTGTTTACACCGTTTCGTATTCGTTCGACGACGACGGAACCATGTGGTTCAGCAATGAGGAAATGACGGGCTCGGTAAATGTGGAGCGCCTGCTTGAAGTGAAAAACCCACCCCATGTTTCCATTACCAAACTGAATATTTTTCAACAGGAAATCGATTACCGGAGTTTGCAGGATTCCATCCGAAAAGGAAGAAAATGGTTGCTTCCTGAAGCAAATGTCAACCTGGGGAAACTTAAATTTGACAGCATTCAGAATTTCATGCTCCTGCCCAAAAACATAGTTTTCCCTTATAATGTGAACCAGGTCGCTATGGTTTACGGAACCACCGACCTCAATATACAGGGGAATGTACTATTCAGCTACCAGCTGCTTGGTTACGATAAAACCTGGTCAGTTCCTTCTGACGAAAGAATAGCAAACTACAGGAAGCTGGATCCAGGAGAATATACCTTTCAGGTGAAGGCCCGATTGATAAATGGCGATTTTGGCAAAATCAGCTCCTACAACTTTAAAATTACCCCGCCCTGGTGGCAAACCTGGTGGGCTCGCACAGCCTATGGTTTGATCGTATTAATCTTTATTTTTGTTTATAACCGCTGGCGAGTTGCAAGTTTCACACAACGCCAGGAAGAACTGGAGACAGAAATAGAAGTTGCCACCTCCGAAATAAGGAAACAAAAAGACGAAGCCGAAAGCCATCGGGCCAAAGCCGAAAAGTCAGAGCAGTTCAAACAACAATTCCTTGCCAATATGAGTCATGAGATCCGCACCCCCATGAATGCCGTGATGGGAATGACTGGTCTTGTACTGGATACACCGCTTGAAATAAAGCAGAGATTTTATATGGAAGGAATCAAAAAATCGAGCGATAACCTGCTTCATATTATTAATGATATCCTGGACCTTTCAAAGATTGAAGCCGGTAAAATGGAGCTGGAACATATCGACTTTTCCCTAAACGAATTGTTGGAACAGGTGAAGCAAACACTTCGACAGAGATCTGATGAAAAAGGCATAGAACTCATCACCATGATAAACTCGGGTGGAATTGATATTGTGATGGGTGATCCTGCCCGTTTGAACCAGGTACTTATTAACCTGGCAGGAAATGCCATAAAATTTACGGAAAAAGGCAGCGTTTCCATAGAGGTATCCAAGGAATACAAAGGGATACGCTTTGCTATTGTTGATACCGGGATAGGGATTCCGGCAGATAAACTACAATCGGTGTTTGAGAATTTCTCACAGGCGAACACTTCCGACACCCGGAAATATGGCGGTACCGGATTAGGATTAAGCATCTCACGCCAGTTGGTTGAAATGATGGGAAGCCACATTGATATTGAAAGCCAGGAAGGCTCCGGGACAACATTTTCATTTATCGTAGAGTTTGAAAATGGTTCTGCTGAACGATTGGAACAGCGCCTGGCCCTGGAACAAAGTGTGGATGGAAGTATTCTGGACGGATTGAAAATTCTGATTACCGACGACAACGAATACAACCGTATTGTTGCCCGCGATACGCTGAAATCAAAAGCAAAAGTTAAAATATTTGAAGCAGCAAACGGGCAGGAAGCCATTGATTTAGTTGGCAAGATGCCTTTTGATGTTATACTCATGGATGTTCAAATGCCAATGATGAACGGATTTGATGCCACGCGATTTATCCGGGCCAATTTTGACAGTCCGGTCAGGGACACACCCATCATCGCTTTAACGGCCAGCGTGCTGCGTACCGATCTTGATAAATGTAAGGCGGCCGGAATGGATTCCTATATCCCAAAACCCTTCAACCCTCAACAACTGATAACTGGTATTGCCCAGGTTCTGAATATCACGCTGAAAGCAAATAAGGAAGCGAACCCTAATGTTCAAAAAATGAAACCGCCCGGAGTTACCGACATGGCCTATCTGGTTAAATTCTGCGAAGGGGATAAAACGCGTATCATGAAGTACATAAGCATGTTTACTTCCAGCGCACCCGGTCTGATTGAAATAATTAATACCGCTCTCCTGACCAATGATTTTGAAGAGATCGCCAACCAGGTTCACGGATTTAAAACCAAGTGGATCATGATGGGCATGACTGAAACCAAAGACATTGCCCTAAAACTGGAGCGATTGTGCAGGGACGGATCTGAAGTAGAATTAATCAGAGAAACAGTAGTCAACCTGAAGAGGAAAATTGAGAGGGCATTAGGCGAACTCGGCGAATAATTCTAGTAAAAAACAGTACATTTGTCTAAACCTAAAAAGATATGGAATTCTCTAAACCCAAAAAGATATTTATAGTTGACGACGACGAAATGATGACTGAAGCCCTGTCGGATTTTTTAACCCGAAAAGTAGCACACAACATCAGTGTCTTCAGTACCGGCGAAGATTGTCTGCAGCATATTTCGGAGAATCCGGATGTGGTGATTCTCGATTATTATATGAATACTGTGAAGAAAGATGCCGCCAATGGACTGGAAATATTGGAAGCAATCCGTAAATACCTGCCAAACACCCACTTCATTATGCTTTCGAGCCAGGAAAGCTATGGCATTGCCGCTCAGACCATACAGAAAGGTGCCGAGTATTATGTTATTAAGGATGATGATGCGTTTCAGAAAATAGCCGATTTGATTTAAATCAAATTTACTTCACTGCATTATAAATCTTTTCAAAATCCTCATCCTTAGGGATAAGAGCGGTACTCAGAAAATCGCATTTCCATGCCTCTCCGCTCTTAATGAAATGAACTGTATGGCGAATGGGAATTCGTTTGTTCCATTCAAAAAAGAACTGGTCAATTACAAATGCGGACTTCCCATCCGTATCAAAGCGGATTTCACGCCTGTCGACCTTAATTCCGGTGGATAAGGAGGTATCAGCAAGCATGGCTGACATCAGTTTTGCATAGGTAGCCTTGTCCCAGATATCTTTGGGGCTTGTTCCGCAAAAAAGGCCATCATCGGCCATTAACGATAAAAATGTTTTAATATTCCTGTCGCGGAATGCCGCATACATCGTGTCTAACGTCTTAGTCAAATCTTCTTTTGCAGCAACCTTATCAAAAGGAACAGTATCAGTTTTTGGCTGGCACGAAGTAAGCAGTATCAGTGCCACAACTATGGAGTAAAAAGCCTTTTTCATAGTGAAACGGTTTTTGGCGTTAAAACTTGATTAGAAAACTTATTTTTAAGAACTCCAGGGTGTTTTAGCGGTTGAAATAGCCAATTATCCCCCCTGGGTATTGATCCGTTAAACAATCTCCATTTCCATTCATTTTTATTCTTTGTCATCTCACCTGTACGCCTAGTACAGGCATCATTTCTTCTCAGAAACAGTAAAATAAACCCAATCCCCGTCTTTTTCCTGCATATATTCAAAGCCGACACAGCGTGCAATGGTCTCCCATTTTTTATTAAAAAAGCGTGTATAGTCATCCTCTGTCACGCCACCCATATTGTACATGGTAACCAGGTCATTCCCGTATCCTTTCATCCTTCCTTTTACAAACGTTTTTTTTGCTTCCAGGATTTCCATTTGAAAACCTCTAAACTGTTGTTTATTGGCCGATATTTCCTGAACGAATTTTGCCGGGCTCATCGAATCCATCGACTGCCAGTAAGGGCAACCAATTGTGCCTGTCCAGGCTCCGTAATCTTCAGGAGTCTCACCCTTGGATTTCGCATAGCTTATACCGGAAATAACAAAATACACCAGGTTTCCCTCGGCCGTTTCCCATTTTTGTTCCACAGTAAGCTTTGGCAATTTAACCACCTGGTTGATATCCTGTGAGAAGATATAATTTGAAGTAATAAAAAAGATAAGGATTGTAGATACTAATTTTATTTTCATCGCTCTTCGGATTAGATTAATATTAAGAGTTTATTGGCAAATAATTCCGTTATTCGCCCCTGGGTATGGAGCCATTAAACAATCTCCATTTCCATTCGCCTTTTTTCTTAACCAGGATGCCGGTAAAGCGGTAAGACGTTCTTCGAATTCCTCCCTGCTTAAATTCAACAATCATAGTGCCTTCGACAAATACCCAGGCGGTTTTGCCGTTGGAATCAATGGTGATGCTGTCCATTTCCCAGGAGAAACCGGCAAAGCCGGAAAGTTGTGAAAGCCATGCTTTAACCTGGGTTTTACCTTTATTGATTTCTCCCTTGTCAGAGCCTATCAACATAATGTTTTCGGAATCATCGAACAGGGCCATGCATTGATCTGCATCTGCACTTTTGGCTGCTGCATTCCATGTTTTCAAAGCTTCGGTGATTTCGATTTTAACCTTTTCGGGTGGGTTCTTTGCAGAAAGAGATGTTGATGTTACCCAAAATGAAATCACAATCAGTATAAGGAGAATGATTTTCTGTTTCATAGTATGTTGACTGAGGTATAATTCTGCTCAAATATATAGCTTTTTGATTATGTGATATCATAATGAAACTAAAATATCTGATCACGGGAGACTCTTAGGTACCCGGTGAATAATAAAGCCCTCACAAATGTCTTTTATGCCTTCGCTTTTTTAGGTGCGAAAATATATTCGAACAACATGATGAACAGGAAGGTAAAGAGTGAACTTACAAGGATGCGCAGAAGAGTCTGCCAGATTTCGTCGAAACTGAATACATCCAGCATATTTAAAAACAAATGGTGAGCGAAGGTCATCAGCAAAGCATAGGCGATAAACCATTTTAGCCCCATTTGCTGGAGTTTAGGCTGGGTGGTGATGTCGTAGTCCGGCTTTTCGCCAACAAGTTTGATGATCATGGGCCTTACGAAGGCGGCAAATACGCTGCTTGCCGCGTGTAAGCCCAGGGTTCCGGTAAACAAGTCCACTGTGAAACCCATCAGAAATGACAAAAGCAGTAATAGCCAGCCCGGAGTTTCGAAGGGTAGCAGCAGGATAAAAAGAATATAGATGTAGGGATTCAGGAACCCGTAGAAATTTACCTTATTCATGACCAGCACCTGGATAAGGACCAGTAGAATAAACCTGAAAATATTATTAATGACCAGCCTATTCATCCTTGACCCCTTCCATACTTTTTTCGAGCGATTCCTGTTCGTCCTTCATCAGGTTTTTTACCACATATACATATTGCAGGGCATTAAAGTCGACGCTGAACCTGAAAGGGATGGTATAAAAATGTTCTCCCTGCTCGACCCTGAAATCGGTAATAGTGCCAATCATTAAACCGGCCGGGAATATATAGGAATAGCCGCTGCTGACTATGGTGTCGCCCTTGGATATTTTAACATGAGCCGGAATGTCCGTTAAGGTGCCGTACAAATGATCGATGCCATTCCATACGATGGTGCCCATCTGGTTATTTTTCATGATCCGGCCGCTGATGCGGGTGTGCTTGTTCAGCATGCTCATGACCCAGCTGAAATTTTCGGAAACGGTTACCACGGTACCCACAATACCATTGGAGGTGATAACGGCCATGTCTTTCTGTATGCCGCTGCGGCTGCCCTTATCGAGCATGATATAATTGTTGCGTTTTCCCACGGTGTTGAGTACCACTTTCGCAACTATGTATTTGTACTGCTGTTTGTACAGGGTGTCGTTTATCCAGAAACTGCTGGTGTCGTTTTTCAGGAACGACACTCCTTTCATCTGCCTGAGCAGGGCATTTTCATTAGCCAGGTGCTCATTGGTAGTCCGGAGTTTCAGGTAATCGGTGGCATTGCTGATGCTGTTATAAAAGCTGCCTGTAACCCGGCTCCCGGCTTTGAGTATGGCTGAACTCTGGTAATATGTTGAGTTTACCAGCAGGGTAACCGAAAAAATTTCAAGCAGCAGGAACAACAGCAGAAAGTGATACCGGATAAGAAAAACCAGGATATTTCGCATTTCGTCTACGGTGTCGTTTATATACGGTGTTAGTTGAATTTTTATCAGGCGTATGTTCCTGTGCCGGATTCCATATTCCTGTTCGGAAATACGGAACCCGGCACTCTGAACGCGGCACTTCTTTATCCGGCAGAAAGAAGATCAGCCCTGTTATTTAGCAAGCTATTTAATAAGGAAGGTAAACTTGTCGAAATTCTTCAAAGCGATACCCGTTCCCCGGGCTACTGCGTGTAAAGGATCGTCGGCTACGTGAACGGGAAGCTTGGTTTTCATATGGATACGCTTATCGAGCCCGCGAAGCAGTGAGCCTCCGCCGGCCAGGTAGATACCGGTTTTAAAAATATCGGCAGCCAGTTCAGGAGGTGTCATTTCGAGGGCATTCAGCACGGCGGCTTCAATTTTCGAAATGGATTTATCCAGCGCATGCGCAATTTCAGCATAATTTACATATACTTCTTTCGGAATACCGGTAAGCATATCGCGGCCATGCACGGCATAATCAGGTGGAGGATTGTCAATTTCGGTCAGGGCCGATCCCACTTCAATCTTGATCAGTTCCGAAGTACGCTCACCGATGTTGATGTTATGCTGTTTGCGCATATATTCTTCGATGTCGGCGTTAAAATCGTCGCCGGCAATGCGGATGGATTTATTGTTTACAATACCGCCAAGGGCAATAACTGCAATTTCGCTTGTTCCGCCGCCGATGTCGATTACCATGTTTCCAACGGGTTCGAGCACATCAATTCCGATGCCGATAGCTGCTGCCATAGGTTCGTGAATCAGCCGTACCTCCTTGGCTCCGGCTTGTTCGGCTGAGTCTTTTACGGCACGCTCTTCCACTTCGGTAATGCCCGAGGGGATACAGATAACCATGCGCAAGGCTGGCGGGAAAAGACTGCGGTTGGGACCGGTCATTTTGATAAACTCACGTATCATATATTCAGCCGACTGGAAATCGGCGATAACGCCGTCGCGAAGGGGACGAATAGTTTTAATGTTTTCGTGGGTCTTGCCGTGCATCATCTGCGCGCGTTTACCCACTGCAAGCACTTTGCCTGTATTCCGTTCAATAGCAATAATCGAAGGTTCATCAACTACTACCTTGTCGTTATATATGATAATGGTATTGGCCGTGCCAAGATCCATTGCAATTTCTTTGGTAAGAAATGAAAAAAGTCCCATGAGTGTGTATTCTTCCTTTTTTTTAACTTCGTTATGTAAGGTTTAATTTCGTTCCGGAAACATCCCCGGAATCGGTATTAATGTTTGAAATGCCTGATCCCCGTGAAAACCATGGTCATTCCATGCTGGTTGCAATAGTTAATGGAGTCCACATCGCGTACGGAACCTCCCGGCTGTATTACGGCAACTATTCCTTCCTGAAAAGCCAGTTCAACCGAATCGGCAAACGGGAAAAAGGCATCGGAAGCCATTACAGCCCCTTTCAGGTCAAGATTGTACTCCTCAGCTTTTGAAATAGCATGTTTGAGCGCATCCACCCTGGAGGTCATTCCACAACCGGCACCCAGAAGTTGTCCGTTTTTCGCCAGGACAATCGCATTACTTTTCAGATGTTTAACAATGATATTGGCAAAAAGCAAATCATTAACCGTTTGTTCATCCGGATGCGTATCAGTAACAGCCTTCAGATCGTCAATGATTTCGGTATGCGTATCTTTTAACTGTTCGATTACCCCGTTAAGTACCGACTTAAATTGTTTTGCCTGAAAATCAACTGGTTTAATCTGCAAAATTATTCTATTTTTCTTTGACTTTAAGAGTTCCAGTGCATTTTTTTCATACCCGGGTGCAATTATTATTTCAAAGAACAGTTTATTCACTTCCGTGGCTGTTTCTATATCAATGATACGGTTGGTGGATACCACTCCGCCGAAGGCTGAAACAGGGTCACCGGCAAGGGCATCGCACCAGGCTTGTTTCAGGGTGTCACGGCTGGCCACCCCACATGCGTTGGTGTGTTTTATAATGGCAAAAGTAGGTTCGGTAAATTCACGGATGAGCGCCAGGGCTGCTTCCAGATCAACTAAGTTGTTATATGAAACGGCTTTACCATGCAGTTGTTCGAAAACCTCATTCAGATCACCGTAAAAAACACCTTCCTGGTGCGGATTCTCGCCATAGCGTAACACTTCGCTCTTGTTCAGGCTCTGCCTGAAGGCTTTAATACCGGCTTTACGGTTGAAATAATTGAAAATGGCTGTATCGTAATGGGATGAGACACTAAACGCCTGTGCTGCAAAATAATAACGGTCTTCCAGGTCGCTGCAGCCGTTTTTGGCATCCAGCAAAGCAATCAGGTCGCTGTATTGATCGGACGAAGGCACAATGATAACATCCTCATGGTTTTTGGCTGCAGCCCTGATCAGGGAAATCCCCCCTATATCAATTTTTTCAATAATTTCTTCATCCCCGGCACCGGAAGCTACAGTGGCTTCAAAGGGGTAAAGGTCAACAATTACCAGGTCGATGGGAGGGATTTCAAATTCGGCGGCCTGCTTTAAATCTTCTTCCCCGGAGCGCCTGAACAATATACCTCCAAATACTTTGGGATGCAGGGTTTTTACACGTCCACCGAAAATGGAAGGATAGGATGTAAGACTTTCAACTGTAATGGCGTTAATACCCAGTCCCCGGATATAGTCGTAGGTACCCCCGGTTGAATAAATTATAATGCCTAAGGCATCGAGTTTTCGGGCAATTTCATCAACACGGTCTTTATTATATACCGAAATCAGTGCCGAGTGTATGGGCTTTGTTGTATTCATGGGCTTTTCAACTTTTCAGATTGTGTTTGCAATTTTATTCAATTTTGAGTCATGTTTTTCATTAAAACGTTAAAAACATGCTTTAATTATTGAATGTGCAGCAATATAGTAAATAACATCGAAAATGTGTGTAATTTTACCTCAGAGTTGGTTGAATGCTCATGACAGACTCGTTACAGGAACATGAAAGCCGGGGTCTGGTGCCGAAGTAGTTTCAGCATGAAGTCCCCCCGGCTGTAGGTCCTGAAATCACCTGACTCCTGGCCCCGGCACTAAAAATCCGGGAAGTACGCATCAGGCAATAAATACTTAAATTAATAAATTGATTAAAACTATGCTTTATCTGAGGTTGATTCGTGAGTCCCTGGCATTTGCAATGCAGGCCATTGTCGCCAACAAGGTGCGGACTTTTTTATCGTTGTTAGGCATCACCATAGGTATATTTTCTGTCATTTCGGTACTTACCGTTTTCGACAGCATCGAACTTAAGTTGCGTAAAAACATCGAAGAATTGGGCAGCAATGTGCTTTTCGTTCAAAAATGGCCCTGGGCCATGGGCGATGCCAACTACGCCTGGTGGGAATATATGAAACGCCCCGAAACACGACTGCAGGAAATGGAGGAAATCCAGAAACGCAGTAACCTCTGTGATGCAGTTGCCTATTATGTGGGCACCAACAGGAACGTCAAGAAAAACGGGGTTACCTTTGAAGGTGCCACTGTGATAGGCGCTTCGCACGATTATGAAAAAGTGGAAACCATCAACCTGGGTCAGGGCCGGTATTTCTCCCTGTCGGAATCACAGAGCGGTGGACCGGTTGCAGTGGTAGGCGACAAGATTATCAGGGAACTGATTGGCGAAGGCGACCCAATCGGGCAGGACCTGCTGGTTTTCGGGCGAAAGGTCCAGATTATCGGCACTTTCAAAAAAGAAGGGGATAACGCCTTCGGAGGATCGAATGATGACTGGGTGATGGTACCGGTAAATTTTGCCCGCAACTTTATTGATCTGAATAGCGACAATATCGGCTCATCCATCATGGTGCGGGGCAAAAAGAATATTTCGAACGAGGCCTTGCGCGATGAAATGACCGGGATTATGCGATCGGTTCGAAAACTCAAGCCCACAGCCAAGGATAATTTCGCTATTAACGAAACCAGCATTATCACCAAGGGTTTTGACCAGATTTTTGGCGTAGTGGCTATAGTAGGCTGGATAATCGGTGGCTTTTCGCTGCTGGTGGGCGGCTTTGGTATTGCCAATATCATGTTTGTATCGGTGAAAGAACGCACAGCCCAGATTGGCATTCAGAAATCTCTTGGCGCCAGGAATGCTTTTATCCTTCAGCAATTCCTGTTCGAAGCCGTATTTTTATCCATGCTCGGCGGCCTGGTAGGGTTGCTGCTCATCTATACAGGGACTGTGCTGGTTACAAAATTTGCCGGAATGGAGCTGATACTCAGCATCAAGAATATTGTTCTGGGCCTTTCGGTTTCTGCCTTTATCGGTTTGGTCTCCGGTCTTTTCCCGGCCTGGTCCGCTTCCCGTCTCGATCCGGTAGAAGCTATGCGTTCCACTTTTTAACCATGGTGTACTGGTGATTCCATATGGCTGCATAGGATGGCTTAGCCGAAAGGCTTATTGTTTTCATCCGCTTATATTTGTGATAAGGCTAAGCATTTACCACCTGGGCTGATGTGAAACTCAGCTTAAATATGAGGGTCAAATCCTCCCGGATGCTTTGTGGCTATGCTTACCCTGGATCCTGAAATGCAGGAATGTTTCGGATCAAATCATAAAGCTAAATGACCCGCTTACTTAATCGCAATAAAGCGATACAATTGTTCGAAAATTACCCTATTTTTGCCAAAGGGCTAATTATATGGAAAAACGCTGGGTACTAAAACAAAAAGGTGACGCACCCCTGGTTTCGGGCATTGCCGTAGCATTGGGGATTGAAAATGCATTGGCAGAATTGCTGGTACAACGCGGCATCTCCAGTTTTGAAGAGGCAAAAGCTTTTTTCAGGCCTGATCTTTCGCAGCTGCACGATCCGTTTCTGCTGAATGATATGGATAAAGCCGTTGAGAGAATTGCGGAAGCAAAACTCAAAGGGCAGAAGATCATGGTTTACGGTGATTATGATGTGGACGGAACCACGGCGGTTTCGCTGGTATATTCCTTCCTGAAAGAAAACGGTTTCGAGCATCTTGATTATTATATCCCCGACAGGTACAGCGAAGGCTACGGCATTTCCTTCAAGGGTATTGAATATGCCCATGAGGAGAATTTCTCCCTGATAATTGCCCTCGATTGTGGCATAAAAGCCGTTGACAAGGTTCAGTTTGCCAATGAGCGCGGCATTGATTTTATTATATGCGATCACCACAGGCCCGGCGACGAATTGCCCCCGGCCGTTGCGGTACTCGATGCCAAAAGACTTGATTCCACCTACCCTTTCGATGAACTCTCGGGCTGCGGTGTCGGATTTAAACTGATACAGGCCTATGCCCAAAAACATGGCATTGCTTTCGAAAGCCTTTACAAATACCTCGACCTGGTGACTATCAGTATTGCTTCTGATATTGTTCCCATCATTGGTGAGAACCGCATACTGGCCCATTTCGGATTGAAGCTCATCAATACCAATCCAAGGGCCGGCATTGAATCTATATTGAACGTAGCCAATATTGTTCGTAAAACTGAGGATGAAATAAACCACCAGGGAGGAGATAACGGATTGCTCTTTAACCGTGAGCTTACCATCAGCGATATGGTTTTCGTGGTTGGTCCGCGTATCAATGCCGCAGGGCGTATCGAAAGCGGGCGCAATTCGGTGAAGTTGCTGGTGTCGCCCGATATGGATACCGCTGCCGGCATCGCCCATCAAATCAACGACTTTAATAACGAAAGGCGCACACTCGATACCCAGATCACCCTGGAAGCTCTCGAAATCATTGATAATGATGAGATTCTCCGTCATGCCAAATCAACGGTGGTATTTAATCCCGACTGGCATAAAGGGGTAATCGGCATTGTTGCTTCCCGGCTTACCGAATCCTATTATCGTCCCACGGTGGTGCTCACCCAGTCGAACGGGCTGATCACCGGTTCGGCCCGATCGGTTAAAGATTTCGATGTGTACGATGCCATCGATGCCTGCAGCGAACTGCTCGAACACTTTGGAGGGCATATGTATGCGGCGGGATTATCGCTGAAACCCGAAAACCTGAAGCCTTTCAGCGAAAAATTCAATGCCATAGTCTCGGCCAGTATCACCGACGAAATGCTGATTCCCGAAGTGGAAGTAGACCTGGAAGTCAACCTGAACCAGATCACCCCTAAATTCCTCCGCATCCTTAAACAGTTTGCCCCTTTCGGACCGGGAAATATGTCGCCGGTATTTATGACGCGCGGCACCGTTGATTCAGGGCATGCCCGCATCGTAGGCAAAAACCATGTTAAAATGACTGTTTACCAGGAATCCGTTCGCAGTGCCCCCTATTCAGGAATTGCGTTTCAGCAGGGCGAAAAATTCGACAGCATTCAGAAAGGACAAAGTATGAACATCTGCTATCATATAGAGGAAAACGAGTGGAACGGGATAAAAAATATACAACTAAACATTAAGGATATACGTTTTTGTGATGATATTCAATAAGTTATAAATTAATGGGTTATCTGTAACCTGTTTTAAAACTGTTGCTGACTGTATTCTTTATAAATGGAATATTACCCTGATAATCAGAAATACCCCGAAAATAATCAGCAGTATTCCCACAAAGTGATTCACCCTCACCAGGATGTTCGTGTTTAAATGCCGCTTAATGCGGCTGGCGATAAACACCTTTAATATATCGGATCCGAAAACAGTAACCAGTGTTCCGATAAAGAAGATTATGATGGAATGTTTGTCATCCACAAAGGATGAACTTACTCCTACCATGGCTGAAATCCAGAAGAACCAGACGAAAGGGTTCATTATATTGAGGAAATATCCCTTCAGCACATAGGTCAGCGGACCCGGTCCGCGGACTTCTATACCCTTATTGTTTTCGTCGAGGTGGATTTTATGCAGGAAGGTATAAATGCCGAATCCGATCAGGATGAATCCACCAACTATGCCCGCAATCATATAATTGTTCTTCTGGCTGATCAACTGCAGGGCTCCCAAAAGCGCCAGGTAAACCACGCTCACATCACTCAGGAATATCCCGAAAGCCAGAAACATCCCTGATTTCACGCCGCGGTGAATGCTGGTTTGCAGCAGCGTAAACAAGGCCGGGCCCAGTAGAGCCGACAATGTAAGTCCGAGAATGATACCTTGTATGAAGGGATGCATGGTTTAGGGGTTGGGAGTTGTGCGTCGAGGGTTAGAAGTGCGTGTGAAGGCGTGAGGGTGTGAAGGCGTGAGGGTGGAGTATGATATTTTGTTTTGGGTTAAGGATAAGATGTCATGATAAGTAAACCTATGATCCGGGACGGGTTTCTGTTTTCCGGGGCTTAAGGAATTCCAGCCAGCTATCCAGTTTGGCATTTTTGAGAACGCGGGGGAACTTATGCTGGCCTCCTTCCTTCCCGTTCTGTTTCATCCATTGGTAAAAAACCGATGGTTCCATCACCTCGGCAGTAACTTCGCGTATGGCATGCAGGCGTTCGGTGCGGTAGTCGTCGTTGAGAATTTTCAGGTTTTCATCCAGCAAACGGGCAGCGGCAGCCGCGTCGAGCGGGGAATCGCAGCCCAGGAACCACTTATGCGCAAACAGTCCCTTTTCGTGCTTAACCCCGGCAACGGTGAACTCCCGGATGGTAATGTTCAGTTTTGCTGACAGCATTTCCACGGCGTGGTTCAGGTTTTCCTGCGAGATATGCTCTCCACAAAGGCTCAGGAATTGTTTGGTTCGGCCTGTAATGACCACCTCGTTCAGGGCTTTGGAGGTAAACCGTATTGTATCGCCTATCAGGTACCGCCATGCGCCGGCGCAGGTAGTAATGAGCAACCCATAGTCTTTATCTTCTTCAATTTCGCGTATGTTGAGTACCTGGGCATCGGGTTTCAGGTTGCCGTCGTCATCAAAATTGGATTCGTTAAACGGGACAAACTCATAGAAAATACCGTTATCGAGTACCAGCTGCATAGCGCTGGTATGGGGGCGGCTCTGGTAAGCTATAAAGCCTTCCGAAGCCAGGTATGTTTCCATATAGGTAAGCGGATGTGCCAGTAGTTTCTCAAACCCCATCTGGTAAGGTGCAAAGGACACCCCACCATGTACATAGATATTGAGGTTGGGCCACATATCATGAATGGTGTCGAGGTTGTAGGTTTCTATGATTTTTTCGAGCAAAATCTGCAGCCAGGCCGGAACCCCGCATATTACGCCTATATCCCATTCGGGTGCTTTTTTTACAATTTCATCCAGCTTGGTTGTCCAGTTGGTTTCTTTCGAAATACGGTTACCCGGTTTATAAAAATGCTGAAACCAGAAAGGGATGTTGCCGGCGGTAATTCCTGAAAGATCGCCTTCGTAATAGGTGCCGTTAAACTGTAGCTGGGTGCTGCCACCCAGCATCAATATTCCTTTTGAATAAAATTCGGTAGGGAATTCATACTTGGCCAGCGACCATATCTGGCGCGTGCTGGTTTTTTTTATTGCCCTCAGCATATCCCTGGTGATAGGCAGGTATTTGCTTGAGGCGCCCGAGGTACCCGAACTCAGGGCAAAATATTTCACCTGCCCGGGCCAGCTCACATAGGCTTCGCCATTCAGGGTGCGGTACCACCAGCGGCGGTGCATGCTGTCGTAATCAAAAAGAGGGACACGCTGGCTAAAGATGTGAAGCGGGTTGCGCTGCCGCAGCATTTCCTGGAAACCGTATTCCTCGCCGAAAGAGGTGAGCTGTGCCTGCCTGAGTAATTTTTTAAGCGTTCGAAGCTGCACTCTGTAAGCATCCTGGGATTTCAGGTTCTCCATAGGAATTCTGCTCCTGAACTCTATGGCACTCTTAATAATGGATCCAAGGATGGGCATTGTTTTCGAACTTTAATTTTAAAGATGGCTAAATTAGAAATAATTTCTAAATTCGTGCACAACAAAACGTGCACACTTTACTCCTTTTAAACCGATTCCCTTGAAAACAAGCCCAATAAAAAAATATATACGGATTTCCGCTTTTGTAGTTTTAACAATAGTTGGGTTGATAGTGCTGTGCCTGGCCCTGTTTTTAGGCTATTCGACCCTCACCGATTATAAACCCGAAAAGAAAGAAACCCTGGCTATCGCTCATAGCACCCTGCCTCAAAGCATTCCCCCGGGAAAGCTGGAACTCCTTACCTGGAATATCGGCTATTGCGGCCTGGGCGCCAAAATGGATTTCTTTTACGAAGGGGGAACTATGGTGCAGCCCGACAAAGAATACTATGCCATTTGCCGCGATGGGGTTATAAACCGCCTGAAATCGGCTTCAAAGCCTGATTTTATACTGATGCAGGAAGTGGATCAGCATTCGGAACGCACCTACCTCGACAACCAGGTGGATCGGTTTAAGTCGGCATTCAGCGATTACGCCACCTTTTTTGCCCTTAACTACAAGGTTCCTTTCGTACCCGTGCCCCTTACTTCGCCCATGGGCAAAGTGAACAGCGGCATTTTAACGATGAGCCGTTTTCAACCCATTGAGGCTACACGATACCAATACCCTTCGTCATACAGCTGGCCTAAAAGGCTGTTTCTGCTCGATCGCTGTTTTGAGCTCACGCGTTACAAGGTAAGCAATGGCCGTCAGCTGGTTGTTATCAATACCCATAATTCCGCCTTTGACGATGCAGCCGAAATGCGTGCTAAGGAGCTAAAACTGTTGAAAGATATGATTGTAAACGAGTATTCGAAAGGGAATTATGTGATTGCTGGTGGCGACTGGAATCAAAACCCCCTTCCCTTTGCTATGGACAGCATACGGGATGGGAACATTGTGAAAACCATTTCTCCCGGTATTCCTGCCGGATTTCTGCCGGCCGCTTACACCTGGGCCTATGACCCCACTCATCCTACAAACCGCGATGTGGATAAACCTTATTTTAAGGGCAAAACAAAAACTACCACTATCGACTTCTTTGTGCTCTCGCCGAATATCAGTCTGCTTAGCACCCATACTTTGCAATATGGATTTGAATTTTCGGACCATCAGCCGGTGCAAATGATCGTAGTCCTGAACTAATACCAATAAAAGCGGATTGTTCTCTATTTCAGTATTTACCCGGATAAAATGAGGCAGAAATGGCCGGTTAGGTTAAAGTTCCTGTACCTTTTAGGTTGGTACAACCTGGTATCTCCTGAATTTGTCACAGAATTCAAACTGCATAAACAGAACTTTTAGTGCTGAAAAGATTGTGTGAAAACATCCTATTGCTCCTCCCCGAATAAAGCCGAGGAAATACCATCGGCAAAAAGCCGGCCTTGCCCGGTGAGAATGAGTTTACCCGACTGGTAAATCATCTGTTCGGTTTCAATAAATGGCAGGGCGTCGCCAAATAGCTTTTCGGCCGTTTCGGCTCCGAACTTATGCCGCACGGCCAACAGGTCGCAGCCCCACATGGTCCGAAGCGAAGTCATGATGTATTCATTTAGCTGAGTGACAGGACTCAATATTTCCTGCTCCGGTTCTACCTGCCCCGATGCAGCCGATTCGATATAGGATTTCAGGTTAGCGATATTCCAGCAACGGGAAATGCCATTGTACGAATGGGCGGACGGTCCGGCGCCAAGGTAGGGTTTCCCCTGCCAGTATGCCGTATTGTGCCGCGAATAAGCCCCGGGAAGGCAGAAATTGGATATCTCGTAGTGCTCGTATCCATGCTGCTGCATCATGCGGGTGAGGATGTGATAATGCGAGAGGGCCAGGTTTTCATCCACCGCAGTCATCCTGCCTTTCCGTATCATAACTGACAGCGGGGTTTTATCTTCAACCGTAAGGGAATAGGCTGATATATGCGGAATTCCCAGTGAAAATGCCTTTTGAAGGTTCTCTTCCCAGCCTTCGTCAGTCAGCGTGGGTATACCGTAAATAAGGTCGATGCTGAGGTTTTGAAAACCCGCCTGCTGAGCATCGGTTATGCAGCTTGTAACCTCTGAAACGGAATGCGAACGGCTTAAAAACTGCAGATCTTCCTGCCGGAACGATTGTATGCCTATGCTTAGGCGGTTGATGCCCGCCTTCTTTAAGGCCATGAGCTTTACGCTTGACAAGTCGTCGGGATTGGCTTCTAGCGTGATTTCGGCCGCTGCATCCACATCGAAATTTCGTTGAATGATATTAATAATGTCTTCAATATCAGCTGTTTCAATAACCGAAGGCGTACCGCCGCCGAAATAGATCGTTTCCACCTTTTGTGCTTCCAGGTAGCTTTTCCTTTGTTGCAACTCGCGGCTGATGGCACCCGAAACCCGGTCCATATAACGGGTACTGGCCAGGGAATAAAAATTACAGTAATTGCATTTATGCTTGCAAAAGGGGATATGTATGTAGATTCCGGCCACGGCTTGGGTAAGAGTTAATTCTGATTGGATACTGGAAATGCTTCGGGCGAAACGCCCGTAATAGCCTTCTAAATTGTGGTCCGTTACGAAAACGAATCAGGTCTTTCCCGTTTTCAAAACCATTGTTAAATGTACAGCACTAAACTGATTTCTTCAGCACTATCCTGAAGGTAGTTCCTTTGCCAATGGCAGAGCTTTTAACGAAGATTTTACCTTTGTGATATTCGCTGATAATCCGTTTCGAAAGGGATAAGCCCAGGCCCCAGCCACGTTGCTTGCTCGTGTAGCCGGGATTGAAGATGGTTCGGTACATATTCCTGGGAAGGCCTTTGCCGGTATCGGCAATGTCAATATTAACAACATGGTCTTCCTCAAAAATATCAATTTTTATGGTTCCCTGCCGGGTCATGGCATCTACTGCATTCTTCACCAGGTTTTCGATTACCCATTCGAACAACTGCAGGTTTAAAGGCAGAACTATGGATTGCTCGGGGGAAACATTGATGATATAGTTTATTTTCTGCGAAGTTCGGGTTTTCAGATACGATACCGAGTTGTAGATGACCGAAACCAGGTTTTCGGGTATGAGCGATGGATTGGATCCGATCTTGGAAAAGCGGTCGGTAATAGTGCTCAAACGATTTACATCCTTACGCAGCTCCTCAATGGTTTCACTGTCAATATCCTTCATTTCCAGGTAATCGACCCAGGCAATCATCGACGAAAGCGGTGTGCCGAGCTGGTGGGCAGTTTCTTTGGCAAGCCCTGCCCAAACCTGGTTTTGCTCGCTTCGCCTGGCGGTACTGAACAACATATAGGCTACCAACAGGAAGATGCTGATTATAGCCAGCTGTATATAAGGAAAATAGCGCAACTGGGTTAGTACGTATGAGTCTTTGTAGAAAATCAGACGTTTACCCTGGCCTGCAATTTTAATCTCTATAGGCTCGTTTTCGGCTGACATATCATGTATAATCTTCTGCAGATAGGCGGAATCGTGAATATGCAGGGTGTCGATCTGGCCGTAAGTCAGGGCCTGGGTTTGCAGGCTGTCGGTGACCAGTACCGGTACTGAAGCCGAATTGTTGACCACTTCGCTGAAGAACGAATTGACCAGGTTGTTCATCACTCCCTGCATTTCGGTAAACAACTTCGAATCGTTGTAATAAATGTAGTTGACTTCGTTTTTGTAGTATGGAATCTCGATACGGGGATACTTCGAAAATTCTTTTTTAATATATTCCTTCATGCCGGGAACGGTATCGGAACTAAAAACAGTATTCCGGGTACCGGTAATATTCCCCTTGCTGTCAGTAAGAATAACAGGGATGGATGTATTGTTTTCGATAATTTTCAAGTAAAATCCCTGGTCTTCGTTTTGCCCTGCCTTGGCAAAGCGTTTCAGGGCTTCGGCATATAACTCAACCTTTTTACGCTCTTCTTCCTGTATCTGGGTAAAGAATTTCTGAGTCGAATTCACCAGGCGGGCCCTGGTCTGCAGGGCGTTGGCCCAGGTATGTATCTTCATGCGTTCGTCCCTGGCTATTTTTTTAACCAGCACACTGGAATACCAGAGCGAAAACGAAATAATAACGATAGCGAAAAGCAGCAGCAGCAGCTTCCAGTGCCTTTTCCGGTTATAAATGCTGTAACGGCTGAATACGGGTTGTTTCATTTAAAATCATTTCTATATATTGTGATGACTATTCCCTCCTTCAAACTCCGGTTCACTTTTCTACTAATGGTACTGTCCTTCCTGATTTCAGGGCAATAAATATACAACAATACTTGCATGAGCCGCCAACAGCATGTTTTCAGAACAATGCCCTTATCCCTGTCTCTACCTTCCCTGATTACCTGTAGCTCTCCTTCTCATTTCCACTCTTCTGTTTGACTTTGTCCCTGCCTCATCAATCCTCGTCTTGTCTCCCCTCGCCTTGTCTCCCCTCTCCTTGTCTCCATGTCTCCATGTCTCGCTGTCTTCTTGTCTTCTCGTCTCCTTGTCTTCTCGTCCATCCATCAATCTCATCAATCCCATCAATCCCATAAATCCTCTCCTTGTCTCCTTGTCCCCATGTCTCCTTGTCCATCCATCAATCTCATCAATCTCATCAATCTCATCAATCCCCTCAATCCCTGCACCCCTCACTTCTTATCATCATCCCACTCAATCACGAACTTCCCCTGCTCCTGCTTTTTCTGTATGTCCTTTTCTTTCAGCAGCTGTGTTTTTTTGATGGTGTCGCCCTGCATCCATTTGAATTCCTGTTTGAATACCTGTTTAAGCTCTGTTTTCTGCGCTTTCAGATCACCTGTGATTTTGTCGCGCATGGCTTTTTTATCGTATTTCACAATGGGTTTAGCCATGGTTCCAGTGAGTGAAATATAAATTTTGGTCCGGCCACGGCCGTCATCTTCCACCGGTCCGAACTCGGCCTGCTTATCGGAAGGCTGGATGTGTTTTTTAAATTTTGCAGCCACCAGATCAGCCAACGCAATTGAAAAATGATAGTCGAGTTCGTTGTTAAAGGTATGGGTTCCCATGAGTTGCAGATCGAGGGCGTTCGATTTTATTTCCATGGCCGGGATGTAAATAATCTGGTTTGCAATATCCACCTGGTTATGCAGGGTGGCAAACCGTATATCGGCCAGGTCTTCCACTTTCAGGAAGGATGACAGGCTTTGCATAGGGCTGAAATTCACGAGCCTTCCATTTTCGATCAACAGATCTGCATGTACCTTGATGGAATTCAGGTCGATATCCAGGTTATTTTTCATGCTGCCGGCAAAAATCACATCCGAGCTAACCTGTCCCTCGAGATTTTGGTCTTTCAGATCGTCCTGGCCGAAGTTCCCGAACTGGGCAAACATCATCTTTACATTCACTTTCTCCAGCCGTGCTTTAGCCTGTATGAGGGCGTATTTTTCGGCCCTGGCATTAATATTCACCTGTCCGGTTACTTTTCCCTGGCAGGTGAGCATGGAGATGCCGGCAACGGATAATACTTTATCCTGCAATTGTCCCAGGCCCGTCAGGCCGGCAGCGCTGAATTTCCCGAATGTGAAATTGTTGCTTCGGATTTGCAGGTTGTTAATGCTGATGTCGCCCGGCAAACGGAACTGGTATTCGCCACCTGAACCCTGCTGTGCGCCTGAAAGCTCGTCCCAGTCGAAACGTTTCGACAGCAGATTGCCGGTAATTGATAAGGTTTCGATTTTAACAAAAATCCACGACAGCAGGTTACCCAGGGAACCATCCAGGCTAAAATCACTGTGCCCGGCCTGGAATGAAAGCTGCTGCAGATCCAGGTCATTCCCGTTAAATGCAAATGCCGACCGTATGTTTTTCAAAGGCAGTTTATAATTTTTCAGGCTCAGGTCAGCTTTATCAATACTGCCGTTCCCTGTAAAAGTACTGTTCAGGAAATCAGTCGAGACCGGATGTTGCAGATTAGCTATATGGCCATCAAATGCGGCATTTAGCTTCAGCCATCCGCTCATGGAAGTAAAGTAATCGTATTTCAGGAATTGCTGCAACTGGTGCAGGTTCAGGCTGGCATTGAGGTTACATTGTATCCCCGGTGAAGCAAATCCCCGCATCACGAGCGAACCGCTGATAAAGCCGTCGCCCAGCTTTGCCCTGAGGTTGCTGATGGATAGCGTTTCGTTCTTCCCATCCTGTTTCACTTCGTAAACGGCCAGGGCCGAAACATTTCGCAGGCTTAAACCCGACGTCCGTTCAGTTATAGTACCGTTTTGTAATCCGAGGCGGACCGAAACTGCAGGGATATGGCTCCCGCCCAGCGTACCCGAAATTTTAGCAGTAATATCCCCTTTGCCCTGGAAGGTATACCCATCCAGATTTTTGATATAAGCTGCCGGCACCAGCGATAGCATCTCCTCGAGTGTTGACCCGGAGGCAGCCACATCCAGGTCTGCCTGCTTTAGTTTTTCCGTGTATCTGAAACTTCCCGCAGCGGTGAGCTTCAGTTTCCCGGTTTCAATGGTTCCTTTAGCGATGGTATAAACACCGGTAGCATTGTCGACATTCAGCGACAACCATAAATTGAGATCGCGTTCCGATATGTAGGATATACCTTTTGATTTAAAGTCGAGGATAAGGATATTCCCGGCCAGATCGAGTGCATATTGGCTGCTGCCAAAATTCCCCCGGGCAACAAATCCCGGTAAACGGGCATCCACAAAAGTGCGAGATGTATCATTCACATAACGCAGATGCAGGTTATGAATGACGATGCGCTGCAATTCAAAATTAAAATTCTTGCTCTCTGCACCGGTTTTTTGTTTCCAGAAATGGAAATTATCACTGCCATCGGCTAACACGTGAGGACCTATCTCCACATCGGCCAGTCTGATGCTTTTTATGCGGTAGTTTTTTTTCAGCAAATCCCAGATATTGAATCTCAGGGAAATATTTCCGGCTATAAACAGGTAATATTTCGAAGGCAAGCGGGTGGCTTCCTTCATGCGCACCCCGCTGAAAGTAACAGAAGCTAAAGGGAAATCACGGATCAGGCTGAGTTGTACATCGTCAATCTGCACCTGGGCGGTGAGGGATTTGTTAATTTCGGCGAGAAAGAGCCTCTTCACTTCCGGCCCGAGAAAACGCTGGGCCAGCAAAAGCAGTAAAATAATACCCGCTGCAATGCTTACTGTCCATATTGCTATAGCCTTTAAGGTTTTTAATCGCATGATACGGTAATGTGGTTTTTACATTCAGTAACGCAAAAATACGGTTGTTATTAGTAAGAGGGAGAGAAAATGTTTTTATCAGACCTGACCTGGAAAAAGGTTAAAGGTTAAAGGTTAAAGGTTAAAGGTTAAAGGTTAAAGTTAAAGGGGGTAAGGATGAAAGGGTGAGGGATGGGAAAGACCGTACTAATCGTTTTCGGGAAGGCTGAATCCGTTTTATGAACCTTGTACCCTCTAACCCAGGCAGGACCTAAATGCCCCGGCAGGGTTAAAGCCCCGGTACGTAAAGCCGGGCTCGCGTTGTTTTGTACATGCTCCATGGCTTTCACGGAGAACTCAACACTTTTATCTTCGTATACAGCCCGGCAAACTTTTCATATCGCAAATCCCCGGCATATAGCTATCGGCACATTCTACCGGGTCGCAACAGGTGCTGCACACCCTTTTGAACGCCCGGAAGCTATCCAGCTCTATATGTTTCGAATAAAAATGGTCTTTCGCCTGCTCTTCGCGCATCAGGTCGGTACTCAGGTATTTTTTGTTGGAGTCGGAAAAAATGGTCACCACGTTGGCAGTGCTTCCGATCATATTCTGCGCAATCAGCGCTCCTATAAAATTGGCACCCGATGAAATGCCTACTGCAAGCCCCAGTTGGGTCGACAGCATCTGCGACATAATAATCGCATCCCCGTCATCCACCTGCACAATTTCATCCAGTTCTTTCAGTTTTACAATTTCGGGTATAAATTCATCGGAAATGCCTTGTATGCGGTGCTTTCCAACTTTATAGCCGGTAGTGAGTGTGGGCGAGTTTGCCGGTTCGAGAGGATGAAGCCGTATGCCGGGATTCTTTGTTTTCAGGAATTTGCCGGTGCCCATGATGGTTCCCCCGGTTCCAACGCCGGCCACAAAAGCATCGGGCATGATACCGCGGAACTGCAGCTGGTTCCAGATTTCGGGACCGGTGGTTTCGAAATGGGCCAGGATATTGTTCTCGTTGGAGAACTGCCTGGGCAGGAATGAATTCGGGGTTTCACGGGCCAGTTTTTCAGCCATCTGTATACTTCCCAGAAAACCTCCTTCTTCCTTGGTGACCAGGTTAATTTTGGCGCCCAGGCTCTGTATCAGGTTAATGCGCTCGCCACTCAGCCAGTTGGGCATAAAGATCACCACCTGGTGACCCATGGCTTTTCCAAGGGCACAAAAGGCAATACCCGTATTCCCGCTGGTAGCTTCGATAATGGTTGCCCCGCTGTTCAAATCGCCGCTTTCGTATGATTTGCGTAATATCGTATAAGCCATGCGATCCTTGATACTCCCTGTCATATTCAGGTTTTCGGACTTGGCGTAAATTTTACGTTCTTCGCCTTTGTATCTGAACCTGATTTCCAGCAAGGGAGTATTCCCGATCAGACTTCTGATCTGTTCAATTTTTCTGATCTGAGCTTCATTCATGACTTACCGGATTTAGTCCGGCAAATATATCAATATATCTATACCATTTAAACAAATCAATTCAGCCAGATTGCACCTTCCTGGGCTGAGGACACCGATTTAGAATTAAATGCGGAGGAAGAGCCGCCGATGGCGGAAGATTCGACCATTCCCCACCCTTTGGTAAAGGTCCAGTTGAATATATTCCCCGCTGAGCTGGTGCCGGCAAAAGAACCATCGAGATCGTAAAAATTGAAATAATAGGTTTTATTCACTGACAAATCGGTATTGAGTGTGTTCAGGGCAGGTGTAAAACTTTTAGGCACGCTGTTGTCGTGGTATTGAACCTCAAAATGAAGGACACGGATGAACCGTATGGTCGAGGGGGTAGCTTTCAGGGAACCGCCCAGTTCGGTTGCCACATTGGCCAGGCTGCTGAAATAGCCACCCGCAACCGTGCCCGGCAAAACCAGCATGAAGGATCCGTCGGCATTCACCGTAGCAGTGGCCAGAATTTCACTGGTATTGACAATGGCATTAAAAGTAGCCACCCCAAACGGCCATGCCACAACTTCGGAAGCTCCGCCTGTGGATTGTTTGAATTTCAATATACCGTAAATGGTATCGTTAGCGGCTGTTACAGCCGGATACTCCGCGTTATTACCATCCTTAATGCATCCGCCCTGAAAAAGGGCCACTGCGAATAAAAGAAGGACTGCTGAGAGGTTCATGAGCTTTTTCATACGATATCCGGGTTTGAAATTAAATTTGTTTATTGTTTTGAGTTTGATATAATTCTGCCGCAAGGTCTGATACCATTTCGGGCTTGATATCGTTCATGCAACGGAAGTGGCGTTTGGGGCAGGAATGCAGCCCCTTTTGCGTGCATGGCCTGCACGAAATGCCGGTTTCGGCTACCCGGCTGTTCAAGGGCAAAGGGAAAAAGCCCAGTTCACGGGTTGTAGGGCCATATATGGCTACCAAAGGGGCTTTCATAGCCTGGGCCATATGCAGCATGCCGGTATCGTTGGTAAAAACCATGGCTGCCCTGCCAAGCACGGAGGCCGATCCCAGGAGACTCAGTTTCCCGGCCAGGTTGAGAGCCGGCGTTTTCATGAGACTTTGAACCTGGCTGCAGATTTCCATATCTCCTGGCCCCCCGATTAAAATAGTTGTAGCTCCCTTTTCGGTACAAAAAGTATCGGCAGCGGTGGCGAATCCCTGGGTGGTCCAGCGTTTGTTTTCCCACTGAGCTCCCGGAGCAACAACTAAAAGCGGCGTTACGGCAGCAAAATGGTTCTGTTCAAAGATTTCGGCGGTTTTTACTTCTTCCGGTTCAGCCGGGAATACGTCCGTGCCCTTTCCGTCATACTCCACCTGAAGGCCTGCCGCAGCTTCAAAATATCTCAGGTATACAGGTTTGATCTCTTTGTACTTGTTTATGCCAAAGCGGATCAGAAGGTCACGGGCAAGCAGTTTTTTCGAAAACCCTGTTACTATGGCACCCGAACCCGTCGAAACCAGTACACTCCGTATATTCCGCTGTATGTCGAGAATATGGGTGTACTTGTTTGCTTTAACAAGGTTCCGGATCCGTCCCAATTCTTTTTTTCCTGCCTTTTTATCGAATGTGATAATATTGCTGAGATAAGGGTTTTGAGAAAGTACGACAGCGAATTCCTTTTTCACCAGGAAGTCAATACGGCAGGCAGGAAATTTTGCACGCAAACACCTCACCAGGGGCGTTGTAAGTATGACATCGCCTATGGAACTGAAACGGATGATAAGAAATCTGAAGTTCGGATCCAAAGGCTTAACTTTAGTAAGTAAATAAATACCGGTTCAATAACGGCTAAACATTAAAAATATTACCTCGCGATCATGAGTTTGATATTACTGATTTCATTGCTGCTGCCGGTGATGCGGGCATAATACACGCCTGCCGGCAGTTGATGAACATCCACCGTAAACAGGTTTCCATCGAAAGTAAACGGTATATTTAACAGCTTCCCGCTCATGGTAAATAATTGTAAAACGGCTTTGTTATTTTGTGAAGGCAATTCGATAAACAGGTGTTCCGAAGCCGGGTTAGGAAACGCCAGAATGCCGGCTTTCGGCTGCAATTGCTCATTTTGCATCACATTGAAGCAATTCCCCGGGATATTGGCATCGAGCCAGTTAATCCTGAGCTGAATCCAGTTTTTAAACGCATTAATTTCACCTTGGAAAGTAGTCGGGATGGGCGGAATAACAGGAGTTCCCACATTCAGACCCAGTATAGGCCAGCGTGTATAATGCCTTTGCTGCGCCTGCCAGAGGTAAGAGGCGTTGGCATCCACCCAGTTTTTGAGGCTGTCAGTATTCAGCACATCTTTGCGAAACAACTCCCACCTGCATCGCAGTTCATTTTTAAATTCCGTATCCTGGAGCAAGCGTATATGCCAGCCCGGGGAGTTTACATCGGGGTAACAATCATTTACCTTGTAGGCCCAGCCGCTGCCGTCGGTATTGGCGAAAATGGAACACTCATCAATGTTTTTCCAGGCCCAGTCGAAATCCCATACAGGCCCGCAGTTGATCCGCCTGTCGATGCCATTGCGGTTTTTATAGAAGTAAAAGCTCTTCTTAAACCCGTCGTTATTCCGGGCTACCTCGTTCACTATAAAGTAATCAATAAATGAAGCCACATTCATGTAGGAGTAATACCCGGCCGAAGAATCGTGTATGAATGGATTGTATAAGGCTGATTCATAAGCGGTTACATAGTCTTTTATATATTCATGCTGTGCATCACTGATTTCTTCGGGTTTAGGATAATAATACACGTAATGCACGTCAAAATCCTGATGCCCGATTGGATGGTAAGGCGATTTCCAGCTGCTTAAGTCGTCCCAGTAATCGATCTTGAAAATATATCCACCGGTAAGCGGCTCGCCTGAGTTCTCGTCGGGATCCAGCTTGGCAATATCCACACGGCCATTATCACGCTTAATCTTTTCACCGAAAACATAAATGCCCTGGTAGGCTCCGTTTACGGTAACCTCGGCAAAACGGGTCCGGGAAGCATAATGTCCTGTTTCGTTAAATAACTTGAATGCCAGCATATTACGCATAAATACCTTGTCGTTGTAATTGGCCAGCAGTACCCAATCACTCTCTTCCGGGAAGCCAAACAATGAAACCGCCGAGTCCATCTGATTGATATCCCGAGTTTCGATGGCATAAGGCTTCTGAGGCAGGGAGGCCGAATAGCTACCACGGATTTCGATGCCGATGCGGCCGTCGTACACATTACCCGGATCGGTTATGTGGTTCATCTCACCCGGGCCATTGTCGATAATTTTCATAGTACCCGGAATCTTGGGTTCATCCGGGATAGGAACATTATTGGTACTGATAATAATAATGGGCAGGTTACTCGAGGTGAATACCTGGGCTTTCAAAACGGTACTTATCATCAAGGCCGCCAGAAATAGAATGAACCGGTTCATGGAAAATGGTTTCATCGAAACTTATTTTTGACTTATGGGATGGGAGATGCTAAAATGCCTGCCAAGGCGTGAATCAATACAGGAAATTACTGCGCGGGTAGCGTACCAGGTGGAGTTTTTTTACTTCATCGTACAGCAGTTTACGGAATTCATCCATATTGGTTTTCTGCCTGGCCGAAATAAAAAGAGCAGGGGCATTCACCTTGGCCATCCAGGTATTTTTCAGATCCTCGAGCGTAAGGTTTTCCTTTGTAGCCGGTGCCAGGTCGAAAGGATCTTTCTCCACATGCGAATAAGCATCTATCTTGTTGAATATCATGATCGAAGGCTTATCGGCGCAACCTATTTCGGCCAGGGTTTGGGTGGCTATATCCACCTGTTCTTCGAAAGAGGCATGCGAAATGTCGACAATATGCAGCAACAGGTCCGCCTCCCTCACCTCGTCGAGGGTCGATTTGAAGGATTCCACCAGGTTGTGGGGCAGTTTGCGTATAAACCCAACCGTATCGGTAAGCAGGAAAGGAAGGTTTTCGATAACTACCTTACGCACCGTGGTGTCGAGCGTGGCGAACAGTTTGTTTTCGGCAAACACATCGCTTTTGCTTATCAGGTTCATGATGGTACTCTTGCCGGCATTGGTATATCCCACCAGGGCAACCCGTATCATTTCGTCGCGGTTTTTCCGCTGGGTGACTTTCTGTTTGTCAATAGTTTTGAGTTTTTCTTTCAGGTCGATGATTTTGTCGCGTATAATACGGCGGTCAGTTTCAATTTCCTTTTCACCGGGTCCGCGCATCCCAATCCCTCCGCGTTGTTTCTCGAGGTGAGTCCACATATGCGTAAGGCGAGGCAACAGGTACTGGTATTGGGCCAGTTCAACCTGCGTACGTGCCGTGGTGGTGCGTGCACGCTTGGCAAAAATGTCGAGTATAAGCAAGGGCCGGTCCAGGACCCGGCAGCCCAGTTCGGCTTCAATATTCCGGGTTTGTGAAGTGCTGAGTTCATCGTCGAAAACCACTATATCAATATTGGCCGCTTTCACGTATTCAGCTATTTCCTGCAGTTTCCCGGCGCCGACGAAGGTGCGGGGTTCGGGCTTGGGAAGCTTTTGCACGAAACGCCTGTCGGGTATGGCTCCCGCGGTTTCGAGCAGGAATTCGAGTTCGTCGAGGTAATCGTGAACTTTTTCTTCTGACTGTTTAGAGGTTATCAGGCCAATAAGTACGGCCTTTTCAGGTTTGATGTCGAAAGGGAGCATTGATGGGTATTGAGAAAGCAAAGGTACAAATCTTTGGATTGAGCCTCATAGGAATCCATCGCGCAAAATGCGTTACGCATTTTGCGCAAAAAACAGCATGTCGGTTTCTTATTGTCTTTGCAGCCATCGCATCAGAAAAATATCGGAAAGGGAGTAGCTGTTATTTTCGAACAGGATCAAATCTTTGGTTTCCAGGGCTTCCAGGGAGCGGGCCACGGTACTGGCCGCACCAAGCTTGTGCCTGGTCAGAAAGGAAGAGGCCGTATGCTTTTCAATGCTTGTTTCATGGGCAATGGCCTTTAACAGGGCATATTGTGAAGCGGTGAGCATGTTTTGGAACACATGGTATAAAGGCGCCCTTTCCTCCAGGATCTGAAAGGTGACCTGCTTTACCTCCGGTATGCCGATTGCAGCCAGGCCAGACGCGTACAAACGGTTGCATATTTCCTGAACGAAGTACGTATGCCCCTGCGCCCAGTCCAGTATAAAACCCAGGGCTTCCTCCGCGATCTTCCTTCCCGCCTTTTTGAAATGACTGGCAATAAATACTTTATAAAGTTCCGGATCGATTTTATCCAGAAAAAGGAAACCGCTGCTTTGATAAAACGGGCGGGCATACTCGCTAAATAACGAAACCAGCATCCGGCGGTTGCTGCCCGAAAAGATCATGGTCACATTCGGGTTGGACTGAATATGCGACCGCAACAGGGCCTCCACATTTTGTTCGGGGTAATTGGTGATTTGCTGAAACTCGTCGATGGCAATCACCACTCTTTGCTTTTGTTTCGAAAGGTAGTTGAAAATGGCTGCCAGGCTTTGTTCTTTTTCCGAATCGGATTGCAGGGATAATTCCACGGCCGGCGCCCCCGAGAGCTCGTCGAAGGAGAGCTTGGGCCTGAACTGACCGAGCATTTTTACAAGTTGCGCGAGCATTTTTTCCGGTTTCGATTCAAAATAACCGATCAGGGACGAGGAGAGCAGGTTGATAAACTCGTGCAAATTCCGGGTGGCATAAATATCAAAATAATGCAGCGAAAGGTCTTTCCTGTTTTTCAGCTGATGGAAACAGTGCCTGATCAGGGCGGTTTTCCCCAACCTTCGAGGGGATATAATTGTTATATTTCTTTGATTATCAATGGAATCAATAAGCTGAACCAGCTCAGCTTCCCGGTCGCAAAAATAAACAGGTGAAATGTATTCTAAGGTCGGAAAAGGGTTTTGTGGTTTCATGCTAAGCTGTGTTTTCCCCACAAAGGTACGACATTTTTCAATTATTACGCAAAATGCGTTACGCATTTTGCGTAACGCATTTTGCGTAATAATATTCCGGGTGAATTTGTGGGAGTGCCAGGAGCATTCGCTCTCAGAAACAGGGGATAATGTTCCTAAGGGCTGTAATCCGCCTAAGGCAGACAGATCAACTCATTCCTACAGAAATTAGCGGGAGTGCAGCATGTAAATTGGTGTAGTTGGCCCATCCGCCCAATCTATCTATTCATTATGTATAGTAACCAGGTGTTCCGGACAAGAAACGCTTGAACCCGGTAACGGCCCGTACTTCCTTATTATAATAACGGCATCTTCATGTACCCCCAGGATAAAATTGATTTTTTCGCTTTTAAATATGTCGAATATTATATGTATCTTTATTGAACTTATATGACTTAGCATCCTAACGTTTTCTGCATTTTGCTGATTGAGTTTTAAATGATCATTTCCCTCTGCTAAAACAGCGGATTTGTGGTCGTCGCAAGGGTTTTCATTCGCTATACTGAATTGCTGCTCATTAACTACCCATACGTATTGTTATCAATTAAAAGGGGAAACTGTATGATTTATTCAGCCGAAGCCGATATTATATCATTTTTTAAGGGTCTCACGCAAGGCTTACTGCCTTATGCACAAGCCAACAAAGTGCAGCTTTCATTTTCATCAGCCTTAAAGAAACAACTCGTACACTACCAGCCTTTTTTACTTTCCCAATCCCTGGTTCAACTCATTTGCAACATTATCAGTCTGCTGCCCCCGAACAGCAAAATAGAGGTGCGCTTATTTTACAGCCCTGATAATCAAAACCTTCAGCTTGAAATAGAAAACAGCAGTATCAACCTGATCCGGGTCAATGAAATTACCACACAAACGGCCTACTCCTTTACAGGCCACGCTTTGCTCAACGGAACGCTGTATATCCTGATTTTACCTTTACACCAACAGGGCTTAACTCCTGATCAGGTGCTCCCAACCCACATATCGGCAAATAATCTTCCCCAGTTTTATAAAGAAATTCAAAAACGTTTGCGCTCGCATTTTACGCAAACCGAAAAGCTCATAGCCACTCTTGAACAGAGCCGTCCCCAGGAAGCGGCTTTTATTCAAAAAATAAATACCCTTATTAAAGTTAACCTGGAAGATGAAAATTTCGACACCGAAGCTTTATGCAAAGCCATGTCGCTGAGCCGCACACAGTTGTTCCGCCGTTTGAAATCACTCATCCATCAGGCACCTGCCAACTATATCAAAATCATGCGGTTGCAAAAAGCAAAACAACTGTTGGAAACAACGGACCTCACGGTTAGTGAAGTAGCCTATAAAACAGGGTTTCAGACCCTGAGTCATTTTACTAATATTTTTCAGAAGCAATATGGCATACTGCCTTCTGTTTTTCGCCGCAGCAACACAACTGCAACAAATGAATAAAAGATCGCAACAAATGGAATAACACATCCAGTTTTCTGCATGTAACTTTGTTAAAAAATATAACCATGGAACAGCAAAGGCAAAACAAAGAGTTTATCATCCGCTATATCAATGCATTAAGCGGGGTTTTCAAAACCAGGGAATTGATGGAGCAATACATGACCGATGAAGAACTCCTGGGTCACATATCTTTTTTTGATGCGGCCTTCCCGAAATACGAAATGTTTGCCGACGAAATCACTGCCGAAGGTAATCGGGTTGTAGTCAGGGCTAGAATGAAAGGCTGCCACGAGGGAGAATTTAACGGCATCCCGCCTACCCACTGCAAAGTTGAATTTCCTTTTGTGATCAGTTACGACATTGAAAACGGGAAAATAGTCCATCACTGGCTTATTGCGGATTCCATGGCGCTCATGGAACAACTGGGCGTACTGAAAATGCCGGCATAGAGACCTGCCCGATAAGGCCAGGACCGTCGGCCATATAAATAAACCAGGGCGTCCTATAGCTTTTATTACTTTTTTTTAGTCAATCAGCTATTTCGCAAAACACTTTTAAAAACGAAATAGTATTACCTTCTCATTTTCCGGTCGTTTCAATGCATCTGCAACAATTGAATATTTGTTTGCTGCAAACGGGTAACTACCTTTTGAGGCAACAGTAATAAATTTATAATCAGTATGGAAAAGGAAAAGGAAAACAAGGAATTTATCATCCGGTATTTTAATGCCATGGCCGGGTCTGCAGTAACAAGAGAACTTCTGGAGGAATATATTACAGACAGGGAACTTATCGGGCATATACTTTTTTTCGAATCGGTGTTTCCAAACTACGAAATTTTTACCGATGAGATGATGGCGGAAGGCAACCGGGTAATGGTTCGTGGGCGATTGAAAGGTCGCCATGAAGGTGAATTTAACGGCATCCCGCCCACCCATCGTATGGTTGAATTTCCATTGGTAATCAGCTACCAGATTGATAACGGTAAAATCGTACATCACTGGTTAATGGCCGATTCGATGGCACTTATAGACCAACTGGGCATGACGCAGGCACCGGCATAATAAAGAAAAGAGCAAGGATTTTTTTTACTGGTACCAGATCAACTAAAATTAACCTGAAAAACCTGAAATTATGAGAACAAATCTCTTTTGCATTTTAATAGCAACATTCATCATCAGCGCTTGTAGCCAGAAGAATAGCCTCAATATCGAAGGCGCCTGGAAACTCGCTCATTCCCAAACATTTAAAGGCGATTCGTCGGTGGTAGATTTCCCGGGTAAAATGGATATGGATCTGACAAAAATCTGGTCGGGCAATCATTGGATGTTTGTTGCCCGTATAAAAGCAGATACAACTGTTACGGATGCCTATGGTACCGGAACATTCAAACTGGAAGGAAACCTATACGAGGAAAATGTAAGTATTCTTTTTTACAAGCCCTGGGAAGGCAAAACAATCAAAATGACCCTGGAAATAAAGAATGATACCCTCACCCAAACGTATCCGGTTGACGATAAGGGTGTCATGGATAAAAAAGAGGCTACTGTTGAAAAATATGTACGGATCAAAAAGTGAGTTCCCATTGACCATGATTCACTTTCCGGAAAGAACGCTGTTGATGTCAAGCATGCTGAAAATCTAAAATCTCAAAAAAATAGACCATGAAAAAAGTATTTGTTTATAAAAATCTAATTCTTGTGTCTGTATTATTGATCTCAATAATACCCTCTCAGGCACAAATCCTGAATAAGTTAAAAGACAAAGTAAACAAAACGGTTGACAAAGCTATGGCCATTGAAAAGCCCACAACCCAAACAGAAAAAAATGAAGAAGCCGCAGGCAGCGAATATAGCGACGCCACGGAAAATAACGAGAAGCCTGTTTTTATTGATCAGGCTCCGGTTAATGGTATAATGATATTGCAGCAAAAGAAAGGCGACAGGTTTTGGGGTGGTTATATACAAGCGCCGGGGCAGCCCAAAAAAGATGATGCTGATCCCAAAATTCTCAATTATGTCCGGGTGCGGATTATCAGTTATTATGACGTAGGCGAAATAACCAATTATGTCATTTATTTTGATGGTAAAAGATTGGAAAATGATTCTTTACGAATTCCATTGCGACCGCAGTTTATTAGTTATGAAAAAAATAAATCTGAATTTTTCACCGAATCAGAAGTTATGGTAGCTCATTCAACGGGTCCAGGAACTTCGGTAAACATACCGGACGTATCATTTGCATTCAGATACAAAGGGAAAAGCTATGGGCCGTATAAGGGTTCCGGGGAAAAGATGCTGGTTTTAAAATCCATGGAAGATGGCAAACCTACAGAAAATTTTTTCGGATTTGGCAGCGAAAGTTTTATTGGAGAGAAAAAAGCCGGCTTTAACGGCCTGATACTGACCGAAAAGAATGTGCTGCGCGTAAAGGACTACTTAATGGGAAGTCTTTCAACTACTTATCCATGCGGCACTTTGGCTTTCGCACAAGGTAAAAACGCCCATACCTTTTCGAATGGCAAAACGTTGCCTGTAATTAATATCCCTGATATAAAAAATGACAATATGTATTCAGGCGGAAAATTCTATTCTGAAGTGTATGGCACCGACAATGGTCGTGTGGTGAGTATCGTCAAACAAAAGAACAAAGTGCACAACGAAACCGATACCGAAAATTATAACACTATGGAAGCATACATTGATTATACCACTAAACTTGATTTCCCGATAAACATAACCAAAACCAATTTATTGGTGGCAAGCAACCCGGCAAAATCCATTGTTTACCAGCAACACACTTTGTATTACCCTGACGGCAGCAAAGAAACGATTGACAATATGGGAGATGCACAAATACTGAATTTTAATGGCAAAGACTATATCGTATGGTTTGAAATGATGAAAAATGCGGATGGACATCAATTGTATGTCTGCCAGAAGGAATTGAAATAATTTTTCAATTAGCACCAAAATGTCATGAAAAAAATCATCCTCACCACCCTCTCTTTTGTTCTGTTTTTTCTGAATGGGTTTTGCCAGGAACCTTCCCAGGCGGAGATAGATAAAATGGTTAAAGATGCCCAGTCAATGCTCTCAAAATTTCAGCAACAGGGAAAAGATTCTTCCTCTTTAAAAACATTGCCTAAAAAAAAACGGAGTCATAAAACCTAGATCCTCCATAGTGCCCATTCATTTAACTCAACCCTTAAAGGTGCCAACAGAGGCACAGGCAAAAGACCATTTGCTTTGGTACAATGGAACAAAAATAAATGACAGCATGCTGGTTACCACTAAAAGCATGGTAGTGCTATACAGCAGGAAAAGGGATGAGGTTATTGCTCAGCCATTGAAGAGCCGGGATCCGTTTCGCATTTTGGTAGGTAATTTATCCAAATCGGCACAGATGACTGACGATTATGTGAATGAGGAAGCGGCAAAGAAAAACAGTTTTATGAATTACCCTTTGATTCAAATGACCGTTGACGAGTTTAATATTATAGATGACCGATTGAATGATGCTGTTAAGAATACCATTGACCTGGCTGCACTTCCGGCATCTTCTGCGCAAACAGCACTTCCATTAGCACAAACTGCACCTGAAAAGCCCAAGGGCAGTGAAGCCTCAAAACTGCCCCCAAAAGGAAATCTTGGTGAAATGCACAGGCAGCTCAAACAGCTTTTACTGAACAAACCACCCATGAGTTTTGAACCACCTCCCAAAAAAAACTTTAGTCTTGCAACCCTCTGTGATGAAAATGCACAAAAGCTTTACGACGCGGAAAGGAAAAAATGGGAAGACGGATTTTTGGCTTATGAGCGTGAGTTGATAAGAAAAGTATTTGAAATTTACCGCTACTTTGCTTTAACAGGAACGGAGCCGGACCCTGCTACATCCCTCGAAAATGATTTAAAAGAGGGCTTCAACCTTTCTATTTCAAGGTCAGATGAAAAAATAAAATTACTTCTCGCCCAATACGGCAAAGATATTTTCATGCAGGAATGTGTTTTTACTATCAGTCTGAAATTCGAAAGACAAAAACAACTGTTGGGTATAGAATCCGGTGATATGACTGTGATTACCGACCTGCTAAATGGTCAGGAATTTGAAAATTATATGAATGGAGAAATAGAGAAGAAGAATTGGGATGTGATATTCAATCTGTCTATTACCTTGGGTCGTTGCAGGCAAATGCAGCTATTGGGTAATGATAAAACAGCAGAAAGATTAGCCCAGCTTTTTGAAAGAATTATGAAATTGAATCGCTTTGCGCTGACCGCCGGTATTGAATTCAACATTGAGGTCACTGATGATGACAAATTGGTAACAAAAGCCTCGGGCAAAACAGAAACTTCTGATAAAGTATTTGTATCCCTGTCGAGGATTGGTTGCAAATGGACACTAATGCTGTCTGAACCCGATTACGGAAATGCCAAACCAGCCGATTTTTATATTCCCATGAAGGTTACAACGGGTATAAAATCGGTTAAGGATGATAAAGATAAATGGAATGACTACCCATACAGCGGGCCAAAAGATATGCTGTTGCCCCTGCCTGTTTTCCGTATCGATTTTTCAGAGGGCAGCCAGCAGGATTCGGCTACTCTGGCTCCGGCACATTATCCTCCAGATGCAGATTTATCGGGGAATATAGCAGAAGCCTATAAAGCAGACTTATTGGGTTTTATGAACCTTGTTTTTACTGTACAGTCAGAAGAGCCCGGCAAAAATAAAGATATCATGGCTGTTGCCAACGAAATGATGGGTAGGATTCCCCAGTTAACCAGTATGTCTGTCAGCAGTACCCCCTTGGAAAACTTAAAAAATAAAAATTTAATGGTGCATCTAAAGCAGGATGCAGAGCAGAAAACTGCAGCGGCAAGTTTTAACTTCAGGGCTGTTATTCTCTATAATGCGGTTAATAATTCCTCCGTCTTAATCGATCAAACCATTGATACCAAACATAAAGACGGAGACATGGAATTAACTAAAGGCATCATTAAAATAAAAGTGGTACATGACCCTCTGGCAAACTAACATCAGCAAGTTGTGGCAGCTTTTGTAGTGTGCCGGCCTGGGCTAAAACCATTGTTTACAATAAATCATGTTAGGATTATGATTGGAGCGGCAGTCGGGCCATCAGGATTATATCTGCGAGAAGGATTTGGACTAGTTTTATCAAAATAAATCGACATTATGAAAAAGGCAGCCTGTATATATTGCACCATTTCTCTGGTTTTTTCAGCATTCTTTGCTGTTGCTCAGGTAAATACAAAGAGCAAGCCGGCGCCCACACAACAGGATATGGACAAGGCATTGAAGGATGCCCAAAAAATGATCGATCAGTTGCCTCCCGAAGCGAAAGCCAGGGTAAATGATGCAATGAAGGGTTCCAGTTTGGGGGATAAAAACAAACCAATTTCTAAAATTGATAATGTAACAGGCAAATCGAAACAAGCCAGAGATGCTTTCGAAAAATTGGTAATGATTCCATCCTCTATTGAATTAAAGCGGGGCGAAACAGAATTTTTTGAAGTTAGTACGCTAACATTCATTGGATATAGACAAAGAGAAGAAAGCTATAGGGAGACTCAGATCGATGATCAATTACTTACAAGTCAAGAACATGGGGACTACCTGGATCAACAAATGAAAGCTGCTGACAAGCTAAACCCGGCTAAACCGGATTACAGTAAAATTAATCCCGACGAAATTGCACCCGCAACCATTGAACGTCATCGACGGGAGAGAGAATCAGAAGAAGTGCGAAAAAACCATGATGCAGAATTGAATATCCTGGTAAGGAAAGATGATAAAGAAATGGGGAATAATAGTCCTGTAACTCCTGATTTTATAATAACAGGATGGAAAATGAACGGACTCCCTGCACCGATATCTAATCAATTAGGGCAATTGGAGGGATCTAATCATTTTGGTATTTACAAAGCCCCGATAGTGGTTCCGTTAAACGATATCCGGTTGGTAGAAATAACCTGCGAATTAATATATAAAAAAACAAAAGAGAAATTTACGCTTAAGTCGCAGGTGATGCTTCTCAATGAGGGAAAGTTTGAGGCCACAATTGATGGTAAGCAGTGGTACGGTCATCAGTTGTTAGACAAAAAATATATAGATGCAGCAAAAGGGAAAGATCCGGCTCATATAGCGTTAGCAGAAGCACACTACGATGATGGCTCGGTTGCAGAAAAAGGACTTGTTCTTTTAATATCAGCAGGTTTTCCCAATTCACTTACTATCAGGATAAAAAACCCTAAACTAGGACCGAATAGTATTGATTGTTCCACTGATGCAATTAGTCTACTATCACAAGGATGGTCAGCCGGCTTAAATTCATACATAAGAAGACCCAATGGCACTTCCTGCCAGGTTTCGAATGAGATATGCAATAACCTGAAGGTAAACATAACATCCCTAACGCTCAGAACAGGAGGGTTGGTCGCCGGTAACTTCGATGGTACTTTATATGAAGACAGCCATGATAAGACAGAAAAGCCTTGCATAAGTTCAATTGAACATAAAGTATCCGGCAATTTTGCTTTATCTGTTGTTTGTGAACCCAAATAAAAATATCTGTTAAAGGAGACTTTAATGTCATCAGGTCAACCGGAAGCAGCGAATACACTTAAAACTTCTCAAAAACATGCAATACAGCCTGCAATAAAAACCAAAACACCGGAAATTAAAGCTTCTGAAGTGAGGTAGAATAAAATAATCGTCATAAATAAAGGCTATGAAAAATCTGACCATCCTGTTAATCTTCATTTCCTGCGCAATGCAGTCGTTTTCCCAAAACACAGCAGGGCAAGCCGCACAAGTACCCTTTTCGTCTGCTGAAGACAACAGCAACTACTATGTTTACATTGGTAGCGGGGGTAAACAAAACAAAGCCAATACCGAAATCATGTACAAAAAAATGAAAGAAATTTGTGCTTTGTTTGATGAAGCATTTAAAAACTCTAAAGGTATCAGTGGCTCTTGGAGGGCACTGGTGGATGATATAAGTAACGAGGGATTGGTTAAAGGCAAACTGGAGATTACACTAACTGCTGTTTACCGCGAAAGCAATGGTGAATTAAACAAAAAAGGAGGTCCACAACTGAGGTTTTCTGTTTTAATCAATGGTTTTGAACCTTATGTAATCCGGGATAAAAAGAAAGCCAGCGGCTTTACCGAAAAAAATGGTCAGGATTTTATAGATGGTCATTTAATTTATGTGATCTCCGAAAAACAACAGGAAGAAAGCTTTAAAGGTTTCCCACTTTATTATACAGGATGGAACAAAACACCTGAAAAATCATGTGTAATTATCACAAAACCTGATGTTCCATTATTTAAACCTATTACTGTTGGTGAATTTTTAGAATTATATAAAAACTGGATTGCAGCATATAATTTACAAAAACCTAACGATAAGTATAATGTATCTGCTGAGCGAATTGAAAAATTCATCAACACTTATAAATCGGGCAATAAAGAATTTTACAATGAACCTTGCATCACTATTTGGGATAGATCTGAGCAAATTCCATACGTTAGAAGAGAAACGTATGTGGATGATGCAACAATGGGAAACCCCTGGGTAACTTTCAATCCCTCCTATATCAATAAAAACGCCGCTGCAGCATCCGTACAATTTATTACTATCGAATGGTTTATACAAGATGATACTACAATATTTTCAGCGTTTAAAGAATTTAAAAACAACTTTGACTTTAAAAAACTACAGGCTATGCTTGGGAAATTATAAGGGAAATTATATTTTGAAAAACCAGACCCATGAAAAAGCTACTCCTGGTACCCGCCGTCCTTATTTTTACTGCTTCCCTTTTCGGGCAATGCGAAACTTCCGAAGATGCCCGTAATACTCCCTCCTCCTGCAAACGGGGCGAGAATAAGATATTTATGGACATCTCGCAGGATAAGGCTGCCGCAAAAGAAGCGGAAAAATGGATGACTGCCATTTTTACCTCGGTAATTAACGAAGCCATCAATAAAACCAAAGGCTTAAGAGGCACCTGGAGTGCTAGCATCAACTCAGTACATACAGAAAAAATATTGCCTTACAATATTAAAACTCATATGCTTGAATTGGGTTGCACCAAAGAGAAGAAATTGTACGAAAAAGAGGAATCCGGATTGGTTTTAAGCTTAAGTTTTAACTCTCTGAATTCCATAGCTGCTGCCTGTTCCCATCAAGAATATGGTGACAAAAACGAAGAAAAAGAAGTTACGGAAACCGTTGACGGAAGGCAGATTTACATCCTGCATCCGCGGACTGAAAGCGAAAAATACGGTTCTTTTGCCTGGTATATTAATGATGGTGATGCAAGACGTATTGTGGTAAGCAAGCCCGGTATCCCGCTTTTTGTGCCCGTTAGCATTAAAGAAATTCTCAGTATCAAAAAGGCTTATTTTACCGTGATGCGTGATCATGAAAATAAAATCTACAACGATATTCTTGCCCAAACCTTCGAACAATACCTGGTTCAGTTAGAATATGCAAAATTAGCAGCGCAGTATAGTAAAACTGAAGCAGACGAAATCAAAGAAAAATATAAAAAGTCATATATTGAGGGAAAAGAAAATGTTAAAACGGCAAAAGAAAAAAATTTGATTCAGAAGTATATTGACAATATTGACAAATACATTCGTGCTTCTTCAGAAGCACAATTAGATAAACCATTTATCGGGAATATGAATATAGGCTACGACCCGATTACAAATGATATGTTTAAGAATCCTGACGATGGAGGTTCACCGGCTGTTACTTTAAATCCGGACTATATTAACAGTAAACTACCCATATCCGCACCACAATTTGTTACAGTTGAAATCCGCAATCAAACTTCCTCAGCTACAACTTTGAAAGCAAAAAAAGTGTTTGAAGATAATTTCGATTTCAATAAATTACAGGAAATGCTGGTAAAGTAAAATCAGTCTATCAGGCAACTACATCGTTCAACAAAACCATCATTAACTGATGATAAAAAAATATCTTTTGATACTCATAGGCTTAGGCCTGACTATTAGCGCCTTTGCGCAAACCGAAACCTTTGACATTGCCACCTATACCATTCCCCAAGGCTGGGAAAAATCGACAAGGGAAGGAGTTGTCAGCTATATCGCTACGGACAATGCGAAAGGAATATATTGCACTATCAGTATCTATGCAAGCCAGGCCAGCAAAGGAACTGCACGCGAAGAATTCGACAGGAACTGGTCTGTGCTGGCCGCCACTCCCCTTCATATTAAAGACTTACCTCAAACCGACAAGGTTTCCGACGACGAAGGTCGCGAAGTGATACTGGGCGCTGCAGGTTTTGTAAACGGCAACCTGTCAGGGACAGCCATGCTCTCGACCATCGTAGGTTTCGGGCTGACAACCAATATCTTGACTTTGTCAAATGATGCAGGTTATCAGAGCACAATTGAAACTTTTTTTAATGGATTGACATTAAAAAAAGTTCCTCCCGCAGTTGCGCATGCTGTTGCTGCAACCACTGTTATTCAATCTACATCCAAAGTTAATTCGCCTCCATGCTTTAATACAAAAAATGGAATTGAAGGTGTATGGATGGGCATTTATATGAAAGCATTTTATGGCGACCCGCTGACGCTGGGCCATACCATCTGGAAAACATTTTACAGTAACGGGCAGGTATACGAAGCTATACCCGACATGGGGTTTGCAGGTTTCAATAAACCGGAAAGCGAATCCGCGGAAGCTCAATTCTGGAGCAGGTATATAAATAATGGAGCAGGAAACTGGATTATTAAACGACCGGGTGTAATTGATATAGATGTGAAACTGAACGAAAGGGGTAACATGATTATCAGCTCACAGTATTATCAACATTGTAAACCGGTGGATGGTTTACGGCTGAACGGGTCGTGGACCTCCTGGGAAGAGCCCGATAACCCTGATCTTGACAAGGGTGCATTGGGTCAAAAGGCTTTGATCCGATTTTCCGCCAACGGGCAATTTACCGATGAAGGTATTTTTAATACTGCATTGCAATATCACAGGGATGGCACTTCGGTTACAACTGCCGGAAGCGGCACTTACGAAATACGGAATTATTCAGTCATCCTCAGGTATTCCGACGGACATTTAAAACAAGCTGCATTTACGGGCTTTTTATCCCTCGATCCGGCACTGGATGATAAGACAATTTGTATAGGCAGGGTTACATTCAAAAAACGAAGCAGGTAGGCAAAGGGTTTTGCAGGAGGAAACAGAATGGTTTCCGGTACGTTTCGAGCAACAGGTATTGAAATCCTGTACTTAAAAACTTTTAAATCCTATAATGGATCTAACTTCCTTTACCGTGTTTGCAGCACTTTCGTGCGCTTTATCGCGTCCCCTGTTCACCACTTTCTGAAGGTATTCGTCGTTGTGGAGCAGATCCAGGATACGATCGCGGAAAGGAGTGGTAAAACGGATCACGTCTTCGGCCAACTGTTTTTTCATATCGCCATAGCGTATACTACAGGCATTATAGGAATCTTCGAAAAACTGAAGCGTTTCGGGTTCCGACAAGGCTTTCATCAAACCGAATAAATTCTCAATGGCCTGGGGCTTAGGCTGGTTGGCTTCGGTAGGACCACTATCGGTAACGGCTTTCATTACTTTTTTACGTATCACTTCCGGGGCGTCGAACAGGAATATCGCGTTGCCTTCGCCCTCGCTCTTGCCCATCTTGGTGCTGCCATCCAGTCCGGGGATTTTAATCAGCGATTCGCCGAAATTATAGGCTACCGGTTCGGGGAAATATTCCACGTTGTACATACGGTTGAATCGGCTGGCAAAGGTGCGGGTCATTTCCAGGTGCTGCTCCTGGTCTTTCCCTACCGGAACCCTGTTAGCTTTATGCAGTAATATATCGGCAGCCATCAGCGTGGGATAGGTGAGCAGGCCGGCATTTACATTATCGGGTTGAGTACGGGCTTTATCTTTAAACGAAGTGCATCGCTCCAGTTCGCCCATATAGGCATTCATGTTCAGAAAGAGGTACAACTCCGCCGTTTCCGGAAGGTCGCTTTGAAGGTATAAGGTCGCTTTTTCAGGATCCAGACCACAAGCCAGGTATTCGACCAGCACCTGTTTTACATTACCATGCAGATCGGCAGGGGTAGGATGGGTAGTAAGCGAATGATAGTCGGCAATAAAGAAATAGCAATTATCCGTTTCCTGCATTTTTACAAAATTCTGCATGGCTCCGAAATAATTCCCGAGGTGTAGGTTGCCCGTAGGCCTGATTCCGCTTACTACTGTTTGCATAATGTTATGTTTAAAGCCCGTAGGTTTTCTATAATATCGGTCTGATTTGCCTGATTCACCTGTAAAAGGTGCGCCTGAAGATGCAAAATTAGTGATTTATGCCGAAAGTTTGGCGAATTGCCTGCAAATGGAATCCCCGCTGCTATAGATTTCACTACTTTTACTGAACATTTTCCAAAAATCTGCGTCTATGACACCCTATTGTAAATCCTGGCCGGTCATGGCCATTGCCCTTGGACTGGCAGCCTGTAATCCATCAACCCGAACCCTCGTGAAAATAACCCAACAAAGCGATTTCCCTGCTCCTCCGGTAGCGGCGGTAAAACCCAGCGTGTTTACCGAGTTTGGCAACAAACGCACCGACAACTACTACTGGCTGAAAGATAAAAGCAAACCCGGGGTAATCGATTACCTGAAAGCTGAAAATGCTTATGCCGATACCGTTATGAAATCGACCAAAGCCTTGCAGGACAAGCTGTTTGCTGAAATGAAAGGCCGCATCAAAGAAGACGACGAAACCGTTCCCCAGCTCGATAACGGCTATTATTACTATACCCGCACCGAAAAAGGAAAGCAGTACCGCATCAATTGCCGGAAAAAGGGCAGCCTTTCGGCTCCCGAAGAAGTAGTTTTCGACATCAATAAAATGGCGGAAGGCAAGCATGCCTATATCTTTTCGGATTTTGAAGTCAGCCCCGACAATAAGCTGGCCGCCTTTATGAGTAATGAAACCGGTTCGTATGCCGATTATACCCTGCAACTCCAGGACCTGGTCACAGGAAAGGCACTGCCCCTTAAAATCGATAAGGTTCAGTCCTTTGCCTGGGCTAACGACAGCAAGACGCTTTTTTACGCCCTCGGCAACGAAGCCCTGCGCGCCTGCAAAGTGTTCCGTCATGTAGTGGGAAGCACCACCCCCGATGAACTCGTTTTCGAGGAGCCTAACGAACTGTTCATTATTAACCTTGAAAAAAGCAAAACCAAAGACTTCATTTTTATTGTGTCGGCCAGCTTCACCACCTCCGAATACCTGTACCTGCCGGCATCGGAACCTATGGGGAAGTTCAGGGTTTTTATTCCCCGTGTTAAGGATGTAACCTATCACGTATACCCGCACAAGGATAAATTCTACATACAGTACAAGGACCGCGACAACCTGAACTGCAAGGTTTACGAGGCTCCCCTGACAGGTTATGCTGACCGCGGAACCTGGAAAGAAGTGATAGCTCACAATAAAGATGTGAAAATTGACTATCTCGAAGTATTCGATAAATACCTCGCCCTGCAAACCCGCAAAAACGGCCTGAATGAAATCCTGGTTATGAACCTTGTGGATGGGAAAACTAAAACCATCAGCTTCCCTGAACCGGTGTACACGGCGGCATTAACAGGCACTCCCGAATTTACCTCCCCCATGCTGCGCTACAGGTATACTTCCCTAAACCGTCCGAATACCGTTTACGATTACGATGTGGCAAAGGACGAAAGCATTAAGCTGAAAGAACAGGAAATCCCGGGTGGCTTTAAAGCGGACGATTATACCGTTGAGCGGATCTGGGCTACGGCAACGGATGGAGTTAAAGTTCCAATGTCGGTAGTGTACAAAAAATCGTTAAAAAAAGATGGCTCTAACCCGGCTTTGCTTTATTCCTATGGCTCATACGGCATCAGCTCCGATGCCCGCTTTGTTTCCAATTTTTACAGCCTGGTGGATAGGGGATTTGTGTTTGCCATAGCCCAGATCCGGGGCGGTAGCGATATGGGCGAACAATGGTACGAAGACGGTAAACTGCTGAAAAAGAAAAATACCTTCACCGATTTTATCGCCTGCGCTCAGAAACTTCAGCAGGATCAATATACCTCCGCTTCAAAACTGGCCATCATGGGCGGCAGTGCCGGCGGATTGCTGATGGGTGCGGTTGCGAACATGAGCCCTGAACTTTTCCATACCGTGATCGCTCAGGTGCCGTTCGTGGATGTAATGAATACCATGCTCGATGCCAGCCTGCCCCTCACCACCCAGGAATACGAAGAATGGGGAAATCCCACCGTTGAAGAATACTACCGTTATATGTTATCGTATTCCCCTTACGACAATGTAAAGGCGCAAAAATACCCGAATATGCTTGTTACTGCCGGCTTGAACGATTCACAGGTTTGTTACCACGAGCCGGCCAAGTTCGTGGCAAAACTCAGGGCCTTGAAAACTGACAACAACCTGCTGATCCTGCATACCAATATGGAATCGGGCCACGGAGGCGCCACCGGACGTTTCGACGCCTTGAAGGAAACTGCCTTCCAGGTCGCATTTATCCTAAACAGGGAAGGAATATCCGAATAGCTTTCCCTTGAATGACCAAAGCCTCCCACGGTAAAGCGCGGGAGGCTTTTTTATTTATGCCTGTACTTACAATGATCTGCCGAAGCTGTTATGAAAATATGCCCAGAATTTCGTCCCGGGTCATACCGGCTATCAGGGTATCGGATGTGACAAACAAATCAGCCAGGTTCTTTTTCTTTTGCTGCAAGAGGACTATTTTTTCCTCCACGGTTTCTTTGGTGATAAAGCGGTAAACAAATACTTTCTTATCCTGCCCTATGCGATGCGCCCGGTTTAAGGCCTGCATCTCGGCCGCCGGATTCCACCACGGATCGAGGATAAATACGTAATCCGCTTCGGTAAGGTTGAGCCCAACCCCACCGGCTTTGAGCGAAATGAGAAACAGCTGAATGTCGCTTTTGCTTTTAAACGAACTGATCACCTTCTCCCGGTTGGTGGTTGAGCCGGTAAGCAAGGCATATTTGAAGCCTTTCTCGGTACAGAATTCTTCCAGTAGTTTAAGGTGTTTAACAAAGGAAGAAAATATCAGTATTTTGTGGTTTTCGGCAAGTACCGTCTCGAGGCTTTCGGTAACTTCTTTAAATTTCCCGCTGCCGGCATCAGAACCGGATTCGATCATTCGCGGATGGTTGGCCAGCTGCCTCAGTATGGTCAGCGACCGCAGCACCAAGACCGCTGAATTTTTGCCGCCCTCAGTATTGAAATTTTCGATGATCAGGTTCCGGACCTTCGACTTTTCCGTTTCGTAAAGGTGCTGCTGTTCTTCGGTCATCTCGCAATACACTGCTGTTTCTGTAACGGGGGGAAGTTCCGGAGCCACCTCTTCCTTGGTCCTGCGCAGTATAAACGGGCTGATCAGGTTCCTAAGCTTCTCCCCTACCCTGTCGTCAGGGTTTTTCGACAAAGGGACGACATAATATTTCATGAAATGATGATGAGTCCCGAGCATACCCTGATTCAAAAAATTAAACTGGGACCATACATCGGATAAGGAATTCTGAATAGGTGTTCCTGTAAGCACCAGCCTATGCCGGCTCTGCAGCTTAAACACAGCCTGTGTGGCCCGCGAAGACGGGTTTTTAATAGTCTGACTTTCGTCGAGTATCACGTATCCAAAAATATAAGCGCCGAGCATTTCAATGTCGTTTCGCATTGTACCATAGGTGGTAAGAATGATATCATGCCGGCTGAATGATTTTGTATCCGTCCTGCGGTTGGTTCCCGAATGTATATGCACCTTCAGCCAGGGCGCAAAGCGGATGATTTCGTTCAGCCAGTTATGAATAAGGGAGGCCGGGAGCACTATAAGGCTGCAGGGAGGCCGGTCAGCCCCTGAAGGCTTTGGGGCGAAAGGTTTACTTTCAGGAATGGATGCAGGTGCTGCAAATAAATCAAGCTGAACAGCTTCCGGCAACGAAAATCCGCTTGAAATGGGTAGTGATGAAGCTGTATCCCAGTTGGTATATGGATAATATGATGCCAGCAGAGCCAGAGTTTGCAGAGTTTTGCCAAGGCCCATATCATCGGCCAGTATTCCTCCAAAACCGTGTTGTTGAAGGGCATGCATCCAATAAAACCCTGAGACCTGGTAAGACCGCATGGTTACATTGGCCAGTTCAGGAAGTACGACAGCTTCGGGTGATGACAACGAGCCTTCGAGTTGCTCATTCTCAGCTGTGAGTACGTCGGGTAATAATTTGAAATGATGTTTCCGTATACGGATCGCCGTTTTGTTTTCCCGGGAATACATCATCATTTCCTGGAAGCGTGCGTACCATTCGTCGGGCAGGATCACTATTTCCCCGCTTGGAAGTTCGAATTCCTTAATATTGTTGATGATATGATTTTTAAAGCTGATAAAAGGGATTTCGAAATTTTTCAGCACTACAGTGCCCTGTATATCAAACCAATCCTGTCCGGTGGTCATGCTCAGGTTTAATACCGGGATTTCCAGCAGGTACTTGTTGCTTTCGGTCTGCCTGATGGTAAACAAATGGGCAGTAAGCTCCTCCTGGTTAACTGCCAGCCATTCCAGCAGGCGGTATCCTTTATGCAGGGAAGTCTCCGTTTCCTCAATCCGGAAAGTGGCTTCCAGTTGTTTCAGCTTCCTGGCTTTCAGGAAAGCCACCTGGGCTGCTTCCCAGGTCTGGTGACGCCTGAACCGGTTAAAAATGAAACCGCTTTCGTCGGCGAGTAAGCTGGTAAATGATTTTTGCGGGTTGTTGGCCAATATCACTTTATCGCCATACTGGAAGAAAAGCACCAATACTATGGTTCCCTGCCAGTCAGCTTCCAGCGAGAGGATGGCCCTTGGCTGCTGCTGAAGGTCCTTCACCTGGAACCCCTCGGCTTCAATTTCGCAACGGTTGGCTATTTTGCGGATAAATGTACTGAAGTATTTGTATTCCAGGCTTTTTGGGATGGCGATAAAGTCCTTGTTTTTAAAAGGGTTGAGAAGTTTACCGCTGATATTTTCCGGGAAACGGATTAATTTATTCCCTTCGGCAAACCAGCACGGATCATTTACCAGCACTTTATTGGCAGGATCATTCAGTATTATTTCCTCATTAGCATGAAAAGCCCGGAGTTTGTACTGGGTACCTTCGCCGGTCCGTGTAAACTTTAAGGTAGCCCTGGGGGTTTCGTTGCTGAATGTAATTTTGTCTTCGGGGTATAAATTGGTGTTGCCATTGCCAATGTATAGCGGGATGTCTTGATCATGGAGAATTCCGATTATTTTGGCGAGCTTACGTTCCACAAAAGGCCTGATCATTTCATCCAGGAGCTTCTTGTCGAGGGTTGCAAAAAAGTCCTTGGGCGTGAGCGCTTTCTTCGAAAACTGCCTGATCAGCGCCAGGTTCGAAAAACTTTCGGTTTGCCTGATGATTTCCAGTACGCCATCCCCCAAACCCGGGTATTGCCTGGTATTCATCAGTGTCAATCGTTCATGAACAGTGATAAAGTTATCGTTTCCCCTGAAACAGGAATAGGGTAAAATGACGTATCCTATTGGTTTAACATACGATAACAATGCTGCTACAAATGTTTGCTTTTCCATTCCTAAAATATTCCCGGCCAGCTTTAGCTCTTAAAATTCGGTTTGTAATCCGTTGCAAAGGTAAGAGGATAAAAATATGGATGCCATAGCCGTGAAAAGAAGAAGAAAAAACTTCCATCTTCAGCTAAAAAAGATTCGGGCGACTAGAACCTGCTTTCTCACAGGCTGAATTTTAGTTTACAGTTGACACAGCCGGAATCAAGGGCTGTGATATCTGTTTTGGGTTGATATTCCCGGAAGTTAAAAATTGCAGCTGTTCACTCCTTACAAAGTATTGAGAATCTAATACATGCTACTGATTTCGCAGATTTGGATTATATCAATCAGAAAAATTAAACATAAAAGCCATCAAAGAGGAATGGAAATCGGTGTTAACCTATGAAATCTGCGACTGAAATATTTTTTTGGGCGGATGATTAGTTACAATAATTTGTAATTTCGAAACCCAAAACTTACTTTTGGATTGTGAATTTAAACTTATGTACCCTTAAAATCCGGAACCAATGGATGATTATATTTTGATTTTCAGGCACGAAGATGGACATAAGGTAGCATCACCTGAACAAATTCAGATGTGGATGAAACAAACCTCCGACTGGATGGCAGGTATTGCGGCCCGGAACCAACTAACCGGCGGAAACGGCTTATTATTTAGCGAAAGCCGGGTAGTGCATCACGACACGTCGGTTACAAACGGTCCTTTTGGCGAAAAAAAAGAAACGATAGGAGGATACATCCTTGTAAAAGCCGGTTCGCCTGACGAAGCCGTTGAGTTTGCAAAAGGCTGCCCTGTACTTCAGGGAGAAGGAAACAGCGTTGAAGTAAGAAAAATAGCGACTGCCGGTGATTTTCATTAAAAGTATGACCAGGCTCACCGGCTGACCTCGCCGGCAAGCATAAGCAAAATCCCTCTGCACTTGAAAGCGGGCATCGAGAATCACCTTTCACAATTTAACTCAATTTCTAAACTATGTCTCTAAGTCATTTCGAACGCATGATACAACTGGCCGACGAAGTTTTTGCCAGCAAAAATGACCCCAGCCAGCTTGATGTTAACCAGGAGGTGTTGCAACGCCTGCAAAGGATACATCCTGCAACAGTTTCGGAATACGACGACGGGAATGGCCCTGTAGCATGGGTGCTGCTCATACCTACAACAACAGATTTGATGAACCGGTTTCTAAACAAAGAAATCTCGGAAAAAGAGTTATTCGAGCTTACCCCCCTGGATACACCCTATGAGGCCCTGTACCTCTGTTCGGCCATGGTGCTGGCTGAGTTCCGGCGAAAAGGAATAGCAAAACAACTTGCACTTTCGGCAATCGAAAACATTCGAAAGGACCATCCTGTAAAAGCGATGTTCGTCTGGGCTTTCAGCCCTGAAGGGGACCTGGGTTCGGAAGTTGTAGCCCGCCTAACCGCCCTGCCTTTGTTCAGACATGAGGAATAAAACACATCCTTCATGTATAAACGCAAAGAAGCCGGCTGTTAAAACCGGCTTCTTTACTTTCGTCATCTGTCAACTTTAGTATCCTTCGTTCTGCTGTCCTTTTAATGCCGGGTTGGCCGACATTTCCCTGTCGGGAATCGGGAATATCATTTTTGGATCGTTGTAAGGCAAATCGCCAACGTTGAGTTTGAGTCTTTTCATATCATGGAGTTTAAACCCTTCATGAGCCAGTTCGAGTCTGCGTTCGAGGAGAATATCCTCAAGCGTGACCGATTCGGCTGCAGCTAAGCCCGCACGGGTATGTGTCATATTGTAATCGTTGGTTGGCGTATCACCTACCTCGGTACCTAATCGCTGGTTGCATTCGGCTCTGATGAGGTACATTTCGGCCAGTCGGAACAAATTAACCAAACCATATTGAGTATTCCATTTCCCTGACCGGTAAGCGTCATTTCCAATCCAGAACATAGCCAGTCGCTCATCCGAAGGATCATAGAGGCTGAGATGCCCGTCCAGAATTTCAATATCGCCATCCCTTCCGCCATATTCGGTAGTTGACCAGAATTCGGTCATTTGGTTAATGCCGTCGGCCGGAATAAATTTGGTGGAGAAAATATCCTCTGAAGAGGATTCGGTGTTATTGAATGCCTGGGCATAGGTAGCTGTCAGGGAATACAACTCTGAACTGATTACCTTGTCGGCAGCATCCCTGGCACCGGCATAGTTGCCTTTCTGAAGATTCACGCGGGAAAGCAAAGCATTAGCGGCACCCGAAGTAGCATAATATCCGTTTGCATCAGGCAATAAGGTAGCCGCACGGGTTAAATCAGCCAGCACCTGGGTATAAACTTCTTCCACGGTATTACGTCCCACGTTATTGGTAACACTAATGCCATGGGTGGGCGTAAGCACCAGGGGAACACCAAGTTGCGAATTTGCTGCACCGGGTTCATAGCCTTGGGCATAAAAACGCACCAGGTCGAAATACATCATGCTGCGCAGGAATAAGGCTTCGCCTTCAACCGTTCCCCTGTCAGCTTCGTCAACCACCGCGAGGGCCGAGAGTACGTTATTGCAAATATTTATGCAGATATAGCTATCCAGCCACTGACTCGTGATATCACCGTTGGCGGCAATGATGGCGTGGTTATAGATTTCGCGCGGACCGTTATAGGTTCCCTGCCACGAAATTTCTCCTGTTCCTCCTAAAAGCTCCGAATTGCGCAATATGCAGCCTCCGTATATGGCGCTGTAACGCATAGCCCGATAGGCACCGATAAGCACCGTTTTGACATTGGCATCCGAATTTAAAGCTACACTTTCATCCAGGTTCTGCTGAGGCTTCAGGTCAAGATATTTCGTGCACGAACTGCCCAGAATCAGTAGCGTGATGATAGCCATTATTGATTTTATCTTTTTCATATTATACATGTCTTTTAGTGATTATAACCCTATGTTAATTCCCAGCGTGATGGAACGCGGCTGAGGTGCCGAATAGAAATCAACCCCCGATGTAACATTATCAACCGCAAAATCCGACGAAACTTCCGGATCCCAGCCTATGTACTTTGTAAAAGTGAGCAGGTTCTGAGCCTGGATGTAGATGCGCACCCTTTCGAATTTTGCTTTTTTGATCAGGTCGGAAGGGAGTTCGTACCCAAGGGTCAGCGAACGCAGTTTGATGTAGGAGCCATCCGAAAGGTAGCGGCTGTTGCGTCCCTGGTCGCCGTTGTCGTACCCAAGGCGGGCCTGGGGAATATTGGTAATGTCGCCCGGCTTTTTCCAGCTGGCGAGCTGGTCGGTAGTCTGGTTGTCGTACCATGCCGCATTTGCAGCCATATAAGGATCACCGGTAAGGTGGATTTTGTTGCCGCTCACTCCCTGGAAAGTGAAGGACAGTTCTATTCCCTTATATTCGAAAGTGTTGGTAAGGGCTGCCATGTTATCAGGAGTAGGATGCCCCAGCACTACGAAATTGGCTGACGCGAAATCGTTGGTGGTGGCGGCAGGGTTTATAATATTGCCATTCGCATCCTTTTCGTTCACATACCATATGGCATCGCCGTTTGCAGGGTCAACGCCGGCATATTGAGCTCCGTAGAAAACCCCTAAAGGTTCTCCCACTTTTACCACATTCATAAAACGCGAACTGCCCTGGTCAATGATTTGCTGTCCGCCCAGGTCGGTAACCTTATTCTTGTTCACTGAAAAATTGAATGACGTACTCCACTTAAAGTCACCCACCAGGTTGGAAGTATTCAGTACAAATTCAAATCCCTTATTCTCAACGGAACCTATATTCTGGGTTTGAACGCTGAAACCACTGGTGCCCGGTACCGGTACATCCAGCAACAGGTCCTTGGTTTTTTTCACGTAATAATCAATTTCGCCTGAGATACGGTTTTGGAAAATCCCGAAGTCAAGTCCAAAATCGAGTTGCCGGGTGCTTTCCCATCCTAAATTGTCATTGGCAATCTGGGTTGGCGCTAAGCCCGGCTGACCGTTATAGGGAGTTACCCCGTATAATCCCAGATAACGGAAGTTTCCTATACCGGCATTCCCGGTCTTACCGTAACTCGTCCTGATTTTCAGGAAACTGAGTATACTGTTGTTGGCCAGGAATTCTTCCTTCGTAATCACCCATCCGGCTGAAACAGCAGGGAAAAATCCTTCCCGTTTTTTGGACCCGAACCTCGAGGATTCATCAATACGTCCGGCCAGGGTTACCAGGTATTTACTCTTGTAATCGAAAGTGGCCCTCGAGAAATACGACAGGAAGGCATACTCGTTTAATGTGGAAGTACCTGAGGTAATCAGTCCTGCACTGGCGAGGGTCTTCAGGTCGTCAGTCGAGAAATTCTGACCATCCACCCAGGTGTTATCCACCGATGTTTTCTGGAATTCGGTTCCTAAAACAGCACTTACCCCGAAATCGCCAAAGTTCTTCAGGTAATCGAGGTAAGATTTGGTTACCAGGTTCTGGGTTTGCCCGTAGTTGGAAATAGCATAGCCGTTGATGCCCTGCCCGGCATCGGTACGTTTCCCGTAACGGCTGTTTTCCTTCAGGTTGTAAAGGTCATAACCCAGTTCGTTTCTCCAGGCAAGTCCTTTCATCAAAGTGAATTTAACATACGCGTTGGTAACGGTTCGGGTTTCCAGTATGTTTCGCCTGGTATCCTCTACATCAATCAGAGGATTATAATAGGTGGTAGTGGGCGTGCCGTATAACTGGCCCTGCAGATCCCGTATAGGGGTAATGGGGGCCATGGCGACCAGCTGCATCGGGGTCGAAAACGCGTTATCGGCCGAAACCTGCCTGATATTGGTACGTGCCAGGCTCAGTGTGAAGCCCAGATCGATAAAGTTATTCACTTTGTTGTCAATGTTCAGGCGGCCGCTGAAACGATCGAGGCCATTGGAAACAATGATACTTTCCTGTTTATTGTAGGCGGCGCTGGCAAAGTACTTCAGTTTTTCGGTACCCCCTGAAGCGGAGAAATCAAACATCTGTAATCCCCCGATCTGGAATGCCTGCTTCTGCCAGTCGGTATTCACCTGCGATCCTATATAATCTTTGCCAGGAACCGTTTGGCTGGCATCCAGTTTTGCAGCCCAGCCACTGTAACGTTTAAATCTTTTTTCGGCCGATTGAAGCCAGGAGCCTGCATAATCATCCGGATTATTAATAGGGTCATATCCTTCCAGCAAGTCACTGTTATAGGCTGCTTCGCGGAAATAGGAAATATACTGGTCGGTATTTAAAAATTCGCGCATATGCGATGCTTTGCTGTATCCATACTGAAAATTCACATTCAGCTTGGTGTCGCCTGCCTTGCCTTTCTTGGTTGTGATCAGTATAACGCCATTGGCACCTCTCGAACCGTAAATAGCGGTGGAAGAAGCATCTTTCAGCACATCAATGGATTCAATATCGTTGAAGTTAATGCTTGTCAAGGGATTAATGGATGCCCCGGTCTGGTTCAGCGACTCGGTGGTCAAAGGCACTCCATCCACGATAAAGAGAGGTTCATTGTTTGCCGTAATGGACGAAGAACCGCGGATACGCATACGGGTTGCACCGCTCACTTTCCCGTTATTGGCTTCCACAAAAACCCCGGCCGTTTTACCTTGCAAAGCTTGTTGTACCGAGGGTACCGGGGTGTTCCTGATCAGATCGCCGTTCACTTTCGAAATGTTACCCGTTACTTTCGATTTAATCTGGGTACCATAGCCTATGACCACGATTTCGTCGAGGTTAGTAGCGATGGGCATCAGGGAAACATTGATCACATTCGAACTCAGAATGGCTACTTCCAGTTTCTGCATGCCAACCGAGCTGAATACAAGAGTCTGTGCCGTTGATGGCACCGAAATCTGGTATTTACCTTCAATATCAGTAATAGCTCCCAGGGTCAGATTTCCTTTAACCGTGACAGAAACACCCGGGATGGTGGATCCATCATCGGCTGAAGTCACCAGCCCCGACAATAGCCGGTTCTGAGCATTCGCCGCATGCAGGAAAATAAAGCACATCAGCGTTACTAAAACGTAGATTTTTTTCATACAATGTTGTTTTTGGTTAGTTAATATTTGGTTTTGGTGGATCTGGCTATTCAATGTTCCTCTCGCTCAATTCATATTCATTGCAATATTGATATTTTTCAGGCTTTCGGATAAGTTATTGAAATGTTAATTCAAATGTAGGGAATAAATGACGAATATTAACATTGATTAACAATTTAATTTCGTTTTATACAAAAAAAGCAGTTTGCATTCAAATAAATATCTGAGCGATTATCTCAACAACAGGGTGAAAACCCACTTTTTAGACAGCGAAGGCCCAAATTAAAGCCTGATAAATCATTCGTAGTATTCCACCGGACAGGTTTTCCCCTTACAGGTGACATTCCAACTTGCCGCCAGTCCAATAGGCGATCCACCGGGATTTGGACGCTGATTTCAATGGCGTCAAAAAAAAACAGCAAATAACATTTTATTCTGGTTAATCTTCTTATTTTAGCCTGTTAATCCATAGCATTGCTTAAACAGAAACCATCAGGATATGCTGAAAAATTTTAAAGTCCCGAATAATATTGTCATTGTATTTTCCATCATCATCCTGGCTGCCGTGCTTACCTGGTTTGTCCCCGGGGGAAAATACGACCGGCAGACGATCAAGGTAAATGGTGTGGAACGATCGGTGATCGTGAATGATACCTTTAAAAATGTAGATAACCAGCCCCAGACCTGGCAGATATTCTCGGCTTTTTATAACGGTTTTGTTAAAATGGCCCATATTATCGTGTTCATACTGATGATAGGCGGGGCTTTCTGGATCATGAACGAAACCAGGTCAATCGATATTGGTATTCTCTCCTTCCTGAACCTGACCAAGCGCTTCGAAAAGTATAAGTTCATCCGTATGCTGGGTGTCGACAACATTATTATGGTCTTTATCATGATCATTTTCAGCGCGTTTGGGGCTATTTTCGGCATGAGCGAAGAAACGCTTGCCTTTACCATCATATTTGTTCAACTCTCCATTCGCATGGGCTACGATTCGCTGGTTGGGATAGGACTTTGTTATTTTGCCGCTCATATCGGCTTTGCAGGCGCCATACTGAACCCATTCACCATAGGGATCGCCCAGGGGTTGGCGAGCGTCCCCCTGTTCACCGGCATCGAATACAGGGTGATCTGCTGGTTTATCTTCACTTTCCTGGCTATCGCCTTTGTGCTGTGGTACGCCCGCCGGGTGAAAAAAACCCCTTCCAAATCCATCATGTATTCCGAAGATGAATACTGGCGCAAAAGAAGCGAATCGGATGTGGAAAAAATTGAGTATTACACCCCGCGGTCAGCATGGATAGTAGGCGGAGTGCTTTTCGTTATCATGCTGGTTTATTCGTTCTATTACCCTTCAACCAATTTAAGGGTGGGATTAAATACTGTGAAAGGCCCGTTCATTCCCGTTTTAACAGGCATTTATGCCGTGACCAGCTTTTTCGCGCTTCGCAAATCGCTTCATTTTTATATACTGAATATTCTGGCGTTTACCATTTTCTACCTTGTGCTGGGAGTTTTAGGGTACGACTGGTACATTATGGAAATTGCCGCCCTGTTCCTGGCCATGGGGGTGTTTACAGGCTTTGCTGCAGGGAAAAAGAACTCGGAAATCACCAAACTCTTCCAGGAGGGGGTGAAGGATATCGTTTCGGCAGCCCTGGTAGTGGGGTTTGCAGGAGGCATCATTGCTATACTCAACGACGGACAAATTATTGATACCGTGCTGCATTCGCTTTCTAATTCACTGAAAGGCACCGGGCAGTTGACGGCCGTAACCATCATGTATGGATTCATGTCGCTGCTTAACCTCATCATTACCTCCGGCTCGGCCAAGGCCGCCCTCACCATCCCTATCATGGCTCAATTCTCGGATATTATAGGGCTCTCACGGCAGGCCACCATCATGTCATTCCAGTTCGGAGCCGGCATTACCGATATGATCGCCCCAACATCGGGTGTTCTGATCGGGGTTTTAGGCATAGCCAAAGTACCGTATGGCAAATGGGTTAAATTTGTGATACCGTTCATGCTGTTCCTGGCTTTTATAGGCTGGCTGCTGCTCATCCCCACGGTAACTATGAAATTAAACGGATTTTAAGGAGTAAGCTGAATTTTCATTCACTAAAAGAATAGGATATGAATTGCAAACTGCTTGTAACGATCACTTTGGTGTTCACTATTATCATTCATTTGCCTGCGGCGTTCAGTCAGAAAATGGCAGGTCAGCCGAAAACACCTGCCCGTGGGCACCTGTTTATAATTGGAGGCGGTGAAAAGACCGCCGCGCTTATGCAGGAGCTTTTAAAGGTATCGGGTACCGGCCAAGGCGATTATGTAATCATACTTCCCATGTCGGGCGAAGATCCCGACAGCTCGGTGATTTTTGCCAGAGAAGATTTTGCTTCGGCGGGCATTACAAAAGTTATAGGGTTTAACTTCACCTTGAGCGGACCGGTTGCCCAGTCGAAACTCGACTCCATAGTGAAGGCCAAACTCATATTTATTACCGGCGGCGACCAGACCCGCTTTATGAAAATTGTGGGCAAGGGACCTATTTACAAGGCTGTTCATGAGGCCTATGCCAAAGGCTCCACTATTGCCGGGACCAGCGCAGGGGCTGCCGTAATGAGTAAAAAAATGATTACCGGCAATGCCCTGAAATACCCAGAATATACCGGCCGGTATCCCACCATTGAGCCCGGGAATATTGAGATAACTGAAGGTTTAGGGCTGGTTGAAAACATGATTGTGGACCAGCATTTTATCAAGCGGCAGCGCCTCAACAGGCTTATTGCCGTGCAACTCGAAAACCCGGAAGAAGTGTGTGTAGGCATTGATGAATCCACGGCCATTGTTGTAACGGGAAATAAATTTAAGGTAGCCGGCGAAAACCAGGTGATCGTTTTGCATAACCCGGGTAAAAGCAAAAAAGTACAGGCTAAGCTGCTTGGCGGCCGGGGAATCACACTGGATGTGCTGCTTCCGGGCGAAACATACGAGATTAAGTAGATAAGCGTTCAGAAATGTGTGCAGAGCGGGTGGAGGTGGAAAGGTTAAAGGTTAAAGGTTAAAGGTTAAAGGTTAAAGGTTAAAGGAGGGTGGGGAAAAGTGATCCCGATAGCTAAAGGTAGTGAAAAATGATCCCGATAGCTATCGGGAGTGAAGAGTGAAAATGAATAATGAGTAGTAATGCTTGTCTACAATAAGCCCCTTTAGGGGTTTGGGGTTACTCGTGAACGAAAAGTGAAAATGAATAATGAGTAGTAATGCTTGTCTCCGTCA
>CAIPFN010000242.1 GCA_903864265.1 uncultured Bacteroidales bacterium | reverse complement strand
GGCTTTTGGACAATGCGTTAAAGAATGAAAATTGAAAAATCAACATTTTTTTACCCTTGATCCCTGATGGGAACATATTGATTATTCATTTTAGTAGAGTTGAATCAAGCTTGGCCTTTAGAATTTGAAGGTATAAAATATTGTACGCTGAAACCTTAAAGTCTTCTGTATCCCTGAATACAAACCTAAAAGCTTAAATTCACATGAGAATAGACCGAATTGAACTCCGCCACACAAAAATGATCCTGGTTACACCCTTTGTAACCTCCATGGGAACCGAATACGATGAGCAGCATATCATAGTGCGGGTTGATGCCGAAGGCGTCACCGGATGGGGCGAGTGCGTGGCCGAAGAAACTCCTTTTTATTCCTACGAAACGGTGCCCACCGCATGGCATATCCTGAACGATTTCCTCATTCCTGCCATTATCGGACGCGATATCTCCAGCGTGGATGAAGCCATCGCGAGCTATGCGAAGGTGCGTGGGCATATGATGGCCAAAGCCGGTCTGGAAGCCGCTTTGTATGATGCTTTCGCAAAAGCAAAAGGTATCTCTTTGTCGAAAATGTTAGGCGGCACCCAGGAAAAAATAAATGTGGGTGTTAGTCTTGGTATCAGCGATACAGTTCCTGATCTGCTTCATGTTATGGAAAAATACATGAAGGAAGGTTATCAGCGCATTAAAATTAAAATTGCCCCGGGCCGCGACCTGCAGTTTGTGGATGCGCTGCGCCACGAATACCCGGGTATGCTCTTACAGGTAGATGCCAACTCGGCTTATACGCTCAATGACCTGCCTGTTTTCAAGGAAATGGACAAATACAAGCTTTCGCTTATTGAGCAACCGCTTGGGTATGACGATATTTTCGACCATTCCAAACTGCAACGCGAAATCAAAACCGATCTCTGCCTCGACGAAAGCATTCACTCTCTGGGCGATACCCGTGCCGCCATCGAAATGAAAAGTTGCCGTATCATCAATATCAAACCCGGACGGGTTGGGGGGTATACCGAATCCATCAAAATCCATGATTATTGTGCATCCATGCATATCCCTGTGTGGCATGGCGGAATGCTCGAATCCGGCATTGGACGCGCAGGCAATGTCGCCCTGGCTTCGCTGCCCAATTTCACACTCCCGAGCGATCTTTCGCCCAATAAAAAATACTACGTTGAAGATATTGTCGAGCCATTGTTTGAACTTAATCCGGATGGCACCATCACCGTTCCCACCGGACCCGGAATAGGAGTGGAGATTAATATGAAGGCGCTGGATAAGGTGACGGTGAAAAAGTGCGAGCAGAAAGGTTAAGACAGTCCTTGCTGTCATTTGTACATACCGCAATCCCGAATCTTCGTGGTTGTAAAGCACAATAGAGAGATAGGCGTTGGCTTATATTTATATTTCGACTCCATTCTAAAAAGTGAATCGCAGATGAGCAATTATTTTCAGGTTTAGGACCTGCACCTCAGAGAAAATAAGGCCAGCCTTGTCAAAAAACTGTCTCATGCAGCTGAAACCAGTATGTGCGCGAACCGGGTACTTTCGCTACTTAAATTCTTGCTTTTACTCTAGGATACACCGTTCGCGAACCGGAGTCGTACCTGCGCGCAGCATTAAATATGATTCGCGTGAACCGGACCATGAAAATACGAGGTACTCGTAATCACACGGCTGTAATTACTTCATTTTTAAAAACGCTTCAACATCTAAATCTGCTTGTCTTAGTCGCTTTTAGAGTTCCTTCAGGCATGTCGCCTAAATGATCGGGGATGGTAGTATATTTGTTCGTATTTGGATTGTACCCAATTTCATGGCTTCCTGCAGCTTGCCGATGGAATTCAAAGCCAAATTTCTTTAAGATACTAATTATCATTCGATATTTGAAACCCGAAAGCCGCCCCATTTTATACACCTATAACTAATGGATAATCGAATTTATCGGTAAAGGAGCTTAGTGTGGATATTTGCCCTTCCTGGGCTTCAATTAGTTTTTTAACAATATCCCTTGCAATTTCAATGGTTTCGGAAATTGTCCTGCCTTGAGCTACCAGGCCTTGAATAGCATCCGACGTTGCCAGATAAAAGCCTTCAGGTAGTTTTTCGATGTGAAGAGTTACAATTCGTTCCATTTTCATTTTTTACAAAATTTCGAAAAGGGACAGTTTCTATCCTTTAAAAAATCTCCGTTGCCGTGCCTCCTATTTTCAGACACGTGCCGGTAATTTTTTCAATATTGTGTTATTTATGGGCCCTCAAATAGAATTCGGGGTGGCGCATCCAATCCTGCATCATTTCGGACCAAACTGGCTGGTTTCATAGCTTCACCCACACGCATCTGCAACAACATGGACGAAAACCCAAGCTGTAAATTATAAATCAACTCCTGGTGACTGAAAGATTCTTTACCCTGGGGGATACCTGTTTTTGATCATAGGCCGGGGTACAAAAAAAGCCGTATAGTCTCAGGAAGGTAAGGTTTTCATGATTCAATGTATTCGCTGCGGATTCCTGATGGTGCTGCCCATTACTTTGCAGCATAAAATGCTTGATTTTATCCTAAGGATCGCCGGGACGAACAACAAGAAACCTTTACTTTGTATTATAGAAATTCATCCGTTTCACAATGGAAAGCAGAGGTGAATTATATGGCAATTCAAACGAAAGAAATAACTTATGAGGGTTCTGAAAAGTCTGTACGTCCAGGTAATTATCGCCATCTTAACCGGAATCATTCTCGGTGCATTGTACCCGGCTTTTGCCATTCAGCTTAAACCTCTGGGTGATGGATTTATTAAACTGATCAAAATGATGATTGGCCCGGTTATTTTCTGTACCATCGTTAATGGCATTGCCGGAATGGAAAACACCAAGAAAGTAGGCCGGGTTGGAATAAAGGCACTTATCTATTTCGAAATAGTTACCACATTCGCCTTGCTTATCGGTTTAGGCGTAATTAATTTATTCAAGCCTGGTGTGGGGATGAATATTGATCCTGCATCGCTGGATGTGAAGTCGGTTGAGAGTTATATGGCTCAGGGCAAAAGCATGGGTGTGCAGGATTTTATCCTGAATATCATCCCCGAAAACATTATAAATGCCTTGTCGAACGGGAATATTCTGCAGGTTTTATTCTTTTCCGTTCTGCTGGGTCTGGCCTTATCGAAAATCGGCCCCAAAGGAAGGCCTTTATTATCGGCTATAAAATCCATCGAGGATGCAATGTTCGCCATCATCCGGATAATTATGAGGGCAGCTCCCCTTGGAGCAATGGGCGCCATGAGTTTTACGGTCGGGAAGTATGGATTAGGTTCATTGGTATCGCTGGGTGAATTATTGGGGGCATTTTATCTCACCTGCTTTCTGTTTATCATTTTTATACTGGGAGGGATTTTAAAATATGCAGGTTTTAATCTTTTTCGTTTGCTGGCTTATATTAAAGAAGAAATACTGATTGTACTGGGTACATCCTCATCCGAAGCAGCCCTGCCGAGTTTAATGGAAAAACTCAGGAACATGGGTTGCTCCGAACCGGTTGTTGGATTGGTGGTTCCCACTGGATATTCCTTTAACCTCGATGGCACTTCGATATACCTTACCATGGCTGCAGTTTTCCTGGCACAGGCTACCAATACACCTCTCACACTGGCTCACCAACTTTCGTTACTATTAATCCTGATGCTTGCATCCAAAGGTGCCGCCGGAGTTACCGGCAGCGGTTTTATTACACTTGCTGCCGTATTGCCCGTTGTAGGTCATATTCCCGTGGCAGCCATTGCCCTTATTTTAGGTATCGATAAGTTTATGAGCGAAGCCAGGGCAATTACCAATATTATCGGCAATTCAATCGCTACCATTGTTGTGGCCAAATCGGAAAATGAAATTGATATGATAAAGGCAAAAGGATTCATTGGTTAAAGCTTAGCAGAGAATTTCAAAAATCCGCTTATCATAATCATAGTTATTCCCCTGTGGGCGCTTCTAATCCTGCATGATTTCGTGCCGAAGCAGCTGCTTATTGCCAAAGCATTTATTGGCATCAGATTGTAGGGTTCAGAATTATAATGCTCATATAGTGGCGTGAATTTTATGCGGCCTGCATCCGAAAATAAGATGCGCGCGAACCGGGAGCCTTATAAATGCGCGCCAGACGGGTTTTTTTCTTCATCAATTTCTTTTTTTATTCTTGGGTTCATATTGCCTTTAGCCTTTTCAAAAACAAAAATGGCAGTTCCGAATTCTCTTGCAAACGGGTTTGTTACCGTCCCCGCCTTATATGATTTTTCGAAAAACGGACTCGTTTCATTCAGTTCACCCGCTTCGTTTTCCAATGTTTTCAGCCGGATTAAATTCACGTATTTTTGATCAGGTTCAAACCAATCAATATAATCGGCACTAAAGGAAACGGCAGCCATGTTTTTATTTTTTGTATAATAATTGATCGCTCCCGCCTGACCATAGTTATCACAAAGAATAAGTGTATTCTCCCGTTCGGGTAAGGTTGCATAAACCGAATCTGTTTTATGTGCCATTTCCTTCCAACCAAGCATATCGGCATAATCCTGTGGTAAGGCATGGTCTTTGCCATCTTCCCAGCGCAGTAATCCAAACTTTTTATAGAGCCCGGAATGATTAAGAATATAGTTTGGACTTTTATTAGGAAACATAATCTGGTACATCGGGATAAAAAACAATACAGGAATTAGGATTGCGATGGGTTGCAAATATTTTTTCCAATCCGATTTTAAAAGCGCTTCCAGATAAACGGCACCAAAGGCTATGTAAATAGGATACAATCCCATGGCATAATACCCTTTTGCCTTTAAAAAGGTAAAAACCATCAATGTAAAGCACAAGGTCCAAAAGAAAAACCTGTACTTCCTGAAAGGTGTATAAAACAATAGAGCAAAAAG
>CAIPFN010000241.1 GCA_903864265.1 uncultured Bacteroidales bacterium | reverse complement strand
GGCCCGGGGATTATGGGCTCATGGAAATAAAAAATGGAAAACATGCGGTATGAATCACCCCTGTTTTCCACCTTTCAATAGTTTCTCCTTTACAGATCCAGCACCTGTACGATCAGTTCAGCAATATCGAAGTTTTTCACTTCTTCCTTATTTTTATACTTCAGACCATCGGTAAGCATGGTCATGCAGAAAGGGCAGGCCGTTGCCACAATTTGAGCCTCCGAGCGGAGCACTTCTTCGGTACGTTCAATAAATACTTCCTTAGTACCGGGTTCGGCTTCCTTGAACATCTGCGCCCCGCCCGCGCCGCAACAAAACGAAAAGCTCTTGTTTCGTTCGAGTTCCACAAAATCGCCGGTGAGTTTTTTTAAAATACTGCGGGGTTCGGCGTAGATATCGTTACCGCGACCCAGATAGCAGGGATCGTGATAGGTGATGCGGGTATTGCCCAGCATGGAAGCGTCGAGCTTGATGCTGCCGTTTTCGATATACTGATCCAGGAACTGTATGTAATTGATCACCTCGTAGTTACCACCCAGATCGGTGTATTCGTTTTTGAAAATATTGAAACAATGCGGGCAGATGGTGATGATTTTCTTCACTTCATACCCGTCCAGAACGGCAATATTCTGTAAAGCCTGCATCTGGTACAGCATTTCGTTGCCGGCCCTGCGCGCGGGATCGCCTGTGCAGGATTCTTCTTTTCCCAGCACGGCATAGCTGATGTTGAGATGGGTAAGTATTTTGGCAAAAGCGCGGGTCACTTTTTTATACCTGTCGTCGAAAGCGCCTGCGCAGCCTACCCAGAAAAGGTATTCCGGCTTTTCGCCCCTGGCAAACAAATCGGCCATGACAGGGATTTCTATTTTCTTTGTTTCCATTGTATATCTTTTTTTGATCGGGTATGAACGTGTTAATTTGTGGCCGGAGCAACCGCAAACAGCTTGATTATTTAATTAAAATACGGTATTCGAAAGCATTTAAAACCAGCAGGCTATCCAGTGTAACGGTCTTGCCATCCATGGCATCCTTCCATAATATATTCTTTAATTTGGCCGGTATGGTAAAGGTTTTAGCCGAATTGCGCGTATTTACGATAACGGCCACTTTTTCATCCTGGGTTTCACGTTCAAAAGCGGCCACATCGGCATCGGCAAAGGATGTCAAATCGCCTGTACGCAAGGCGGGATGTGCCGCACGAAGGTTCAACAACAGCTTATATTCCAAAAGCATGTCGGGGTTTGTGGTCCAGTCGATGGGCGAGCGGCTGAAAAACGGGAGCTTTACCGGGCAACCGACTTCCTGGCCGTTATAGATCAAAGGGACACCTCCCATGAAAGCCGAACAAACAAATGCGGCCACCGAAGCCTGTTTGCCTCCAAACAAGCCCAAAGGGGTATCGTCCCAGGCGCATTCGTCGTGGTTGGAAGTAAAGCGCAGCTTGTGGGAATTTACCGGGATGGCAGCGTATTCGCTCAAATGGACCGTATACAGGCCGCTGGCTGCCTGGTTATTTTTAAAAACGTTTTTGTCCTTGGCAAAGAAATCCCAGCCAAAATTCAATTGGAAACCGGCCATAAAATGATCTGCCCTCGAGCCTTCGGCCAGCATAATGAGTTTGTGGGCGGAGATGCCGTTGAGGGAATCTATCGCCTGTTTCCAGAAAGAAAAAGGCACGTAATCAGCGGCATCGAACCTATAGCCATCAATATTGGCTGTAAGTACCCAGTATTTCAACGATCGGATCATTTCGAGGCGCATGGCCGGATTGTCAAAATTGAGATCGGCAACATCCTGCCAGTTTGTTCCGGCCGGGATTACAATGTTACCGTTTCCATCCTGCGTATACCATGCTTTATTCGAAATCCAGGGATTATCCCAGGAAGTATGATTAGCGGCCCAATCGAGTATCACGGCTATTTTGCGTTTGTGGGCTTCCCGCACGAGAGTGCGCAGGTCGTCGAGGGTACCATATTCAGGATTAACCGCCTTATAATTCCGGATGCAATAGGGTGAATTCACGGTTTTGATAAGACCGATGGGGTGAATGGGCATAAGCCAGATAACGTTCACTCCTAAGGCTTTAATTGAATCGAGGCGGGGTAGAATTCCGGCAAAATTGCCCGATGCGCTGAAAGCCCTTTCGTTGATCTCATACATCGTTATATCCGACGTATTGGGGACTTCAGCAAAAGGCGTTTCGTATTGTGGCGGGTCTTTCGATACCGAATCCGTTGGAGTTACAGGAACGACGGGTTTTTCGTCCTTACTGCAGCTTAGGGCTGATAGCAGCAGGGCCAGGAAGCCATATATTATGGTGAACCGCAACGTATTTTTATTCATGGAATTTTTATCCGGTATTTTTTTTTCGACAGGAATTCGGAATGGTATTAAATCAGGTTGCGCAAACAGCATCAGCCGACCTTCATTTCGATGTTTTCAGCCCAAAGCAGGCGATCCTCGGGCGAATATTGCCAGGGAGCGCCGTTGTTCTCTATATTGCTGAACATGGTGTTCAGCCCGCCGGGAGCGCTGTTTTGCTCCATCACCAGGTAACGCCTCATGTCCACGATAAGAGTCGGGTGGTTGATGTTCACGGGGCATTCCCGGGCGCAGGCATTGCAGGTGGTACAGGCCCAAAGTTCTTCGGCCGAAATATAATCGCCTGACAAGGCTCTATTGTCATTGAAATCATGGCCGGTTTTCACCAGACCGGGTCCTTTTTCTTTCATACGTGCCCGGAGGTCCATAAATATTTTTCG
>CAIPFN010000240.1 GCA_903864265.1 uncultured Bacteroidales bacterium | reverse complement strand
GACGTCGTCAGCTTGGTGAACAACGGCTTCCTGGCCGAAAACCTGCTTGACGAGATTATCGAAGTGTATATGGAAGACCTGGTAGGGGAAGTTGTATTTGAAAAATACGGCAATAAGTTTCCCTTGCTCATTAAAATCCTCAATTCGAACGACTGGCTTTCGATACAGGTTCATCCCGACGATACACTGGCCGCAAACCGCCATAACGATTCCGGGAAAACCGAGATGTGGTATGTGGCCGATGCCGAACCCGGTGCCCGGCTGATCAGTGGTTTTAACAGGGAGATGAATGCTGACCTTTATCTTTCGAACCTGGAACAGGGTACCATCAAAGAGATCATGAACTATGAACAGGTTCAGAAAGGAGACGTATTCTTTATACCTTCCGGAAGGGTGCATGCCTTAGGCCCGGGTTTACTTATTTTCGAAATACAGCAGACCAGTGACCTCACCTACCGTATCTACGATTTCGACAGGGTGGATGACAAGGGTAATCCCCGGCAGCTACATACCGACCTGGCCCTCGAAGCCCTCGATTTTACCCGGCACGAAAATTATCGTACCGAATACGATCACGAGTTCAACAAAACGGTTCCGGTAGTGGAGAGTACTTATTTCAACACCAGCCTGATTCATTTTGGCACGCCTGTTGTTAAGGATTACAGCGGGCTCGATTCGTTTGTCATCCTTCAGTGCGCCGAGGGGAAATGTATGGTTGAATATGATGAAGGCGTCGAAACCCTGCAGGCCGGTGAGGTAATGCTGATACCAGCTGTTATGGAACGAATACGGATTGTCCCCCTGGAAGAATCCAAAATACTCGAAGTGTATTATCCACAAGCATAAAACATAAGATAAACTCAAATCAACCCTAACCAACGATGAAAAACATCCTTTTAGCTGCAATTCTGCTTTTTTTCGGAACTACTTTACTGGCACAGGAAAAAACTGCCGAGCCGGTGCTTTTTAAACTCCCCAATGCTACGGTTACCGATATGAATGGGAAAAAAGTAATGACCGATAAACTTTTCAATGACGGCAAGCCTTTCATTATCAGTTTCTGGGCCACCTGGTGCAAGCCCTGTATCAAAGAACTCACCACTATTGCTGATGTATACGAAGACTGGCAGAAGGAGACGGGCGTAAAACTGTATGCCGTTTCTATCGACGATTCACGTTCCACGGCCCAGGTTAAAACCCTGGTGAATGGCAAAGGATGGAACTACGATGTATTGCTTGACCCGAACGGGGAGCTCAAACGTGCCATGAATGTAAATGCGGTGCCGCATACTTTCGTGGTTAACGGCAAAGGTGAAATCGTATGGCAGCATACCAGTTTCAGCGAAGGCGCCGAACTTGACCTTATCAATGTTGTGCGCAAGGTGAACGCAGGGGAACCTGTATCACACTAAGTCGGCCGCTCAAATATTGTGTGCAGGAAACCGGGCAATTTTCCCTGTTTTTTTCACAACACAAAGATCCTCCGGGTAAATGCGTAATCAGGGTATTACAATTTTCCCGGGGGCTTTTTTTTTCGCAAGAAATATGTAGATTTGCCGAACCTTATGCCCAACCCCCATCAAACCCAAACGTCTTGAAAACACAGTTATTTTTGTACACGACCCTGCTGGTTGTGCTTGTCTGCTTTGTTCCTTCCCTACTTTTAGGCCAAAGTAATTCT
>CAIPFN010000239.1 GCA_903864265.1 uncultured Bacteroidales bacterium | reverse complement strand
TAATTAGCTAGCGAAAAGTGCACGGACAACTCTTCCGGAAACAATTGCTGTAGTAAGTGTTTATTTATCGCTTCGATGGCTTTTCCTTTTATGCAAAGTAATAGATTTTGTCGCTACTCCCCAACTTATTGATGTGATCCGTTTCTTGGTTTAGTGTGTGAAAAAGAGGGCAGGCTTACTAAGGGTCTGTTGAAAAACAAATAACTTACCTACAATCTACTAAACAGGCTAATCCTATATCAATCAAGTGCAAGGAAAGCACGCAATACTATTCATAATCCGTACAAGGTTTATTTCGGTGCGCTGCACCTTTTATCTTATCTGTCTGTTTTTCTAGAATTATCGCGGTGCGCTGCACCTCGATCTGTTTCATAAAAGGTGCTCAAATGAAGCAACAGAGTGGCGCAACATCTGCAGCCAAAGAGATTGGAGTATTTGTTTAAGCTGCAGAGCACCGGAATATAAAACCGATCAATTTTATGGATGAGTTTTTCAGCAGGCCCTGCTTATTTCATTTATATATTTTTCAGGGTCATTCTATTTTCAGGTTTATTCTATAATACCGGTATTACAGTCATTCAGAATTTTAAAGCGGGGATGATATCCGCAAGAACTACATCTGCTCCGGGCGGAACTCACCCAAGCTTTAACAGCAGATAGTTAGGGGTACTTCAGGGTTAATATAACTGAACCCTTACCGGTAATAAACGTGAATGGTAAGAGAAATTAAAACGCGTAGCCTTTTATTTCAGGGTGCTTTATGGAATACTGGTTTTTGCGACATCTATTGTTGAAACGGTCGCATTCGGACCATCAAACCTATAAGCCATGAAACCCAGACTGTTATTCCACATTTTGGCCGGAACACTGCCTATTCTCCTGATTTCGGCATCCGGCATGATCGCTTCTCCACAGCTTTCCCAGGTACTTAAGCCGGGGAATTCATTCCCTTCCGCGCAGGAAGGGGATTCCGACAAAACACTTTCACCCTATTTCTTCGTGAAATCGGATAAGCCTGACCTCGACCAGCTCCCGCTCAAGGCTACTTCCGCCGATGTGAATATTGCGGGTGTAATTGCCGATGTAAGCGTGGTACAGGAATATGCCAACGAAGGAAAAAATACCCTGGAGGCGGTGTATGTTTTTCCGGCATCCACCCGGGCTGCCGTGTACAGCATGAAAATGACCATAGGCGAACGCAGCATTGTGGCAAAAATTTCGGAACGCGAACAGGCTCGTAAAGAGTACGAAGATGCTAAAAGAGAGGGAAAGAGCGCCTCGCTGCTGGAGCAGGAACGCCCTAACGTATTCCGTATGAACGTGGCCAACATCATGCCCGGCGACCATATACGTGTCGAACTCAGGTATACCGAGTTGCTGATTCCTGAAGACGGAGTGTATGAATTTGTATATCCTGCGGTGGTAGGGCCACGATACAGCAGGCAGGCAGCCGTTACAGCCCCGCCCCGGGAGCAATGGGTGAGCAATCCATATACTCACGAAGGTGAAAAGCCCCTCTACGATTTCAATATCAAATGCAGACTCTCGGCAGGCATGCCGGTGAGCGAAGTAAGATGCAGTTCGCACAAAACGGATATACAATTCGATAGCCCCTCGGATGCGGTAATCAGCCTTTTGCCGGAAGAAAAGCAGGGCGGAAACCGCGATTTCATATTAAAATACAGGCTGGCCGGGGACAAGGTTCAATCCGGAATACTGTTGTATCCGGGGAAAGAGGAGAATTTCTTCCTGGCCATGATACAGCCGCCCAAACAGCTGAAACAGGCAGTGATCCCGCCGCGGGAATATGTGTTTATTGTTGATGTATCCGGATCCATGCATGGTTATCCTCTCGACATCTCCAAAAAACTGCTGAGGGATATGATAGGTAACCTCCGGCCCGCCGACAGGTTTAATGTATTGCTCTTTGCAGGTGCTTCGAACCTGATGAACGAAACGGCAGTAAGCGCTAACAGCTCAAATATTGAAAAGGCTATACAGTTTATCGATCGCGAACAGGGGGGAGGTGGCACCGAACTGCTCCCGGCTCTCAAAAGGGCACTTAGCCTCAAAGGCACCGAAGGATTCGCCAGGAGTTTTGTGATCGCAACCGACGGGTATGTTGATGTTGAGAAAGAGGCCTTCGACCTGATACGGACAAATATGGACAAGGCCAATTTCTTTGCTTTCGGGATAGGCACCTCGGTGAACCGGTTTTTAATCGAAGGCATAGCCCATCTGGGCATGGGAATGCCGTTTATAGTCAGCAGGCCCGAAGAAGCAGAAGCGACAGCAGGGAAATTCAGGCAGTATATTCTCAACCCTGTGTTAACGCATATAAAAGTGAGGTATGACAGGTTTGAAGCCTATGATGTAGAACCGCTCAGCATACCGGATGTGTTTTCCGAAAGGCCGGTAATTATTTTCGGGAAATACAGGGGTCCGGCCTCCGGCAGCATTACGATTCAGGGCATGAACGGTGAAGGAGAATATACCGGGATTGTGCCGGTGACCCTGACGAAAACAGCAGAATCGAATGTGGCCCTGCGTTACCTGTGGGCACGCGAACGCATACGCACGTTAAGCGATTATGCTTCAGCCGCGTATGGAGGCAGCGAGGAGTGCAAACCGGCTATTGTTGAGTTAGGCCTGAAATACAATCTTTTAACAGCTTATACCTCTTTTATCGCCATCGATCACGACGCCAGGAATAAGGGCGGCAATTCAACCGTAGTTGATCAGCCTTTGCCCCTGCCCGAAGGAGTAAGCGACAGGGCTATAGGGAATGCTGCAGCATTGAAGTATTGCGCCCCGGTTATGGGTGTAAAGACAAAAGGAAGTGCCGTTGGATCACAGGAGATCAAGGTAGATATGCAGGAAGGAACAAGCAAAGAAGAAAGGCCTGTTTTCACCATGGTGGAAAGTATGCCTGGCTTTGCAGGAGGAGAAGAGGCGATGAACCGGTTTATACGTGCCAATATCGTCTATCCACAGGCTGCCAGGGAAAGCCGGATCTGCGGCGTGGTTTACGTCAGCTTCACAGTGGATGAAAAAGGAAATGTGTCGGACGTAAAGGTTTTACGCGGCATTGGCGGAGGTTGCGACGAGGAAGCCGTCAGGGTGATAAAGCTAACGAACGGGAAATGGACAGCTGGAAAACAGAATAATAAAAGAGTCAGGATGCTGATGAATATTCCCGTGTATTTCACATTGAAATAGACGCAAGTGCCAGGGCATCCGAAGTATACTGAAACTTGCCTTAACAATTCAATCCATATAATTATCCACCACTTAAAAATGAAAACCATGAAAAAGCAGGAAGATGTCATCGCTCAGATGGATGAAATTATCTTTGAGCACAGGAATAAAGCATATGGAGCATACCTATTACGCAAGATGTATAATAAGCATCTTACCCGGGCTTTGCTGATTTCTATCGCAATTCTGATGGCCGGGCTGGCATACCCCCTGGTATCAGGATATTACTTACGAACCATTGTCAGGCACTTTGAGGGTGATGGCACTACGGTTATCATGCCTGAACCTGACTCACGCGATGACGTTGTGACACCGCCGGCTCTTCCGCCCATAAGCGATATCGATAACCGAATCAGATTTGTTGCCCCCGAAGTAACTGTGGATGCCGTAAGCGAGGAAGATGGTCTTCCAAGCCAGGACGATCTGAACCAGTTGACGGCAAATGTTCCGGTGGATGTGCCTGTGGAAGCCGTTATTGAAAAAAAAGGCGAGGTAATGGATATACCTGAAGCACAAAAGGAGATTTTTACCATAGTTGAAGAAATGCCATCCTATCCGGGGGGAGATGCGTTGAGGCAGAAATTCCTGGCCGAAAACATGGTATATCCGCAGCAGGATGCGGAAACAGGCATACAGGGAACCGTTTATGTTCAGTTTGTGGTCGACTCCAAAGGGAATATAACGGATGTAAAAATTCTGAGAGGCATAGGAGGTACATGCGATGCAGAAGCATCGAGGGTCGTGAAAATGATGCCTCAGTGGCATCCCGGAAAGCAGAACGGGAAAGCCGTACGCGTACTTTTTATAATGCCTGTTGTGTTTAAACTTCAAAGCTAGCTGCTTTGTTCCGGGCCCTTCACTCCTGGCCATAAACCATAAACCTGGCAGGTTCATTCGCATGACCTGCCAGGTTTTATTTGTGGTCTGACGAAAACCACATAACGTACATACAATCTGCACAACAGCTGATCAAACGAATATTTAAGTTTGCAGTCAAGCCCTGATGTGATAAAGATGTGTGGCAGTCGACCTGGCGGGTTTACTTTGTTGCACCTTTCGAATGTGTCAGACACCCCTTAGTGTATTGCAAGATGAAGCACACTTAGTGTATTTAAGCCTTACACCCTCCAGGTGTGCAGACACCCCCTCCGAATGTGTCAGACACCCCTTCGGGTATTGCAAGACCTTGCGCCCTTTGGGCATTAAAGCCTTACACCCTACGGGTGTGCAGACACGCTCCAGGTGTCAGACACCCCTTCGGGTATTGCAAGACCTTGCGCCCTTTGGGCATTAAAGCCTTACACCCTGCGGGTGTGCAGACACCCCTTAGCCCTCCGGGTGTCAGACACCCCTCCGGGTATTGCAGGACCTTGCGCCCTTCGGGCATTAAAGCTTTACACCCTGCGGGTGTGCAGACACCCCTTAGCCCTCCGGGTGTCAGACACCCCTCCGGGTATTGCAGGACCCTGCGCCCTTCGGGCATTAAAGCCTTACACCCTGCGGGTGTGCAGACACCCCTTAGCCCTCCGGGTGTCAGACACCCCTCCGGGTATTGCAAGACCTTGCGCCCTTCGGGCATTAAAGCCTTACACCCTGCGGGTGTGCAGACACGCTCCGGGTGTCAGACACCCCTCCGGGTATTGTAAGACCCTGCGCCCTTCGGGCATTAAAGCCTTGCACCCTCCGGGTGTGCAGACACCCCTACGGGTGTGCCGACATATCCGGAATCCGGTATCTCCTCCAGAACTTCCATGTTGTAAGCGTGGTATAGGTGATGATTTTATTCATCTTCGGGAAGCGCATCAGGTAGTGAAGCACTCTGTAACCCAAATAAAACATAATTAAGGCTACCGACCATTGGAAGGCAAAGCAGATTGTCTCAAAAGCCACTGCCGAATGATTTAAACACCTGGCCACCCAGTCCGTTACCCTGGCCGAAAGGTAAGGATTAACAAAAGCAATCAGCACCAACAGCAGCAGGAATACCATGGAGTGTGCCGTTTCAATGGCACGTTTCGGGCAATAGTTCATGCATTTCATGCAGCTCTCGCAGGTAAATTTCCAGTACGGACGGTTTCGGAGGAGGATGATGGATTGTGTAGGACATTGTTCCATGCATAAGCCGCAGTTGTTACAGCTGCTGCCGGCGATAAAGGTTTTGGCCAGTATAAAGCGGCCGACCAGATAATACCCTACGGCTATAGGAGCTACCAGCAGGTCGAGAGGCAGCAGCACGAAAGATTTTGCAAAGACACTTTTGCCGCTGAGCACCCTGGAAGCATATCTCCGGGTAAGGGTTTCATAATGCTCAACCATGGAATCAATCACTTTGCTGCGTATTCCCGGATGCAGGGAGATCCAGTTCGATGGCAGGTCAACCGGGTACATGGCTTTGATGCGGTAGCCTTTGAAAAGCATGATTAAAGCCGGGAAATACATGGCTATGCCGCTTAGCCCGGGCAGAAACAGTTTGCTGAGTTTCATCCCGGCCCTTGTATTCCCGATAAATACATCCGATCCTTTTAGAAGCTTAAATCGGAACAGAAACTTAAGCATGGAATGAGGCATATTGAAGCCATGCGTGGCCGAGAAAAACCCTATCAGTGTTTTTCCTTTGAAATCAGCAATGTCGTCGGGTCGGAACTGGTGAAAGGAAGCTATATGCGTCTTCATACCCCGTTTTCCGGCTTCCTGTAGTATCCATTCCGACACTCTTTTGGAGTTGCCCGTTCCTGAATAATAGATCAACAGGAGGTTTTCATAGATACTTTCCATAGGAAACTGATCTGATTTGTCGCTAAGCATGAAGAGAGGCCGGAACAGGCTAAAAGGGATTGCTTACAATTTTCAGTTTTAAAGGGTTTATAGTTTGTTTTCATGGTTCAATCTCGTCCTGCTTTGCTAAAAGTTCCTTAGCTCCTGGTTTGTCATCCTGGCTCCTTATATAAACCAAGCAGATATGCTTTCAAAAACCGACCTTGTTTTGAAATAATTGCGGATGCCTTTTATGCTATTGTCCCCTGTGTTCATTACACAAAAGTATGAAACTTTGAGCAGGGCGAATCTGGTTTCAATGGCTTTTTAATATTCAGTCCCCTTGCAATGAATACTCTTTCTAAATTACCTGTTCATCGGCTAACAGATGGATAAAAAAATATAATTTTGCTCCGTGATTCTCTGAAAAGGGAATACCACCAACCATAACTATTCAATACGGACATGAATAAAATTATTGAGCATCCTATTCTGGAAGTACCTGTATGCGAAAAGATTAGCTTTCGATATGAAGGAACAAGTGTATGCGGGGAAAAAGGTTTCACCATTGCTGCAGCCTTGCACCAGGCGGGATTTCCGGTACACAGTCATAGTTTGTCGAACCGCGAACGCAGTCTGGAGTGCGGCATAGGCAAATGTGGTGCCTGTGAAATGCTGGTCGACGGCCAGATCCGCCGCATCTGCATCACCAAGGTCGACAATGTAAAAGAGGTGAGCGAGATTCCTCACGATTACAGCCCCGAAGCGCGCAGGGTCGACACCGAGAAGCCCATTGATGTTTACAAGACCACGGTGGCTATTATAGGAGCCGGTCCGGCCGGGCTGGCCTGCCGCGAGGAATTGCTGAAGCAGGGGGTTGAGAATATTGTCATTGATAACAACGATAAAATAGGCGGTCAGTTCCTGATGCAGACGCACCAGTTTTTCTTCTTCGAGAAAGAAAAGAAATTCGGAGGCATGCGTGGATTCGATATTGCCAAGACCCTGGCCGGCGACAGCCACGATGGAATTTTTCTCAACAGCACAGTTTGGGATTTGCTCGAAGGCAGGAGGATAGCGGTGAAAAATGTGCTGACCGACGAAATCTATTATGTGGATGCCGAATACCTGGTTGTGGCCACGGGTGCCGTGCCTTTTATGCCCACCTTCGAAAATGATGATTTACCCGGGGTATATACTGCCGCCGTTGTTCAGAAAATGATGAATAACGAGCTGACCCTTCTCGGGAAAAAGGTTCTCACGGTAGGTGCCGGAAACATAGGATACCTTACTTCCTACCAGCTGATGCAGGCGGGAGCGGAAGTGAAAGCCATTATCGAAGCCCAGGCTGAGGAAGGCGGTTTTCCTGTGCAGGCAAACCGGGTTCGCCGCCTGGGAATACCCGTGATGACCTCGCATATACTGCTGAAAGCCTTGCCCAATGAAGATAATACGGGGATTATAGGAGCCGTGGTAGCCGAATGTAAAAACTTTGAGGCTGTTCCGGGGACGGAAAAAATATTTGAAGGGATAGATGTCATTAACATCTGTACCGGTTTGGTTGCCGACGATCAGCTGATCATCAAGGGCAACGAGATTTTTGGCCGCAACTGCTACGGTGCCGGCGATGCCATACGTATAGGCGAGGGAACCAGCGCCGTGTTGCGGGGCAACCAGGTAGCCTTTGAGATTTTGCAGGATATGGGTGAGAATGTCGACTACGATCAGTACCTGAATGTTTCGAAAGAGTATATAGATTCGCAACAGCATCCGCATCGTGTCATTCAGGAGCCCTACCGGCCCACAGCAGCGCGCTTCAACGAAAAGCCCTTTGTGCAGATCGACTGTCTCTATGGTTTTGCCTGTAATCCCTGCGAGTTTGCCTGTCCTCACGGAGCCATAACCAAAACCTCGACCAGCACGGTACCACAGCTCGATTTCGACAAATGCATAGGATGCATGGATTGCGTGTATCAATGTCCGGGACTCGCCATTTTTGGGTATGCACCAAAGAAAGACTGGCTTTTTCTGCCTATAGAGTATTTTGCCGACGAAAAGAGTGAAGTATACCTTGTTGATAACCAGGGAAAAATCCTGGGAAACGGGGTCATCGAAAAAATCCTGAAGAAACCGAATAAAACCAATATAGCCCGCGTGAAATCGCTCGACATTCATGGGGAGGCTTTGCTTGATGTACGTGGGTTTATTGTGAAGGAGAATTATCCGGCGCCCGTGGTGATGAAAAACACGGTATATGAGCGTGAGCACGAAATGTACGTTTGTCATTGCGATGATGTTACCCTGGGCGAAATTGTGAATACCATAGGCGAACGAAAATTTATTTCGGTCGACGAGATAAAACATACCACCCGCTTAGGAATGGGAGCCTGCCGCGGAAAGCGTTGCATCCGCAGGCTCAAGCAGGTATTGCGGAACAAAGGCATCAGTGTTGTTGGCGACGCCACGCCCCGCGGACCTCTCAGCAACCAACTGGCCATGGGAGAATTATTCCCTAAGAATGTGCGTGAAAATATCATTATCAACAACAGCAAAACAGCCGTCCGCAAGGTGGAGGTTCAGGCCCTGATAGCCGGTGGCGGGATAGGCGGAAGTGCTTTGTTCCGGTATATGGCTGAAGCCGGTTTGAAGCCGGCGCTCATCAACTACGGGCGCGGTGCTTCGTGGCGCAATATTGCCGGAGGGCGGCCAGCTTTCAGTTTGCCTGAAATAGCCGATATAGCCACGCATAACCGCGAAATTTTTAAGGAACTTCAGAAGATCAGGGATATCAATTTCCTTTCGACCCGCTATGTGAACTTTGCTCATGACGATGCAACCTACCAGGCCCTGGAAGATTCGCGCTCGTGGTCGGACGCCTATATGGTCGATCCCAGGGATTACCTGAGCGAAATATCGCCCAACATCAATCCGAACCTTGGCCGGCATTACCAGGCCGCACTCATCACGCGCGACTGCTGGCAGGCGACTCCCGGCAGGGTTATCGACCTGATCCGACGCATTGGGGTAGAAAAAGGGGGCAAGATCTATGAAGACTGCCAGTTGCTGGATGTGCGGAAAGAGAACGGGAAATATATTGTATTGACCCGGGATCATGAAAAGCAGTATGTGGAATTTCATACCCCGCATTTTGTAAACTCGCTGGGGCCGGAAGCAGAGAAGTTTTCGAAACAGCTGGGCATTGAAACAGGTCTTTACCCGGTGAAACACCAGGCTTTCATTACCCGGCGTTTACCCAATATGGGCATCAACGGGCAACCGCTCGATATGCTTATCGACAGGCGTAAATACAAAGGCTTTACAGCGGTTTACGGTCAGCAGTTAGGCGAAACCGGGCAGATTATCGGCTGTGCTTCGCCACAGGTGGAACCCATGGAAACGGACAAAAATCTGAAGGTCAATTCGAAGGAATTCCTGGAGATTGTCTCCGAGGTATTTGTCGATTGGCTGCCTCAGCTTTCATCGGTAGGTTTCCAGGCTGTATGGGCCGGTTATTATGTGGAACCGCGTATGATACTTGATCCTGACCTGGGGCTCTTTGTCGGGTTCCGCGGACAGGGATTTATGCTAGGGCAGTACCTGGCTAAAATTTATGTCGACAAACTTATGGGCAGGGAAGTTCCAACCTATTTCGACAGGCTAAAACTCAGTGGCGACGGGCTGCTGGAAAAAGCATTCAAATAGGAAACAACTGCTTGAAACGTAAAAAGGGCGGCCCATGGCCGCCCTTTTTACGTTTTATCCAAACCCTGAAAGGGATTAGTCCGGCCCTTGCGGAACCCTGCAACAGGGATTTATGAGCGGCTGAACATTTTCTTAAAGGTGGATTTTTCCTTTTCTTTGTTAACATCGTCAGAATAATAGCCGTAGCCGCTTTTGTGGCCATATCCATAGCCGTATCCATAACCATATCCGTAACCATATCCGTAGCCGCTCTTGTCGGGTTTCACATCGTTTACCAGCACGGTAGTGTTAGGGATTTTCCGCTTTTCGAAATCGCCTGAGATCATTTCAAATGCTTTCTTCAACGTAAGGTGCTGACGAACAAGCAGTATGTTTACATCAGTATGGGGAATAAGCAGGAATGCATCTGTTACAATACCAACCGGAGGGGTGTCAATGATGATGTAATCGTATTTTTCTTTCAGCAGGTTGAGCAGCTGGATATTACGAGGCGAGGCGATAAGTTCAGCCGGATTGGGAGGCACGGGCCCGGCAGTGATAACATCCAGGTTAGGGATATGCGATTTTTGGATGATGTCTTCCAGTGAACTTTTACCGATAAGATATGAAGTAATCCCCTCGGTATTTTTAAGTCCGAAATCCTGGTAAAGTTTAGGTTTACGTAAGTCATACCCGATCAGTAGTGTTTTGCGTTCGAACTGGGCGTAAATACAGGCCAGGTTCACCGAGCAGAACGATTTACCCTCGCTCACACTGGTACTGGTAATGAGGATGGTGAATTTTTCTTTTCCCTGTAACATGTATTGCAGGTTGGTACGCAGGGCCCTGAACGATTCGGCAATGGATGATTTAGGAGAAGTAAAGGTAACTATAGGGCTGTCGTGTTTGTTGTGCAGCACATGTCCTATTATCGGCAGGTTTGTATGTTTTTCGATGTCACCTTTACTTACCATTTTGTCGGTCATATAGTCTTTTCCAAAGATATACAGCAGGGGGATGATCAGACCAAGGATAAAGGCAATGGTATAATTCAGGCTGGTTTTAGGGAAAACCTGTTCCTGCACCACGGGGTCGGCAACATCCAGAATCTCGTTGTCGGGGGTATTGCTGGCTTTGGTAATGGCCGCTTCCGAACGTTTCTGAAGCAGGTAGGTGTAAATGGCGTCGTTCAGTTTATACTTACGTTCGATTCCCAGCAGCTGCCGTTGGGTGGCAGGCAGGTTGCGGAAAAACCCGGAGAGGGTTTCGATGCGTGTTTCGATATCCTTGATACTGATATCCGAAGTCTTTACGATATTGGTAATACTTTCGGCCAGAGAGCGTTTGGTATTGGCAATTTTCTGATCGATCTGCAGCACTATGGGGTTATTGATCTGCGAAGTGATCAGCCTTTCGGAGCGTTCGGCATACAGCAGGGTCAGCTGGGTGAGGATCTGGGTCATAATTGGATCATCAATTCCCATGGCGGAGGGAACCACCACACCATTCAGGTCATCCTTGCTTTTAAGGATATAATCCTTCAGATTGTTATAATATTTCCCTTTCACCAGCAGTACCGCTTTTTCTTTTTCGAGTTCGGTGATATTGGTATAAACCTGCTGCGACTGGGCATCCAGGTTCATGATCTGGTTGCTGGTGCGGAAATTCTGCAGCACATTTTCATTGGTATTGAGCGAATCCCTGATTTCCAGCAACTGATCATCGATAAAAATAATGGTATTGATGGCGATCTGGTTTTTCTTTTCGAGACCCTGCCGAATATACTCATGGGTGAGCTGGTTTAAAAAATCGACGGCTTTTTGCGGGTTGTTGCCTTTTAGGGAGATTTCAACAATGGAAGATTCTTTATTGATTGGTTCGATTTCGTAACCCGAAAATTCCGAGATCATGGAATTCAATGAGTTAAACGAAAAGAAATAGTGCAGGTTCAGGGATGTTTTAGGATCGAATTTCAGGTTTTTATCCAAACGGAAGCTAAAATTGGCACTCGTAATCTGTTCGCCGAAACGGTGTTTTTGGTCATATTTCACCAGCCCTGTTTTCTTTTCACTATCTTTATACGTGTTATAGTTATACAGGGTAACATCCTGCCCGTCGGCAACAAGCTGGTATTCGTTATCCGACAGAATGGTTACATAAAACTTCAAACTTCCGGCAGGTTGCAGGTGGGTGGTGTCGATGATCACATTAAACGGTGATTTATCGTACACTTCGGTGGTAATAAAATTATCCTCCTTAAAACAGGAAACATTAAAGTTCAGGGATTTCAGCGTACGCGACACCAGCGAACGCGACTTCAGGATGCCGATCTGGTTCTGGAGTTTCTGGGTGTTGGTAATATTTCCAAAGCCCAGCAACGACTGTGCGTCATTCAGCCCGCCTTTATCTTCGGTGATCAGAACAGTGGATTTAACTTTATATACCGGCTTGGTGTACTTGTTGAACAGGAAGGCGATCAGCATGACCAGCACTATCGTTATGAAGAACAGGTACCAGTAGCTCAGAAATTTATAAAACAGGGCAATGATGTCGACTGACTGCTCCTGCTGGGTTTCGTTATAATTTGGAAAGTTATTGTCCATTATGTGTTGTTTGTCGGGATAAGAAATGCTTTTAGTGGTATGAAAAATATTACAATTTCAAAAATTGCGCGATAAGAAGCGCTGTTGTTATAGTCGAAAAAATAAGGGCATAGGGGAAGGCTTCGAAAGCGAAGGTTTTATTCTTGAGAGGCTCGATATAGATGATATCGTTGGGCTGAAGGTAATAATAGGGCGAGGATAAAATATCCTTACTCAGCAGATCAAGGGTCACGATACTGTTTTTACTGCCTTCGGTCCGGATGATCTGGATTTTACTGCGGTTGGCAAAAGAAGTGAGGTCGTTGGCCATGGCCAGGGCTTCGAAAATATTGACCCGGTTGTTATAAATCGGGTATTTCCCGGGGTTTTTCACTTCCCCAAGAATGGAAATATTAAAGAGCACCAGTTTTACCACTACGCTCGATTCCTTGATAATTTCGGAGGCTGCTTTATTGAGGCTTAGCTCCAGCTGGGTCACGGTTTGCCCGTTGGCGTTAATTTTTCCTAAAAGCGGAAAGGAGATAAACCCTGAATCGTTGACCATATAGCTCGATATGTAAAGATTCTGATCCGTTTGGCTCACATAGCCGTTTGTTCCCCCGCCTCCTGTGATATTGGAAAATATTTCGTTGCTCTTAGGGTCGAGTGTGAGTATACGGATGTACAGGTAGTCGCCGGGTTTCACCTTATACTCGGTTTTTATGGTCTGAAATTCATGAACAGGAGCTACGCCTTCTTTATCCTGAAGGTATTTAACTTTTGACAGAGGCACGCATGAGATCACAGCCAGGCTGATGATTGACAAGCAAATCAGCCTCATTGTAAGTAGTTTATTCTTCATAAGAGCAAGGTTAGCATAGTAAGATAATATAACATAAAGCTGCAAAGATATAATAAATAGTACGGATATTTAGATTTAAAAACCGCAATATTTTTCATCGGCAGCTAATCCATGAGCAGTTCGCCTTTCAAAGTGGCGGCCGTGCAGGAAAGAATTTTAACACTGACGTAGTCGCCTGAATTGTAGGAATCGCGGGGGAAAACAACCACTTTATTCTGGCTGGTGCGGCCAAAAAGCTGTTGGTCGGAACGCTTGGAAACGCCCTCGGCCAGCACCTCAAATTCTTTTGCAATATCCTGTTTATTACTCTTTAGCGAGAGTTCCTGTTGTAAAGAAATTATCTCATCCAGGCGGCGGCTTTTCACTTCCTCGGCTACATCATCGGGATATTTTTTGGCGGCAATGGTATTCGGCCGTTCGGAATATTTGAACATATAGGCATAGTCGTACCCGACTTCACGCATGGCCGACAGGGTTTGCTGGTGGTCTTCTTCGGTTTCGGAACAGAAACCGGCAATGATATCGGTTGTGATGGCACAGCCCGGAACTATACGTCTGATGGCTGCTATGCGATCCATATACCATTCGCGGGTATAGCTGCGTTTCATCATGCCCAGCATGCGGGTACTTCCCGATTGAATAGGGAGATGAATGGATTTGCAGATATTTTCGTGCGAAGCTATCACCTCGAGCAGTTCATCCGAGATGTCCTTAGGGTGGGAAGTTGCAAATCGCACCCGCAAGCGCGGGTCGACCGAAGCCACCTCCCGGAGCAATGCGGGGAAGCTTTTGGGTGTGCCGTTTTCGTCCCAGTGGAAGGAATTTACATTTTGCCCCAGCAGGGTTACTTCGCGAAAGCCCTGTTCGAAAAGCTCCCGGGCTTCCTTCACTATGGTTTGAGGGTTACGGCTGCGCTCCTTGCCACGGGTATAGGGCACCACGCAATACGAACAGAAGTTCTCGCAGCCCCTCATGATGCTGATAAAGGCGGTGACTCCGCTGCCTCCGGTACGCACCGGGTTGATATCGGCATAGGTTTCATCAGCCGACAGCAGCACATTGATCGCTTTTTGCCCGCTTTCCACCTGCTGCAGCAACTGCGGTAACTGACGGTAGCCGTCGGGACCTACGATCAGGTCGATATGGCGCTCTTCTTCCAGCAGTTTATCTTTCAGTCGTTCGGCCATACATCCCAGGAGCCCGATGACCAGGCCGGGGTGCTTTCGTTTGAGGGCATGCAGTTCGTTGAGGCGGTTACGCACTCTTTGCTCGGCGTTGTCGCGTATCGAACAGGTATTCAACAGTATCAGGTCAGCGGCTTTTATATCGGTGGTAGGTTCGTAATTCTGGGTAGTAAGTATGGAGGCTACAATCTCACTGTCCGAAAAATTCATCTGGCATCCGTATGTCTCAATATAGGCTTTCTTTTTAAGTTCCACGTTTTCAATCCGAAAATAAGGGTAAATACAGAATTTTTTGGGTTTGCAAAAATACAACAAATTTGGGCACGGATTGTTGCCAATAAGAATCAGTTAATCAGACATATAGTAAAAAAATCGATGCATGGTGGCGTTCGTGCCCCGGTTACGCCATTCCGACATTATTAAGGTATATAAACTCCGGTTTAATTTTATTGCGTTACTTTGCAGCTGATTTTCGGGTTAAATTCCAAAGAATATGAGTAAAAATCTAGTAATTGTTGAATCACCGGCCAAGGCCAAAACCATAGAAGGATACCTGGGCAAGGATTTTATTGTAAAATCCAGTTTCGGCCATGTCCGCGATTTGTCGACCAAAGAGCTTGGTATTGAGGTGAATAACCACTTCAGGCCCGTTTATGAAGTAATGCCCGATAAGAAGAAAGTGATCACCGAGCTGAAAAAGCTGGCCGACAGCTGCGAAACGGTTTGGCTGGCTACTGACGAGGACCGCGAAGGAGAAGCCATTTCGTGGCACCTGGCCGAAGTGCTGAACCTGGATCCCGAAAAAACAAACCGTATCGTTTTTCACGAAATCACCAAATCGGCGATTACCGAAGCTATAAAAACTCCCAGGCGAATTGATCAGAACCTGGTAAATGCCCAACAGGCGCGGCGGGTTCTCGACAGGCTAGTAGGTTTTGAATTATCCCCTATTCTCTGGAAAAAAGTTAAACCTTCCCTGTCGGCGGGGCGCGTTCAAAGCGTGGCCGTCAGGCTTATAGTGGAGCGGGAGGAAGATATCCGCAAGTTCGACTCCACCTTTGCCTATAAGGTGAGCGGGATTTTCGAAGTAAATAACGAAAAGGGAAATGCTGTCTTTAAAGCCGATCTCCCCAAACGCTTTCCAAGCCTCGACGAGGCCCATACCTTTCTTACCATATGCAGCGCAGCGGCCTTTTCGGTTGCCGATGTTGAAAAAAAACCCGGCAAACGATCACCGGCACCGCCATTTACCACTTCGACCCTGCAACAGGAAGCCAGCCGCAAGATGGGTTTCTCGGTAAGCCGCACCATGACCGTAGCCCAGCAGCTGTACGAAAGCGGAAAAATAACCTATATGCGTACCGACTCGGTCAACCTGTCGCAAACGGCATTGGGAATGGCAAAAGATGAAATCATAAAGCAGTTCGGACCCGAATATCATAAATCGCGTCAGTTTGCCACCAAGAGCAAAGGTGCGCAGGAAGCCCACGAAGCCATTCGTCCTTCGTACATGAACAGCAGCACCATCGAAGGCGATGCGGCTCAAAAACGCCTCTACGAACTGATCTGGAAACGCACCATCGCCTCGCAGATGGCAGATGCCATTCTCGAAAAGACGAATATCACTATCGATCTCTCCAACAGCAGGGAACAATTTGTAGCCCTGGGCGAGGTAATTAAGTTCGACGGCTTCCTGAAAGTATACATGGAATCGTCCGACGACGATACCGAACAAACCGAAGGCTTGTTGCCTCCAGTTAAAAAGGGAGAAAAACTTGGAATGCAGCAGATAGAAGCCGTGCAGAAGTTTACCAGCAGCCAGCCCCGGTATACCGAAGCCAGCCTGGTTAAAAAAATGGAAGAACTGGGCATAGGCCGTCCATCCACCTATGCACCTACCATCTCGACCATTATTAAACGCGAATACGTGGTTAAAGAGGACCGCGACGGCAGCACCCGCGATATTAAACAGCTCTTGTTGAAAGACGGTAAGATCAAAGAAACCGTGAAGCACGAAAAGTTCGGTTACGAAAAATCCAAACTCTTCCCCACCGATACCGGTGAGCTGGTGACCCGATTCCTGCAGCAGTATTTCGACGACATTATGGATTATAATTTCACCGCCAGTGTCGAAAAGGAATTTGATGAAATCGCCGACGGGCTGAAAGCCTGGAACCTGATGATAGGTGAGTTTTACGACCCTTTCCATAAGAAAGTGCTCGAAACCCTCGAAAGCGGTGAAAGGGCCAAGGGCGAAAAACTGCTTGGCATTGACCCCGGATCGGGGATGAATATTTACGTTAAGCTGGGCAGGTACGGCGCTATCGCGCAGATAGGCGAAACCGATTCGCCCGATAAACCTAAGTTTGCAGGGCTTCGCAAGGGCCAGACCCTGGAAAGCATCACACTGGATGAAGCCATTAAATTATTCGATTTTCCGCGCCTTCTCGGGCAGTTCGAAGATGCTGACATCACCGTGGCTATAGGCCGTTTCGGACCATATGTATTGCACCAGTCCAAATTTTGTTCGCTCAAAAAAACGGATGATCCTGCCACTATTACGATTGAAAGGGCTATTGAACTGATAGAAGAGAAACGTACCGAAAACGCCAACCGTACCATTAAATCCTTTGCCGAAAGGCCCGACGTGCTGGTACTCAACGGGCGGTACGGGCCTTATATCGCTGTAGGCAAAAATAACATCAAGATACCCAAAGGTTCCGAACCTGCCCAGCTAACCCTGGAAGAATGCCTGAAACTGGCTGATGCGGCACCTGCACCTGCCAAGAAAAAGTTTGTGGCACGCGGCAAGAAGGCGTAACGGAGGGAGGAGTGGACTTCAGCGCCGGCTCCTCTGCTGAAAAACAGACCTCAGCCATGGCGCTTCTCCCGAAAAACAGACCTCACCCCCGGCCCCTCTCCTGAAAAGGAGAGGGGTGACTATGCGACGGAGATTTTAACAACAAACAAATGTCTTTGACACATCACTGCCCAAATCACTGATTCCCGTTAGAGTTTCTTCCATCGTTTAATTCCTGTCAGCACGCTTATATTCGAATAAGTCTCTTCTCTATTCTGCCCTTCGCTCCTTTCCGCTTATCCCAACTCATAAATCTCAACTCATACCTCATAACCCGCCCCTTCGCCCATCTCCTTGTCCCCCCCGCCCCCTGTCCTAACTCTAACCCCTCAAAAACATGCATATCTCAAGCTATTTTAAACCGGTTCAGGATATTATACTGCCGCAGGTTGCAGCGCATACAGGCAAACGATTAGGTGAGGTATTCGAAACCTATACCGCCGAAAAGGGTTTTCCTGACCTTGCTGATGTTGAAATTGCAGTGCTGGGTGTGGACGATGACCGCAATGCGGTCGACAACCAGGGTTGTGCCACGGCATCGGGAAGCGTACGCGAGTACCTGTACCGGCTTTTACCGGGGAACTACACTACAAGGGTAGCCGACCTGGGCGACATTATGCGGGGCGACACATCCGATGATACGTATTTCGCAGTCACAGCTGTGGTTGAGACCCTGCTCGAGATGAATATTGTTCCCCTAATAATCGGAGGGGGACAGGATCTCACCTATGCCATGTATCGCGCTTACAAGAACCGGAAGAATATTATCAATATAGCTGCTGTCGATAATATGTTCGACCTGGGCGAAAGCGAAGCCAGGCTGAATTCCCGTTCGTACCTGAGTCATATTATCCTTCACAAACCCAATTACCTGTTTAATTTCACCAATATAGGGTACCAAACCTACTTTGTTGAACAAGGGGCCATCGATCTGATGAAAAACCTGTTTTTCGACATCTACAGGCTGGGTGTGCTGCACAGCGATATTTCGCAGGTGGAGCCGCTGGTGCGGAATGCCGATTTGTTTTCGTTCGATATGTCGGCCGTCAGGCAAAGTGATGCACCCGGCAATGCCAATGCCACCCCCAATGGGTTTTATGGTGAGGAAGCCTGCCAGATGGCCCGCTATGCCGGCATGAGCGATAAAATTACGTCGGCCGGTTTTTTCGAGATGAACCCGGCAATGGACCGGAACGGGCAAACGGCACATTTGCTGGCACAGATGATATGGTATTTCCTGGATGGGTTTTATCACCGTCAGGATGATCATCCTTCGGCCGGTGCCGATAATTATATACGTTACAATGTGCAGGTATCCGATTTCGACGACGGCATTGTGTTTTATAAAAGCAAACCCACCGAGCGCTGGTGGATGGAAATTAAGTGCTCGGACAATATACGCGAAAAATACCGCCGCCATTATATAGTCCCCTGTTCCGCCGCCGACTACCAAACCGCCCTCGAAGACGAGATTCCCGACCGCTGGTGGCAGGCGTACCAGAAACTGATGTAAGGGCTATTTTAGTTCAGTTCTGTTCCGACCTGGATTTCCGATGAGTCAGGACGTTCGGCCAAAACCACAGGAGTTATTCGCACTGTGGTGAAACCCTGACCCGAAAAACGCGATAGTTCTTATCGGAATCTATAATGCCAAACTATCTCCTGGCGGGCCTGCCGGAAGATGATATATGGTTATTTTACCTAAATATTAAGTGTTTGTTATAAAGCTATTTATCATGATCAGCACATGGCGTGAGCGATGAATGGATTGATGAATAACAAACCAGAATAACCTACAACAGCTACATTTCTCAAACCTCTCGTCCTCAAACTTCTCGTCCCCAACATCCGAAATCACACATCCGAAATCCGACATCCCACATTCTTCACTTCACCCTATCCGGGTTATTATTCACAAATGCACCCCATCCGGTATAGCTGGTAGCCGGTCCTTCGGCCGTGCGCTGGAAATAATGACAGCAGGCTACGGCCACGGCGTCGGTGGCATCAAAATATTTAGGCTGTTCGGCAATCACCACCAGCCGGTTTATCATGGCCGAAACCTGTTCCTTGGAGGCGTTTCCGTGCCCGGTGATGGATTGCTTAACCTTACGCGGGGAATACTCAAAAATAGGAATATCGCGGTACAGGGCGGCAGCCATGGCCACGCCCTGGGCACGCCCCAGTTTAAGCATACTTTGAACATTCTTGCCGAAAAACGGCGCTTCCAGGGCTACCTCGTCGGGATGGAAATGATCGATCAGGCCCAGCACCTTTTCGAAAATCATTTTCAGCTTGAGCGGATGTGTATCCAGGTGGTCAAGTTTTATCACATCCAGTGCAATCAATTCAATTTTCTTACCTTTATCCACAATTAATCCGAAGCCCATGATGTTGGTTCCGGGGTCTATGCCTAAAATAATGCGTTCGCTTGCCAAAGTTTTGATAAATTATGTTGTTAGAAACGGTCTGCCAAATGGATGAAGTTCCGGGTTCCGGGTTCCAGGTTCCGGGTTCCGGGTTCCGGGTTCCAGGTTCCAGGTTCCGGGGAAATGCCGGGGTTCCATAACTTCTGAATGCAGATACTAAAACCCTGATCACCGAAACCAAAACCCTGATTGTGACCTTCACGCCAAAAGTACAAAAAACACTGGATATTGCCACCCGGCTTCTCATTGCCACGCTGGCGCTTTCGTATATTTTGTACCGTATTTTCGCCCTTCCTGCCGGGCAGGTTGGTACGTTTATCCAATCGGTACTGGGGAATACGGATGTAATTTATATATTTTCAGCCTTGTTCCTGCTCATGGTGTTAAACTGGGGAATTGAATCCCTGAAATGGAAGTGGCTCATCGCCAGGGCCGAGAGTATACGTTTCGGAAAGGCATACCAGGCGGTACTGGGCGGACTGGCCGTGAGTATCTTCACCCCGAACCGGGTGGGGGAGTTTCTGGGACGGGTTTTTATACTTCGCAAAACGGATCCGCTGAAAGCCATACTGCTCACCATCGTGGGAAGTTTCAGCCAGTTGCTGGTTACCATCGTACTGGGAACCCTTGCCTATGTGTTTTATGCCCCCCGCTACCTGCCCCTGCTGATGTCCGACAGTACCTGGCTGGTTAGGGGGTTCTCGCTCACCCTGCTCACCGCTTCGGCAGCCCTGATTTTTGTCTTTTTTAATATTTCGGTATTGCACCGGATTTCCATACTGATACCCTCAAAATATTCGCTGCGGATCAGGGACAGCATCGATGCCATCGCCGATTGCCCGAAGCCTTTGCTTGCAAAAACGGTTTTGCTCAGCACCCTGCGTTACCTGGTTTTCTCCTTCCAGTTTTACCTGGCCCTCCGCCTGATGGAAGTAAATTTCACTTTGTTTCAATGCATGATGGTGATCCCGGTTATATACCTGGCCCTGGCGGCAATACCAACCGTGGCCCTTACTGAACTCGGGGTAAGGGGTTCCGTATCCGTATTTCTTTTCGGCTTAATTGCAGGAAACAACGGACTGGATTCAGCTGCAACCCTGGCGGTAGTTTCGGCGTCCACGCTCATCTGGCTGATAAACATAGCCGTGCCCTCGCTGGCCGGGGTTGCAGTTGTATTCAGGCTTAAATTTTTCAGGCGATGATCTTCCTGTCAGCTTCATTTGTTGTTTTCCTGGGGTATATGGTGCTGATTACGGCTATAACTTCAGGATGGCTGAAGCTGCCTGTCTTTACGAATCAGGAACTTCATCCCCGGATTAAAATCAGTTTAATAGTTGCGGTACGTGATGAAGCGCTGCATATAAACGCTCTGCTCCAGAGCCTTTCGTGCCAGGATTATCCTTCCAAGTGGCTTGAAATCATTATTGTTGACGATCATTCTTCGGATAATACCGCTTTGTTAATCGAAGATTTCCTCACCCGACAGGGCAATGCGAAAAGGATGAATCTGGTTTTGCTTAAGCAGGAAAACGGGAGCGGGAAAAAAGCAGCTTTGAACCGGGGAATAGGGATATCAGGCGGCGAACTGATTGTGATTACCGATGCCGATTGTACTGCCGGCTGTAGATGGATTTCGGAAATGGCAGCCTTTTATGCAGTGCATAAGCCGCATATGATACTTGGCCCGGTGCGTATGACGGATGGCGGAAGTTTATTTGGTAAACTGCAGTCGCTGGAATTTACCAGCCTGATTTCGTCGGCAGCCGGCTCGTGCCAGGCCGGATTTCCGCTGCTGGCCAACGGGGCAAATATGGCTTTCACGCGACAGGCATACGAAAGCTGCGGCGGCTTTACCTCCAACCTGCAATTCCCTTCGGGCGACGATATGTTCCTGCTGATGAGCATCAAAAATAGCTTCGGGTCAAAAGCCATACGGTTTTTGCGTTCGGAAGCGGCCATTGTAAACACCCCGGCTGTGCAGGGCTTCAAGCCGTTTATTCAGCAGCGCTTACGTTGGGTTTCCAAAAGCCGGGGGTATACCGATCCCCTGCTGATTGCTACGTCCATACTGGTTTTTCTGACTAACACCTGCCTGCTGACAGCTGCTTTCGCGGCCTTGTTTATCCCTGGATTTCCTGCATTGTTTATGGGTTTGTACCTGGTAAAACTACTTGTAGATATACCTTTATTGCTTAGCTATAGCCGGGTTCAGAAAAGCAGTTCCCTGTTGTGGTTGTTTCCCGTAATGGAATTGATAAATGCAGTTTATACTGTTGTGGTAGGAATAGCCGGGAATATATGGAAATATGAATGGAAAGGAAGGACATCATCGGCGAATCCGGCAAAGTAATACAGGATTTATTTTACCGGCCATTTCAGCCTTTATCTTCTCAAACCTGACCTAAATCCCTAAGAGCACTTCAGCCAGCGCAATATCCTGGGGATGGGTAATCTTGATATTCCCTGAACGGCCTTCGGTTAAATGCAGCGGGAATCCTGCCGATTGCATCACCGAGGCATCGTCGGTAAACTGGGGCTGAAAGGCCTGGGTATAGGCATCCTTTAACTCCGAAACCCTGTAAACCTGTGGCGTCTGCATGGCACGCAGCAAGGTGCGATCCAGCTGTTTCGACTCTTCCCCTTCAAGCATGCGGATGGTATCGTTTAAAGCGATTCCCGGCACAGCCGACCCGTACTTTTCGGCTTCCGCAAACAAATGAGCTATAAAGTCCGTGTGGATGACCGGGCGGGCGGCATCATGAACGGCCACCAGTCCGTCACTGCCAATACCATCCAGCCCGTTCCGCACCGACTCGAAACGGGTTTCGCCTCCCGCCACGATACGAAGCGGTATGGCGATATTTAAATGCCTCAGCATTTCCCGGCAATAGGCAACATATGCGGAATGAACCACGAGTATGATGCTGAGGGCCGCATCAAAGGCATGAAAAGCTTCAGCCGAATGTAAAATGACGGGCTTGCCTTTCAACAACATAAACTGTTTAGGCACATCGCCCTGCATGCGGGTTCCGGTTCCACCGGCGACTATGATGGCGAATTTGTTCATGGGATTGAGGGGATTGAGGGGATTGAGGAGATTGATGGGATTGATGGGATTGATGAGATTGATGGGGAGACAAGGGGATGGGGAGACAAGGGGAAGGGGGGACAAGGCGAGGGGCGACAAGGGGAGGGGGGGGAGGATTTATCTTTTCAGAAATTTTTTTTGCACATACACTATTTAATCAGCAAAGCCAGTCCTCCTTCGGATGTTTCCTTATAGATATCGGGCAGGTCGTGGCCGGTTTGGTTCAGGGCCAGGCATATTTTATCGAAGCTTACGCGATGATGGCCGTCGGACAGCAAGGCATATGCGCTGGCATCCATGGCACGCCCTGCGCCTATAGCATTGCGCTCGATGCAGGGAATCTGTACCAGTCCGGCAACGGGATCACAGGTGAGGCCAAGATGATGCTCCAGGCCCATTTCGGCGGCATATTCCACCTGGGTAGGGGTTGCACCGAAAAGCTGAGCCGCGCCTCCTGCCGCCATCGAACAGGCTGTTCCCACTTCGCCCTGGCATCCGACCTGTGCGCCCGAAATGGATGCATTTTCTTTTACCAGGTTTCCAATCAGGGCTGCGGTAGCCAGAGCACGAAGTATTTTTGTATCCGAAAAATCATAGGTGTTCTGAACATGGTATAACACCGCCGGCACTACCCCGCACGAACCACAGGTAGGCGCGGTAACAATGGTTCCTCCGCCGGCATTTTCTTCGGAAACAGCCAGGGCATAGGCAAATACCAGGGCCCTTTTCTGCAGGCTCCCGGCTGAACTTTTAGCTTTGATATAATAGGAAGAGGCTTTGCGCGGCAAATGCAAAATGCCTGGCAGCACACCTTCGTGCTCCAGGCCCCGGGTAATGGATTCCTTCATGGCTTGCCATACTTCGGCCAGGAAATCCCATATCCCCGGGCCTTCATGAATTTCGACGTATTCCCACAGGGTGCGCCCATTCTGCTGGCACCATTTCAGGATATCGTTCATTTTGGTGTGGGGATAAACATGCACTTTCTGCGATTTCAGTTCGTCGTCTTCTATATCGCCGCCTCCCACGCTGAAAACCGTCCATTCATCTAGCAAGGCCCCTTCTTCATTAAGGGCTTCGAATTTCATCCCGTTCGGATGCTGGGGAAGCACGGTATCTTTTTCCCAGATTATTTTCACCGTATCAGCGGGAAAGGACTCCCTCAGCACTTTATCAGTCAGATGCCCTTTGCCTGTAGCGGCCAGGCTGCCGTAAAGCGTGATACGGATCTGGGTGGCCTGCTCGTTTTTTGACCTGAATTTATCGGCGGCAAAACGCGGCCCCATGGTATGACTGCTCGAAGGACCGAGGCCGGTTTTATATATTTTGCGGATGGATTCCATGGCACTGATAGGGTTTTGGTATGGACAAGTAATAAAAAAAGCGTTGTTTTACGGGGTGTGGAAACTCCCAGATTGGATTTCTCCCGCAAGGTTCCGGAAAAATCCAACCATAGGCTTAGCGTTTTATTCCCGTATTTAGATTCGGGGAACTGCAAAGGTCAAAAAAAAATCCCCTCTTCCGAAGGGATTCTTTTTAATTCAGATAGTCTTTTTTTGCAATTACAGTATCAGCATCGCATCGCCATAGGTAAAGAAGCGGTATTTCTGTGCTACGGCTTCCTTATAGGCCTTCATCAGCAAATCATATCCTGCATAGGCGGCTACCATCATCATCATAGGTGACTGTGGCAGGTGGAAATTGGTGATCATACTGGAAGCTATGCTGAAATCGTAAGGAGGGAAGATGAATTTGTTGCTCCACCCGCTGTAAGGCTTCAACTGGCCTGAGATGGTAACCGACGATTCAACCGCCTTCATGGTGGTGGTGCCCACAACACATACTTTTTTGCGTGCTTCTATCGACCTGTTTACGATCAGGGCCTGATCTTCTTCAATAAGCAGTTCTTCCGAGTCCATTTTGTACTTGGTGAGGTCTTCCACGTCGATGGCGCGGAAATTTCCAAGACCGGCATGCAGTGTGACCTCAGCAAAATTCACCCCCGAAAGCTCAAGACGTTTCATGAGTTCGCGGCTGAAATGCAGTCCGGCGGAAGGAACGGCCACGGCACCTTCATTTTTCGCGTAAATGGTCTGGTAGCGCTCTTTGTCGTCAGGCTCAATATCACGTAGACGCTGCAGTTCTTCGGGAAGAGGGGTGCGCCCCAGCGATTCTATGGTACGTTTAAATTCGCTGTAAGGACCGTCGAAAAGGAAACGCAGGGTGCGTCCGCGGGAGGTGGTATTGTCAATGACTTCAGCAACCAATGAATCATCATCACCAAAATACAATTTATTGCCGATGCGGATTTTACGTGCCGGATCCACCAGAACATCCCACAAACGAGCTTCACTGTTGAGTTCGCGTAAAAGAAAAACAGTGATTTTAGCACCTGTTTTCTCTTTTTCGCCCAATAAAAGTGCAGGAAAAACCTTTGTGTTATTCAGAATGAAAACATCCCCGTCTCCAAAATAATTCAGTACATCCTTGAATGTTTTGTGTTCAATGGTTTGTGTTTTCCGGTCGAGTACCATCAATCGCGATTCATCACGGTTTTCGACCGGATGAAGAGCAATCAGTTCGTTTGGCAGATGATACCTGAATTGCGAGAGTTTCATATATTTAGGGTTTGTGTTTGTTTCAGGAAAAGTGTGCAAAGGTAATGAATTTGAGGGGTGAAATCAAGTGTTTTGGAGCTTACAAAGCCTGGTTTTAAGACTTTTTGTGAAAATAATTTTACTTTTTCTGTAAAATTGTTGCAAAGGAGACCGCTTTCGCTGACCCGGTCACGGGAAATAAAAACAGCATAAGAAACCGGCACTTTCGGATTTAGGGTGTGTGAATACAGCTTTTACTTCCATAACCGGACAAAGGATATGCCCGATTACGGCCTTGTCGGTTAACTGATCAGGTTTAAACAAAGCCTGCTGATCGGGAGGTTTTCCGTCCTACGACAGGCGGAATTTCAAATCCACCGTCAGTCAATATTCCATCGGCAACGTTACCGTCTAAAAAATTCTTACTTTTGCAGGCTTTCATAAATCAAAGAAATATGCTTCGTACACATACTTGTGGAGAACTGAATATGGCCCAGGTGGGCCACAATGTTGTATTAACCGGCTGGGTTCAGCGCTCGCGCGACCTGGGAGGAATGACTTTCATCGATCTTCGCGACCGGTATGGGATTACACAGTTGGTTTTCAATACCGAAACCCATGCAAGCCTGTGGGAACAAGCCCGCAAGCTGGGCCGCGAATATGTGATACTGGTGGAAGGTACCGTTGCCGAACGCAGTAACAAGAATGCCAAAATGGCTACCGGCGATATTGAGATTGCGGTTGAAAAACTCGATGTACTCAACGAGTCGAAAACGCCGCCCTTTACCATAGAGGATAATACCGACGGGGGCGATGAGCTCCGCATGAAATACCGATACCTGGACCTGCGCCGCAACACGGTGAAGCGCAATATGGAACTGCGCCACCGCATGGCTTTCCAGACCCGCAACTATATGGACAGCCTCAACTTTATTGAAGTGGAAACCCCTGTCCTGATCAAGAGTACGCCCGAAGGGGCACGCGACTACGTGGTGCCTTCACGTGTAAATCCGGGTGAATTTTATGCCCTTCCGCAATCGCCCCAAACCTTTAAACAATTGCTGATGGTTGCCGGTTTCGACCGCTATTTCCAGATCGTTAAATGTTTCCGCGACGAGGATCTGCGCTCCGACCGTCAGCCTGAGTTTACACAGATCGACTGCGAAATGTCGTTCGTTACCCAGGAAGATATCTTTGACACTTTCGAAGGCCTGACCAAGCATTTGTTTAAAACGGTTAAAGGCGTCGACATAGTGAAACTGCCGCGTATGACCTGGGCCGATGCCATGAAATATTACGGAAGCGACAAGCCGGATCTGCGCTTTGGAATGGCTTTCGTTGAGCTGGATGAGCTTGCGAAAGGCAGGGATTTCAAGGTTTTCGACGAAGCCGAACTGGTGGTGGGTATCAATGCCACGGGTTGTGCCGAATACACCCGCAAGCAGCTGGACGAACTTACCGACTTTGTGAAGAAACCTCAGGTTGGGGCCGGCGGGTTGATTTATGTGCGCTATGCCGCCGACGGCACCCTGAAATCGTCGGTCGACAAATTTTATACCCCCGAAGACCTTAAAAAATGGGCCGAGGCTCTGGATGCCAAACCCGGCGACCTGATGCTTATACTGGCAGGCAAGGCCAATAAAACGCGCAAAGCCTTAAATGATCTGCGCCTCGAGATGGGCAGCCGCCTGGGATTGCGCAACCCCGAAACCTTTGCCCCGCTTTGGGTGTACGATTTCCCGCTGCTGGAATGGGACGAGGACTCCAAGCGGTTTTACGCCATGCATCACCCGTTTACCTCTCCTAAACCCGAAGATATCGCCCTGCTCGAAACCGATCCGGGAGCCGTTCGGGCCAATGCCTACGATATGGTGATCAACGGAGTGGAAGTGGGTGGCGGATCCATACGTATCCACAACAAACCCCTGCAGCACAAAATGCTGAAACTGCTGGGATTCAGCGAGGAAGATGCACAAGCCCAGTTTGGTTTCCTGATGAACGCCTTCGAATTCGGCGCTCCTCCCCACGGCGGCATAGCCTTTGGCTTCGACCGCTTATGTTCGCTGTTTGGCGGAAGCGAATCCATACGCGACTATATCGCCTTCCCTAAAAACAATGCCGCCCGCGATGTGATGATAGATTCGCCTTCACGCATTTCGGAAGAACAGTTGAAAGAACTGAGTTTGAAAGTATCCATTTAAGCCGCAATAGCCTTTGTGAAATCCCCGTTTCAGTGATGAGGCGGGGATTTTTTTGCTTGCATACAGTGGGAAATACCAACTGCAGTTTCTTTAGGCAGACTGTGTTTTCGGTTCTGATAAAGTGTTTGCCCTCAGTAAAAGGGGGGCTGGCTGTAAAGCAGCTCCGGTTTTTAACTTTTAGTCCTAAGCCGCTTCCCCAGTCTCCCGGTACCTACCCGGCAAATCCGTATCTTTGTACAAAATCTCCCCCGCTTGGCACTGCGTTTTTTCAGAAAAGACGATAAAAAGGATTTGCTTTCATTAACCGATGAGCAACTCGTGTCGCAGTATATGCTTACGCACAACCGGGAGATTATAGGGGTGCTATACGAACGCTATACCCATTTGCTTTTTACCGTCAGTTATAAATACCTGGGCAACGATGCCGATGCCGAAGACACGGTGATGCTGGTTTTTGAGAAACTGTTCGAACAGTTAAAGAAATCGGAGATCCATAATTTCAAGAGCTGGATTTATACCCTTACCAAAAACGAATCCCTGATGCACCTCAGGCGGAAAAAGTCGGGTGTGCGCATGATGGAGGACAAGCTAAAGAAACTGGAAGCAGAACTTATGGAATCCGTCCATAGCAATCATCTGCTGGGAGGGCCCGACGGGGAGCACCGGATCCGCTACCTCGAAACAGCTATAAACGTGCTCAGTCCCGAGCAAAAGCAATGCGTTGAGCTGTTTTACCTCGACGAAAAGTCGTACCGGGAAGTGGAGCAAATTACGGGGTATTCCTACAACGAAGTAAAAAGCCATATACAAAACGGCAAACGCAATCTGAAGCTATTGATGGAAAGGATGGAACGCTATGAATGACAGGAAGAAAAAGTCATCGGCCTTGTTTATGCCCTCCGGTTGCCTGACGGGCGATGCGCTGATGAATTTGGTGTCCGATGCGCTGTTGGGCGAAGAACTCATTATGGCTCAGCGGCATGTGGAAGGTTGCCCGCTCTGTTCCGACTCGGTGGATGGCCTGAGGATGTGGCTAAAAAAGAATCATGCGGATGCTTCGCCGGGCCAGGCTAAGCATGCAAAGCCGGATGCTGAAACCCTAAAACCCGGCAATGGGGATCAGTTGGCCGCTGAGCGTGCCCGAACCGCAGCAGGCTGGTCCCATCGTGAATTCCAGGCCCGCACCGAAACCATCAATGAGCGGATCAGGCATAAGGTTCGTTCCCGTGTGCGCGTCTCAAACCCCGGAATAAAGCGCATCTCATATAAGCCCTTCGTGTGGATGGCCACCGCCGCCACAATAGCGCTTTTCGTCGGAGTGTTTTATATTTTCTGGGTACAAAATCTTTCGGATAAGCGGAAACTCGCCGAGCAGGCAGCTCAGGAAGCGGAATTGGCGGCAAGTCATACCGGCGATAGCACTACGGTGTACAAACCGGTGATGGCCATGAACAGGAAAAGCCGTCATGCCGTTAGCAGACCGTTCCGGGCACCCGTGGCCGAGGCCTTTGTTGACGAGGAAACGAGCCAGAACCAGGACGAACTGAAGGCCACTTCCGAAGCCGTGGCTATTGCCAGAGATCAGCAGGCACAGGCAGCATTGGCAGTTACCGGGGATCAGCCGGCACCGGCAGCCGTGGCGGTTAATGAAGAAGTTAAACCCGTGGTGGCCGGCAAAGCGGCTGAGGCAGTTAAAAGTAAAGTAGCCGGCATAGTGGCATATAAAACGGAGATGGCAAAGGAATCAGATGCTGTTTTTACTGTTGTAGAGGAAATGCCTTCCTTTCCCGGAGGCGAAACCGAAAGGAATAAATTCCTTTCCGAAAATATAGTGTACCCTCAGCAGGCTGCCGAAAACGGCATACAGGGAACAGTTTATGTATCCTTTGTGGTTGATACCAAAGGAAATGTAACGGATGCGAAAATCCTGCGCGGTATTGGCGGAGGCTGTGATGAGGAAGCCCTCAGGGTGGTGAAAATGATGCCTAAATGGGTGTCGGGCAAGCAGAACGGGAAACGCGTCAGGGTTTTGTTTAATATGCCGGTCTATTTCAGGCTGCAGAAATAAGTGCGGCTGGGAAGTCTATTCCCTTTGCGGTGAAAAAATAAAATTAACGCCGCATATTTGCGGTAATTAATATGTATATTTACCGCACAATACTCTCAGGTAATGGCTAAATACATTTACGAGTACCCAAACTGGACAGATTTTTCGTGGCAGGACAAAGCCATAAATGCTATATTTGGCGAAGTGAGGCTTATGCAAGGTAAAATAATAGGGCAAATGAACACTTTGGGCATTTCGGCCAAGGAAGAAGCCACGCTAACCGCCTTAACCTTTGACGTAGTAAAATCCTCAGAAATAGAAGGCGAAGTACTCGATTATGAGCAGGTACGTTCGTCCATAGCAAGACGTTTGGGCATAAACACCGCAGGACTTGTACCGGGCAACCGCCACATTGAAGGCGTTGTAGAAATGATGCTGGATGCCACCCAACGATACACTTTACCCTTAACCGAAAAACGTTTGTTTGGCTGGCATGCTGCACTCTTCCCCACTGGGTACAGCGGACCATATTTAATAGAAGTGGGACGATACCGAACCGGTGAAATGCAGGTGGTTTCGGGCGCTATGGGTAAAGAAAAATTGCATTACGAAGCCGTAAAGCCCGAATTGGTAAAAATGGAAATGGACAAGTTTTTAAATTGGTTCAACAACGAAAACTCCATTGATCCTGTTTTGAAAGCCGCCATAGCGCACTTTTGGTTTATCATCATTCACCCTTTTGATGACGGAAATGGCAGAATTGCAAGAGCCCTATCCGATATGTTGCTTGCCTGTGCCGAAGGCAGTGGTGAACGTTTTTACAGTATGTCGCGCCAGATATTAGCCGAGCGCAAACTCTATTACGAAGTACTGCAAAAAGTTCAACATAGTTCGGGCGACATTACCGAATGGATCGACTGGTATTTGCATTGCCTCAAAAATGCCATGCTCTCAACCGAAAACATCACACAGAAGATATTGCGTAAAGCTGAGTTTTGGAAATTGCACCAACACACACCCATCAACGAACGCCAACGCATCATACTGAACAAACTCTTTGATGATTTTGAAGGAAAACTACAAACCTCAAAATGGGCTAAAATTGTCAAAACCTCTACCGATACAGCTTTACGCGACATAAAAGACCTGGTAGAAAAAGGCATACTGAAACAGACTGACCAAGCAGGACGAAACGCAAACTACGAATTAGCAGACTTTAAATTAGAATAACCCCTGACTTTAATATGACAGGTGGCAGAGGGCACAGATCCGGGACAACAGGGACTAAAGAAGAGATAAATATTTTATCTGAAAATGAAACTGAAAAAACTATTTAGACTTTTTCTCTCAGTAATAGGTTGTTTGATATTACACAATGTTACTATTCATGGTCAAACCATTACTGTTACCTCTAAACCTGAAGACAACGGCTTATTATTTTTATACGAAAATGATGTTCTGAATGATTCGGCAAATATCATTAATGGAGTATTTGATTTTTATAAACAATATCCAAAGCCAACCAAAATAACACTTACCAAACCCGGTAGTAAAGGCCGCTTTGAATTTCTGTATGTTGAACCTACTGTACATATTCAATTGAACACAAGTTTTATATGGAAATCAATCGTCAAAGACTTAAAAGAAAACGATATATACAGAAGGATTCGGTCAGCAGGTAACGAATTCGTCGCTGAATTAAACCAATCCGGCGATTCTATGAACATTTACAGGGAACTAAGAGATACATCCGCAATAAATCGCCTGGGTGTAATAAATCAACAAGCTTGGACAAACATTGCTTATGCCTGGTATAAAGCCGTTTCGGAGAATATTAATACCTATGCAGCAATACATTGTTTTTATACTTGGTTTAATGCGTACTACCCAAGACCCTTTTCTAAAGATAGCATGTTTCTGCTTTATCAGAAATTTCCCGAGAGCGTGTTAAATTGTAAAGAAGGTAGAATTGTCCTTCAGTTTTTCAAAGTCGATTCACTACTTAGGGTTGGCACAAAAATCATTGATTTTAGTGCTAAAACACCCGATGGAAAAATAATCTCAGTTTCAGACTTTAAAGGGAAGTATCTGCTTATCGATTATTGGGCGAGTTGGTGTGGCCCTTGCCGGTTGCAGGCTCAGAAGATGTTACTAATATATTTGAAGTACAAAAGCATGGGTTTCGATATTCTTGGTTTCTCATTAGATAATGAGGAAAAAGAGTGGACCAGGGCTATAAATGAGGATAAAATTCCCTGGCCTCAAATATCAGATCTGAAAGGGAAAGTCAGTGAAATAGCTGCTATTTACAATGTTCATAGTATTCCTTTCACGATCCTGATAGATCCTAACGGAAAAGTCATTAGAAGCAATATTAATGCTGATGATTTACAAAACGAATTGATCAGAATTTTTGAGAAGTAAACGTATTGAGGAAATTATAGGGAAGACGCGCAAACGGATTTTATTTTGCTTAGTTCCTGACGGCTCTATAAAAACACATTTTGCTATTTTGTGCTATTTTTCTGCTTTAAGCTTGTTGTATTATACCAGCCTATATGTATTATCTTTATTTTTGTTAGTACCACCATGCTCCTGCAAATCCCATATCCATATGAACCGATTCCTTCTATTTTTAGCCGCTTCTCTTTCGCTGTTGCTGCTGTGCATCCTGCCCGGCAAAGTCTGCTCGCAGGTAGTTATCAATGAATATTCCTGCTCGAATTTCGAAAGCTTTCAGGATGATTTTCAGCAATACGAAGACTGGATTGAACTCTATAACACTTCCGGCTCGGTAGTAAATATAGGCGGATACTTCCTGAGCGATAATCCCGCGGCCTCCGCCAAATGGGCCTTCCCGGCCGGAACACTTATCCCTGCCCATGGCTTTAAGCGCGTCTGGGCTTCGGGCCGCGACCTCGGCACTTCCGAAGATCTGCATACCAGCTTTAAACTTACACAAACCAGGGCTACGCCCGAATCCATCGTTTTTGCCGACCCATCGGGATTTATTATCGACCAGCAACAACTTTCCCTGACTCAAAAAGAGCATTCAAATGGCCGGAAAACAGATGGCGGTGCCGTCTGGGGCGTGTTTACCGCACCCACACCGGGAATGTCGAATAACATCACTGTCTATTCACGCTATGCTGATAAGCCGCTTATTAGTAAGGTCGGAGGTTTTTACAGTTCGGGATTTTCGGTGAGCATCAGCACTACCGAGCCGGATTCTAAAATCAGGTATACCCTCGATGGTAATGAGCCAACGGCCTTCTCGCCTGTATATACTTCACCCATACCCGTAAGTACAACCAGGGTGGTAAAAGCAAGGGTATTCAGCAATAATGCGGATATACTGCCGGGATTCATTGAGTTTAACACCTACTTTATCAACGAAAACTTCAGCCTGCCTGTCGTCTCGGTTGCCGGCACCGATCTGCTGAACCTGCTTAACGGCGATGGCTATCTGGTTCCCTGGGGTTCCATCGAATATTACAATACCGCCAAAGTACGCACTACGGCCGGCTATGGCGAATTCGGCAAGCACGGTCAGGATTCGTGGATACATCCACAGCGCAGCGTCGATTACAAGATGCGTGATGAATGCGGCTATAACTACGCCCTGCTCGAACACCTGTTCTCGGATACTGACAGGGATGAATACCAGAAAGTCATACTGCGTGCCTGTGGCGATGATAATTATCCCGGCATCGACTCGAGTGCCCTGATGCGCGACGACTTTGTTCAAACCGTGTCGGTGAAGGCAGGCATGAGCCTCGACGAGCGTAAATCGGCCCGCTGTATCGTCTTTGCCAACGGTCAGTACTGGGGTGTTTACTCCATTCGCGAAAAGCCCAATGATCATGATTATACCAAATATTATTACGACCAGGATAAGTACAACCTGTATTACCTGATGCTGTGGGGAAATACCTGGGCCGAATATGGCGGACAGGCTGCCTTCGACGACTGGGATGCCCTGTACAATTATATTATGACCCATAATATGGCCAATCCGGCCGATTATGCCTATGTGGAATCCCGCTTCGATGGTGCCAGCCTGGTGGATTATATGCTGCTGAATTCCTATGTGGTATGTTCCGACTGGCTCAACTGGAACGTTGGCTGGTGGAAGGGCACCAATCCCAACGGCAGTCATCAGCGCTGGGGATATATGCTGTGGGACGAGGATGCCACCTTCGGGCATTATATCAATTATACCGGTATACCGGCTCAAACGCCTTATGTTCCGCCCTGTTTCCAGGAAAGCATTTCGGGCGCATCCGACCCCGACGGGCATGTGATCATACTCAATAAGCTAAGGCAGAACCCTGATTTCGAGCAGTATTATGTGTCGCGCTACGCCGACCTGCTGAATACGGCTTTCAAGCCTTCGAATATGATTACCCTGTACGACAGCATGGTGGGCCTGATCGCTCCCGAGATGCAGAAACACTGCGCCCGCTGGGGAGGCAGCGTACCCGAATGGAACGGAAACGTGCAGAAGATACGTGATTTCATTAATACCCGCTATAATGTGGTAACCGCCGGTCTTAACGAATGCTACTCGCTCACCGGCCCTTATCCGCTGGTGGTAAACATTGACCCTCCTGCCGCGGGACAGGTACAGCTGAACTCCCTCAGGCTGAAGGAATTTCCCTTTGCAGGCAACTACTATGGCGGCATGGATACCCGGCTTACGGCCGTGGAAACCAACCAGCAGTTCCGTTTCGATCACTGGGAAGTGAAGAACAGCCCGGTACATCCTTCGGACAGCGCGCTGAATATACAGTTACAGCTGAATGCCGGCGATAGCGTGCTGGCGGTATTTGTCCCCAGGGTTTTTGCCGATTCGCTGGTGATTAACGAGATCAACTATAATTCGGATGCCGCCTTCGATGCCGGCGACTGGGTGGAGTTGTATAATCCACAGGACTATGCTCTGGATATCAGCAACTGGGTTTTCAAGGATGAAGACGATCTGCATGCCTTTGTTTTCGCTCAGGGAACGCTTATTCCTTCGCAGGGCTACCTGGTGATTGCCAATGATATGAGCAAGTTTCACAGCTTATTCCCGGCAGTGACCAACTATGTGGGGCCCATGGGTTTCGGGCTTTCGGGCAGCGGCGAGCTGATACGATTATATAATAATACCGGCACCCTGGTTGACACCGTTCATTACGATGATGCGGCTCCCTGGCCCACTGAAGCCGATGGGCACGGGGCCAGCCTCGAACTGATATCGCCTGCCCTCGACAATGCCCTGGCACAGAGCTGGAAGGCCAGCATCATGCCGCCCCACGGCACTCCCGGCGAAGGAAACGGACTGAATGTAAATACCGCAACCCCTTTGGCCGCCGAAATGCTTAGCCTGAGCGTTTCGCCCAACCCTTTCCGGAATACGGCTACGCTCACTATACGTACTTCATCGGCTATGGAAAACGGAACGCTTATAATCTATAACACGGCCGGCACGAAAGTACGGCAAATAGAACATATTAACTCCTGCCAAACTGAGCTGAACTGCGGGGACCTTCAGCCGGGCTTTTACCTGCTATGGTTTACCACAAAAGGCGGTAAGCTGACAGGCTTGGGAAAGATGGTGGTGGAATAAGATAAATTGGCTCTGTTTGCGCGCGTCTTATTTTCTGACGCGTGCACTCAAAACTCCATAAATATTAAATTACCGGCACACGACACAAACAGGCTGATATCTCCAATAAAAATGATATATCTTCAAAGTCCTGTGTTTTAAAGGCCATTCACAAGGTTTTGATCAGGTTGGTGCCGGCACGCGTCAGAAAACAAGAGCGGGGAGAATATTTTTGAAAAGTGAGACGCGCGCCAACGGGGGGTTCCGGGTTCCATGT
>CAIPFN010000238.1 GCA_903864265.1 uncultured Bacteroidales bacterium | reverse complement strand
TGGATGCTTTAAGAGAACGTTTCAGATTTATAATACCTTGTAAATGTGTGACAAAAATACACCATATTTTGAAAATGCATGATTTGAATTTTGAATATGCATGTTTCAAACTTTGAAAATGCATGCTTTGAATTTTGAAAATGCATGACATATTTTGAGGAAACAGAAATCTAAAGCTTGCCGGAATTCAGGGCTTCTCTGGTTTTATCACTCATAAAAAAGCCCCTTCAACTTTCCTAAGTTGAAGGGGCAACAGTAAATCTGACTTTTTATTTTCCTTCCAGCACTTTATATCCCCAGGCTTCTATATTCATAGGTTCTTTCTTTTCAACCTTTGTTTCCACACCGGTAAAAGCATCTTTATAAATTCCGTTGATTATATCCCCTTTAACTGCAACTGAAACTGCTGATGCAGACAGGTTGACAATTACCAGGACTTTTGTATCGCCTTTAGCACGCAGGAAGCTTAACACTTTCGTGGGTTCAGTGTTTTTTATTTTTTCGAAAGTGCCGCCAAAAGGAGGGTTATACAAGGCTTCGTTGCTGTGTTTCAGTTTATTCAGGGCCTGGTAAAAAGGAACCAGTTCCAGGTTGGTCCAGCTGATGGTATCTTTTGTGAAAAATCTCAGACGTTTGTTAAGCCCGGCTTCCTGTCCGCTGTAAATCAAAGGCATGCCCGGTAGAGTATAGGTTAGTACGGCAAAAGCTTTTCCTCCATCGCCGAATTTTTCGGTAACGGTTCCGTTCCATGAATTTTCGTCGTGATTGGTGACAAAATTCATCTGCATGGCATTTTTCGGCATAAGAGAGTCTACCTTCATGACCTGGCGAATGATCTGATTGACTGAATCTTTCCCCTGGGCTACATTGTGCATCACACTGTGCATGCCCCAGGCATAATTCATATCAAAAGCTTTTTTACAAAGTTCAGCATGGTCTTCGTTTTCGGCCAGCATAAACATAGGTTTTAGCTTTTCAAGTTCTACACGGGCTGTATCCCAGAAATCAACAGGAACTTCACCGGCTACGTCGCAACGAAAACCATCAATATCACAATTGCTTACCCAGTATTTCATGGCATCAATCATGGCGGCACGCATATCCTTGTTTGCATAATTTAGTTTGGCCACATCGGTCCAGTCGAAAGGAGCAAGTATTTTCCCTGTGCTGTCCTTCATATACCAGTCGGGATGTTCCGTAATCCATGCATTATCCCTCGACGAGTGGTTGGCAACCCAGTCAATAATCACTTTAAATCCCAACTCGTGGGCTTTGGTAACCAGGGTTTTGAAGTCAGCCTCGGTTCCGAATTCGGGGTTAATGCCCTTGTAGTCTTTTACCGAATAGTAACTTCCCAGGCTGGTTTTCGAACCTTCAGGGAATTTACGGTCTTTCATTCCAATGGGATTGATGGGCATGATCCAGAGAATATCCACACCCAGCTCTTTCAGTCGGGGAAGATTTGCTTCAAAAGCCTTAAACGTGCCTTCGGGGGTGTATTGCCTCACATTTACCTCATAGATTACAGCGTTCTTAGCCCAATCGGGATAGTTGGCTTTAACATCGGTAGCAGCAGTTTTTGTTTTGCATGCGGTAAACAGAAGGGAAATGCAGCAAAACATAAAAAGGGATTTGGTTAAATTTTTCATAGATTTGGTTTAGAGGGTTTTGTTTTAATGTTTGGGTATAACTATCGTTACTGGTTTTCCATCCCATTCAAAATTCACTTGCAACCATTTATCGGCATAGGTACAGGAAGTTTTATTCACAGTCTTACTTCCTTTTCCGGATGCAGTCCTGACTACTTTACCATTGATAGTTACCTGCGTTGGCGGGGCATCCATCCTTACCTGCAGATGCAGGGTCCGGGTGGCAGGCATGCCTTCCCAAGCGCCTTTTTTTGAGATTGAAACAATGGTCTTCAGCCGGTCCTGCGATCCCCTGTAAGTGATCAGCTCAAATTTTCCTTCTCTCAACGATTGGCTGTAGAGGCCGTTGTCCTCGTACTGTACAAATTCAGATTGCCCCGACGGGAAATACTTTACAAAATATTCGCCTGGCTGGTAGTAATCTGTTGAGGCTACCGGGACGGCCATCGGAATAAAACTGCCGGCTTTTACAAACACAGGGATGTTCTCTATAGTCAGGGGGAAATCCATGCGGGAATTGCCGGTATATTCTTTCCCGTTATGGAAATCGTACCATCTGCCGGCCGGCATGTAGATGCTGCGGCTGCTAATCCCTTTCTGAATAACCGGTGCAACCAGCATATTGTCGCCCCACAGGTATTCATCTTCAACACGGCAGGCAGCCGTATCGCCCGGATACTGGTAAAAAAGAGGCCGCATCAGCGGTGAGCCTGTGGTGGCGTTCTGGTACGCCAGGGTATAATTGTAGGGTAACAAAGCATATCGCAGTTTCATGTAAGCTCTGACAATATCCTGTGTTTTTTCGCTCCAGAACACCGGCTCGCTTGGTATCCCCGAACCATGAGGCCTGAGGATAGGCGTGAAAACAGCAAACTGCAGCCATCGGGTATACAATTCATCATCGCGAACGCCCATGGCAAATCCGCCGGCGTCGGAATGAATATAAGCAAGACCGTTCATGCCCATAGTGAGCAATAGGGGAAGCTGAGCCTGTAAGCCACCCCAGCTGCGCGATACATCGCCTGTCCATGGAAAGGCGGAATAGCGCTGCGATCCGGCAAAACCGGACCGTTGCAGGTGGAACAAGCGGGTGTTTGGATAATTTTCGGCATATTTCTCGAACAACATCTTATCCCAGTAATGGCCGTAAATATTATGAACCTGGTCGGCTTTGCCGTTCACGTGGCGTATGTCGGCAGGGTGGCTTTCGGGCTCGCCCAGATCGCCCCACCAGGCGGCAACGCCCATATCAATCTGTTTTTTGTATTTCTGCCAGAACCAGTCACGGGCTTCGGGCTTAAAAATATCGATCAGGCTACCCGAGCCGAAATAAAACTGTTTATCGATATAAGGATGACCGAGGCTATCGCTTACAAAAACCCCCTTGGCAGCCGCATCTTTATAGTTGGCAACGGTATCTATTACATAAGGTTCGGTAATGAGTATGGTTTTTATGCCTTCGTTCCTGAATTTGGCGATCATTCCCGCCGGATCGGGCCAGGCTTTTTTGTACCAGTCGAGGTTGCCCAGATGACCCTGTATGCTGTCGCCAAACCAGTAAAAATCAAGGATAACAGCATCGACCGGGAAATCGTTCTTTTTCATCAGGCTCACAATACTGTCGGTTTCTTTCTGGTTGCGGTAGGCCATGCGGCTTTGCAGGTTGCCCAGTACCCAGCGGGGAGGAAGGGGCTGGCGTCCGGTAAGCTGGGTGTAGGAGGCGGAGATTTCAGGATAGGAACTGCCTGCAACCACATAATACCGGGCTGTCCCGCCCAAAGCGCTCCATTCGGTAACCGAGGCATCGGTATTGCCTATATCAACATATCCTTTCTGAGGATTGTCGAAAAGAATGGCGTATTTGCGCGACGAAATGGTAAGAGGCACCGAATAGTTGAGGCTGGCGGCTCCATATTCATACCCGTACGCAGGCCTGTTGTAGAGTGGAAGTTTTTTGCCGCGGCGGTCCATAGGCAGAGCTCTTTCACCGGCTCCGTATACCTTTTCCCCCGGCTTCAACGCCAGGCGGACTCCAGCATTCCCCGGCCTGCTAAAAAAACCGCTTTCCTCGCTCAGCAATGTATCTCCCTTGTAAATATAGGTAAGAAAGAAAGGATCGGCATGGGCAGTAATGGTCATTTGGCCGCAATGCAGCAAATATCCCGAGGGAATCTTTTCTGTTGTAACCGATACTCTTTCGGGCAGCATGATCACGGAATGGGAAGGGTCCGCTTTCGGATTTTCTTCGGGCAGATAGGTAACTTCAATTATATCAGCCGAAAACGGCCTGACTGATATCATCCCTTTTTCGAGAATGATATTCCAGGATGCCGGCAGCTGGTCGACATGCAGGAGTTTGTGCAACTCCCGGTTTCCTTCCGCCGGCGTCGTTAATTTAGGCTTAAAGCCGTTAACCGGTACTACAATGTCTTCGTTGTCTTTGGTTTTACCTACCAGGGTTCCATCCATATTGCGGAACACGAAAGCCAGCTGAAGGGCCACGTCATCGGGGCGCAACTTGTAGAAAGATTTGATAACGAAACGATACGAGAACAGGTTCTTCCCTTCGCGTTTCATCAAAACCTGCCGGTCATCTTTTCCCCAGTTGCCCACGGCATATTTCCAGTCGTGCACATCGGTGCTGTGGTTGGTAATCACCCCGCTGTGGAGGTAAACGTCGCCGGGATAATCCTGTAATGCCTTATTGCCTTCGGCTGCATCGTAATACAAGGTTACCGAATCGCTTAGCGAAGGATTTTCGGGGTTCAGACGTATGAGCCCGGCATATGAAGCCTGGAAAATGAAAAGCAATAAAACAATTCCTGCAAATCGGAGGTCTTTTCTCATTTGGAAAGTTCAATAATTTTAACGGTTTTACCCGGTATTTCAATGGTGTTGAGATTTTGAACCGGGCTGCCAAAAAGTATGTCTTTCCCGCGTTTGAATCCCTTCAGGTTTTCATCGAAACGGTCGGTGACCAGGGTTTTAGCATATTTGTTATTATTCATTATTACCATCACCGCCTCCTTGCCCAGGGTGCGGAAGTACACATAAATGCCGTCTTCAGGGATGTATTGGGTGAGTTTTCCCTGCTGTACGGTTTTGTTGCCTTTACGCCAGGTGAAAAGGGTGGAAGTGTAATCCAGTACATCTTTCTGTTCCGGGCTCAGGTTCTGGCCGGTAAACATATTGACATTGTCGCCCTGCCAGCCACCGGGGAAGTCCTTGCGTTTGCCCGGGTCGCCTTCGAGTGAACCCCGGTCGCTGAGGGCTTCGGTACCGTAGTAAATCATTGGGAATCCACGTGTAGTAGCAAGAAAAGCCAATGCCATTTTTACGTTATCAACCGTCTTCAAAACAGCATACATGCGCTCTATATCGTGGTTATCGGCAAATGTGATCAGTTTCGAAGGATCGCTGTATAGAAAATCCTGCGAAAGTATCTCGTACAAACGAGCCAGGCCAGTATCCCAGCCTTCGTTTTCGGTGAAAGCTTTCTGAATGGCGAACATCAGCGGGAAGTCGAAAACATCACTCAGGTTGGAGCGAAATCCATCCTTGTTAGTCTTGTTGTCGAGCCAGTAAGCCACCTGGGGCGGGTAATTCAGCCATACTTCACCTACCGTATTTAGATTTGGGTATTCTTCACGAATAGTTTTCATCCATTCAGCCATAAAATCCTTGTCCGAATAGGGATAGGTGTCCTGGCGGATTCCATCCAGACCGGCAAATTCAATCCACCATATGCTGTTCTGTATCAGGTAGGTAGCAACATAAGGGTTTTTCTGGTTAAAATCGGCCATGGAAGTATCAAACCAGCCGTTCGACATTTTCTTTTCATCATACTGCGAACGGTAAGGGTCCGAAATCACCCCTCCCCGAAAATTGGAACGTGTAAATTCAGGCCATTCGTTAACCCAGTCTTTTTGCGGCAGGTCTTTCATCCAGTAAGAGTTGATGCCGAAATGATTAAAAACCATATCCATAACTACTTTCAGTCCCTTGTTATGAGCAGAGGTCACAAAGTCGCGGTAGCTTTCGTTGGTGCCGAAACGAGGGTCAACCTTGTACAGGTCGGTGATGGCATAACCATGATAGGTAAAGGCAGGCAGGTTGTTTTCGAGAAGCGGAGTACACCAGATGGTGGTAACTCCCAGTTTCTGGAGGTAGTCGAGGTGATCGGCTATCCCTTTAATATCGCCGCCATGGCGACCGTTCGGACTGTTCCGGTCCGCTTTTTCGAGCATGCCCGGCATATCGTCGTTGTTAGGATCCCCATTGGCAAAACGATCGGGCATAATCAGGTAGATCATATCCGAGGTATTAAAACCGACACGTTTGTACGCATCCCGGTTACGGGCTTTCAACTCATAGTTAATGCTGGTCAGCACGCTGTCCTTTTCTTTAAACTGTATGGTAATAATTCCTGGTTTTGCGCTGTTGGTAACCGACAGATCGACAAAAAGGTAATTGGCGCCTGTGCTGCTCATGCCTTTTAGTTTCACACCGCTATATTCGAACGAAGCCTTGGTTTTGCCTATATCTTTCCCGTGAATCATCAACTGCAGGGAGTTGTTCCTCATGCCGGTCCACCAGCAGGGTGGTTCCACATGATCGATGGCAACCTGAGGGAAGGCAGCCCGCAGACATAAAAAACAGATAATAAGAACCGATATCTTTTTCATACGAAGTATATTTGGTTTCGCAAAGATATAAGAAAATTCCCCATATAAAATGTGCGCATTCTAATGCAATCGTTTGCAGTATAGAAAATTATAGAAAATAAGTAAAATTTCCAACCCGCATTAAAAGTTGATGCGACTGATTGAAGCCTTT
>CAIPFN010000237.1 GCA_903864265.1 uncultured Bacteroidales bacterium | reverse complement strand
TGATAATCCGATAGTATACTATAATTTACGGCTTCCCGGACTTTTATCCGGGAAGCCGTTTATGGAAAAACCAGAAACCAGAAACCAGAAACCAAAAACCAAAAATATGCTTAGAATATTCAGACTTCTTACCCTTGTATTGGCCTTCACCCTTTCTGCAACGCTGAACCCTGTTTTTTCGCAGGGGCCGCCCAGCCCTACCAGCCAGGCCAATGGCAGCAGTACCAGCGTGGCTCCCATCAACGGATCGGGTGCGCCGGTAGGAGGAGGGGAGTATATACTGTTTGCACTTGCTATGCTATATGCCACTAAAAAGGCATATGGTCTCAGGAATCGAATAATGACCTGAACCAAAGTGTGACCTTCTCCTGTAAAAATACTTCCGGCAGCCTTCTGAACCGCGGCTGCCTGTTCCTAATTCGCTGATTACTCCGTGGTTGCCGGAACCCAATCCGGCTAAATTTAATTTAACCATTTAACCTTGTACCATGAAAAATGCAATCCGAATACTTGCCCTCACTTCTATATTTACCCTTGTATTTTCACTGAACGCTGCACTTGCGCAGCCACATCCCGGCGAACAGGGCAATGGCGGCAATGCCGGGGGTGCACCCATAGCCGGTGCCGGCGCTCCCATTGGCAGCGGGGAAATCTTCCTGTTAGCATTCGCCGCCCTGTATGCAGGCAGGAAAGTGTATGTAATAGGTAAGCTACAGCCCGTGAAGGTGTAAACATCCTGACTGTAAGCACGGCAGGCAAATACCCGGTGTTGTCTTCCATGCCGGTATTTTTGCTCCGTTTTCCTCTATTTACGTTTGTTTTGGTTAAGTTCCAAAAGCCCGATTCCCTGTTTTACCAAGGGGGTTGGGCTTTTTGGGGAAAGGGTCACAGCAATTGAAATCAAAATGATATCGCCAGTTTTAAAGTGGTCAGTCAGGAAAAAGAAATTAAGCGGTTTTAAGAGAGCCCGGCGATTGGGCCGGCATTGCTTTTCGTAAATCAATTAAATGAGTAGAGTGAGCTGTGCCTTGCTTTTTTGTTTACATTTACCATTTCTCACCCTGCCCGACTACTCATGATATCACGGCTCCCATTCATTCTTTTATTGCTTGGCGTTCTCTGTTCGCAGTTGACTACAGCGAAGGAATTAATGCAAATGGATAGTCTGAATTCAGCTTTGCGGCTAGTTAAGAATCCGAAAGATAAAGTGGATGCCATACTGAAATTTCTCGAGAAGCCGCAGAATCAATATCTTGCAGATTCAGTGGCAATTGAGCTGGCCGACAGGGCCTTTGTGATTGCGCAACAGGCGAATTACCCTTTGGGCAAGATTCATACTATGCTTAATTTGAGCAACTCTTATTTCAGGATCAGCGATTATAAAAAAGCGATGGAGTATGCCCAGAAATCGAAGGAGATGGCTGAGGATATGAGTTTTGAGAAAGAGCTGGCTAATTCATATCGTCTTATTGGGACCATATATTCTGAGCTTGACGATTATGACCATAGTTCTCAATATCTGTTCAAAGGATTGAAATTATTTGAAAAGCTAAAGGACAAAGATGGGATTTCCTGTGCATTAGGTAATATAGGTTGCGACTTTTACAGTCAGCAGGATTATAAAAAAGCACTGGAATACTACAATAATTCTTTAATTCTTGCTAAAGAGATCAATTCTCAAGCCTTACAAAAAACGCAGTACAATAACATTGGAATTGTTTACGAAGACCTGCAGAAATTTGATTCTGCAATATTATTTTTCAGAAAAGCCCTGGAAATAAATAGCAAACTGGGTAATAAACTTGGAGAAGGAATCAACAGGATGAATATTGGTTACGACCAGATGAATAAACTGAATTTTGTTGATGCCCGCATAAGTTTCCAGCAATCGCTTGATTTATTTACCGAGGTTAATAACCGTATGCATATGGCGGAGTGCTTTGTGAATTTTGGGTTTTGTGACGATGCGGCAAACAGAACGTATGAAAGTATAGCGTATTTTAAAAAAGCATTAAACGAAGGGATTAATAACAGATTTTATCGAATTATAGCACCTGCGGCACAAATGCTTAACCATATATATGCCGGAAAGAAAGATACGATTAATGCATATAAATACCTTGCTTTAGAAAAACTTGCCGCGGATAGTTTGTATGCATCCAAAAAACAAATTCTCATTTCGAAATTTGAACTTCAGTATATTTACGAGAAGAAGGAATTTGAACAGCAACAAACCCAGCAGGCTAAAAGTAAAATAATGCTTATTATAATTTTCAGCCTGGTCAGCGGACTTGTTATTCTGGGGCTTGTGTTTTCGCGGCAGCGTTTAAAATCTAAATTTGTTGTTCTCGAAAAGGAAAAAGTGCAACTTGAAAAAAATAAAATTGAATCGGAATTAGTTATTAAGGACCGCGAACTCACTGTTAACCTGATTTCATTGATCAAAAAGAATGAAATATTTTCGGGCTTTTCGAGCAAACTTTTACAGCTTGAACGTAATGCAAAAGGCGTGGAAGCAAAAGAAGTGATAACACTAATGAGTCATGAACTCCGCAACAGTACTGACGATAAAATGCTGAGTGAATTCTCACTTCGTTTTCAGGAAATTCACGCCGGGTTTTATGAAAAATTATTGGATATGCATCCTGATCTAAGCCAGAATGAACTTAAATTATGCGCCTTCCTTCGTTTAAATATGTCTACCAAAGATATTTCGGAACTTACCGGACAACAACTCGCATCCATTGATCAGGCCCGTTACAGGCTTCGCAAAAAAATAGGACTTTCGAATTCAGAAGCCAACCTGGTAACATTCCTGTCGCAGGTATAATCAAATCATCATCTGAAATTAGTTCTTTTAGAAACTTCCTCTGAAATAAATGCGCATTTTTAAAGGACCAACCTCCGACTTGTTCTGCATTTAGCTTAACCTTCAACTTCTTACATTCTACTTAACCAACCTGTTTTAATGGTGGTGTTACCCGTTTTAGATGGGCTTTCATTAACTCCGTTATATCAGAATATATCCCATATATTTTATATCCTACCTATTCATATGTTTTTACGAATATGAATTAGGTCGCACATTAGCAGCTATATAGAAGAATTTGTATGTAAAAAGTAGAGATTATTTTTACTCCATGTAGCCAATTTGTCGGGATGGAATATTTTTTAAATGCTAAACAGCCATTGATATTTGCAATCTGAAACTATCAATCACCTATGCCTAAGAAAAATAAACATCCTTCTGATTCCGAAAACGTAAGCTGTCCTTCCGATTCGGAGAATTCCATCGAGAATATCAGGTACATTAAGAAACTGGAGCTGCAGCGTGCCGTATTGAGTAAGCTAATGGACTCCGGCACTAATCAGTTAACAGTTGATACTGAAATTGATCCTGAATTCCCTGATTCAAATAATTTAATAACTTCCAAATAGCCAACCATGAAAAAAAACCAAACTTTTGCTTTATTGTTCAGTTTACTACTGGTATTTTGCCTGGGCATTGAAAAGTCCCCGGCCCAGTGGGCACAGGCAGGCCCCAATGGCGGCAATGTCGCACTACTTGCCAAAGACGGCACTACGCTGTTTTCAGCAGTAAATACCGGTCTTTACACCTCTACGGATAACGGAAATACCTGGACCATTGTCCAGTCTGCTTCATGGCCCGGCGGAGGCAAAGCGCTGGCAAAGTTCGGCGATTATTGGTTTGTGGCCAGCAACGCCGGTATTTATCGTTCTGCCGACAACGGCCTTACATGGGTAAAAAAAGGCGCTTATGGAGGATTTTGTCTTGCAGCAAATAGTACAGCCATCTTTTCAGGAACATCCGGAGGAGTGCTGCGTTCGACCGATAATGGTGAAACCTGGACAAAAGTAGCCATCGGATCGTCGCGCAATCAGCTTGTTGCTGTTGCCGCCACAGATGCTATTGTTTATTCCGGTGATTCCTATAGTGGGGGAGTCCGTCAGTCAACTGACAATGGCCTCACCTGGGGAGTTTGTTCAAATGGTGCTAGTATAGGAAGGGTTTATTGTCTTTCAATTATCGGTACTGATGTTTATGCTGGAGCAACCGGAATTTGGAAATATACGAACGGTACCGGGAGCTGGACCCAGACAAATGGTTCTGGGGGACTGTCTGCCATAGTGGGAGATGCCAGCGTAATTTTTGCCTCTTCTAACCCAGGTGTAATCCGAACAACGGATGGAGGTGCAACCTGGATAGCTCTTAACAGTAATGGGATTACAAGGGGTGTTGTGCCTATTGTAATGAGTACCGGCGGAGTTTATGCGGGCACGATTAGCGGCGTTTTCCGTACGCAAAATAACGGGGATACCTGGGTTCAATCGGATGTGGGCATTAAAGGTCATGGTGTAAATCAGCCTGCCATTGCTACGTTAGGATCGGATATTTTTACCGCTACAGCAAGCTCAGAG
>CAIPFN010000236.1 GCA_903864265.1 uncultured Bacteroidales bacterium | reverse complement strand
GACCATCAACACTATTCCATCAAAAATTAAGGTAAAATAAAACCAGAGCATCATCGCGATACCGATTCCACGGGTTTTGTCGCGTGTGATGACAGAGGCCAGAAAAGCTAGCGAAACGAAAACCATCGTTAACAAACTGCCCGAGAGCAAGAAGTACCAACCGGTAATGGTCGCATCAAAAATCAGTACAGGCAATCCAATCCCGATCCAGAACGCCGCAAGCAGCGAAAGCCCTACGCCAGAATATACGCCCATCAGGATTTTGCTTCTTTTCAACGGCTGTGCTACCAGCAATTCGATAAATTCGTAGGAATTGAAGAAATAAATGGTCGTGAATAAGATGCTCACCAGCGGAACCACTATTAAAAGTACGGTCAGCAGGCTGCTCAGGCCTTTGTCGACATCCTCATTCATCATAAACAAGCCGAATGAACTGAGCGACAAAAGAACTACATAAGCCAGAAGAATGCGATTCCTGAAAATGTCGTGCAAAACGTATTTTATGATCTTGTTCATACCTTCTCTTTTTGCAACAAATGGAACAATGCTTTCCCCAGCCGTTCTTCGCCTGTCTCGGATTTGATTTCGGCAATGCTTTTATAAAACAAGGCCTCACCTTCAACAATATAAGCGATACTATCTGCAATCTCTTCTACTTCGCTCATGATATGGGAGGTAACGAGGATAAGTTTGCCGGCTTCTTTTTCTTTCGTTATCTTTTGTTTGAGGATTTCCGAAGCAAGCGGGTCAAGGCCTGCCGTGGGTTCGTCGAGAATAACCACTTCGGGATTGAACAGAAACGCCAGTGCGGCGCTCACTTTTTGCCGTGTTCCTCCCGAGAGCGCCCGCATGGGTTTGCCAAACATTTGCTCAAGTTTAAAGGCGGCGATCAATTCTTCATCGAACTGATCTTTCACGCGGGTTTTGCCCAAATCCTTCATCATGCCGAACAGGTAACCCATCCGCATATTGTCGGGGTATCGGCCAATTTGTGGCATATAACCAATCCTTCGTTTGTACAGAACATCCCCTTTAATATCGTTTCCGGCAAAAAGTATTCTGCCGCCATCCGGAATCACCATGCCCAACAGGCATTTTATCAGAGTGGTCTTGCCCGAAGCATTTGGCCCGACCAGAGCGACAACCTGTTTCAGGTCGAAAGCAAGATCGATTCCCCGCAAGGCCTGTATTTTTCCGTATTGTTTCTGTAGCCCTTCAATTTTTATCATGGTCGTATCATATGCATTGAGGGTTCGGTATCGTATAAATTCACATAGGACAAGGAGGGCAAAGCGCGTTCGGCTTTGTCGAGCAGCTCGGCCATAAAACTCCGCAGCAGAAACACCGCGGAAGGCAACTTCTCGATGATTTGCGAATACAGGCTGACAGGCCGGTAGGGAAGATCCCCTATTTGATCGCGGTTCAGATCGTAGCCGGTGTATTTGTCCCAAAAATTCCCTTTCAGGTAATTCAGGTTTTCGGTACCGTTGGTCGTGAAGTCGAAGGTGTTTCCAATAAAATTGTTCAACTGAAAAGTGTCTTTTTCACAGTCTGCCAGCATACGTATGGCCAGCCCATTGTTCCGGAAATTGTTGTGTTCGGCTTTTACCTCGTTGCTGCCTTCCATATAAATACCGGAGGTGTTTTTCGAGAATGTGTTGTAGGAGATAACGCTCCTGGAAATGTCTTTCAATAACAGCCCATAGGACGAAGTTCCCCAGTTCTGTTCAAACGTATTATTGGTCATGCGGATATGTTTGGTATACATAACAGCCACTCCGCTGCCATTGTTGCGAAACGTATTGAAGGCATAGTTATCGTTGTCCGAAAACATAAAGTGCAGGCCATACCTGTGGTTGTTTTCACTCAGATTATGGATGATTTCACAATGTGTCGAGAATTCGAAATAGATCCCATCGCGCTGACCGCTGATTTTGTTATTGGATATATTAATATGGTTGGAATAACATAGCTGGATTCCGTTTCCTGATTGAATAACGGAGTTAATGCCATGGATACTGTTGCCGCTGATGGTCCCACCGCTTACTTTGGCCAGGTATATCCCGAAACAGGTATTTTCGATGCGGTTGTCGATAATGTTTACGCCCTCAACTTTTTCGACCCGTATTCCTGCTTTGTCTTTGATGTTTGAGATACCGCTGTTTTGGATTACAAAGCCCTGGATGGTAACCCCAGGAGCTCTGATAATGAGTAAAGCGCTTTTTTTCTGCCCCTCGAGAACGGGATAGTCAATGCCAATAAGGCTTACAGATTTGTCGATCAATAAATCTTCGATTATATAAGTTGATTTGGTGACTTTTATAACATCTCCGTTTTGTGCCAGTGACAATGCTACTTGCAAGGTATTGATTTTTGTTCCGGGAATAACGGTGATTTCGCGGGCGATTAAATTGGTAGAGCCAATAACGGAAAGAATAAGTAAGCTCAGGAGTATTTTGTGGAGATAATAAAACCTAAAAACAGCAATTCCTGCTGATAAACGAAATCTGTAGATTTTTTTCTGTAAATTCATCACTTCCCGATAAGTTCCTCCCAGGTTAACAATTCTCCTCCCGATTCTTTCTGCTCCTGCTGAGCTGAAACTTTACCCCTGAAAGCTGCCAGGTTTCCACCCATCGGACTCTGAATGTGGTCGCTATGCAGGAAAGCTGATTTTGTAGCATCCATCAGGTTCCCCGGCTTAGTAAAGTCACTAACGAAATACTGATCCTTATCGTTCAACCCTTTTGATTTCAGGTACCTTACAAGGCATTCGCCTGAGTCAAAAGTGAATACTTTTCCTTTAGAGGTAAGCAATCCAGCTCCAAATTGTGAGTTCATCACAGTCATCCGGCATTGTTCGCAATTGTCTTTTCCGTAGTCAATCGGACGCATTTCATTTTTACATGAAAAGCAAAAGATGAGCAGGATAAAAGAAAAAGGAATAAGGGTATTAAATTTAAATCCGTTCATTATGCTTTCACGTGTTAAATAAAACATCTGAATAATATCAAAGTTCATTCAAAACCAGGCTCAGATTGAGCATTGTTATTTGTTCCTGTAAAACTGTTCATAAACAGCAACTCCTACAATTCCGAGAGCAGCAATAATAACCAGGTATCCACCGATATCGGGAAACGAACCGGCAAGGAAATTTAACAGTTGTTTATATCCCAGCATCGGTGGCTGGTAACTCATTCCCGGAACCTTGATGGCTGCATGTGGATTTAGGTTATGCCCATAATCGTACAGCCATTGATAGAAGTCGTAAAACGCGACGCCACCTGCGGCAGCCAGGGTGGCTATCCAGGCCCAGATCAGGGAGCGTTTCCTCAATATGGCGCCCAGTATCCCAAATGCAATCAGGAACCCCAGGGCCCAGGGCATAATCCTAAACTCGGGAAATTCGTCTTCATGAATCAGTTTCATCCCGATATAATGGTTCAATCCGTTTATTTGTTCCACATCGCCGGTTATCTTGTGCAACCAGATTTTCATTACCAGCCCTTCGGGGTATTGAGGGGCTTCGAGGATGATTTTCCAGAAAGGGACGAAAAAAGCCACCATCATCAGAAGGGTGCAAAAGATTACGATGTTTCTTGAACTGGTTTTCATTGGGTTATAATTAAGGCTGTATGTGAAATTAATGCAAAGGGGGTTGAAGTCCGTGGTGGTTCACGGACTCAATCGCCTCTACATTAACGTTATTCAATTAACCAGGTAACTTTATTCAGCAGCCGTAGCGCCTCCGGAGAAGGAGAGCGGAACATTCGATGCAGCCGGAGAAACCCTGGCATAGCCTTGCATCTCCTGGTGAAGTGCCGAGCAGAAGTCGGTACAATAAAACGGGAACATACCGGCACGTTCGGGTATCCATTTCAAAGTTGCGGTTTCGCCTGGCATGATTAGCAATTCGGAATTATTAGCCCCTTTTACGGCAAATCCATGAGGAACATCCCAGTCCTGTTCGAGGTTGGTGACGTGAAAATAGACCTCGTCGCCTAATTTAATGCCCTCGATATTGTCGGGATTAAGGTGCGAACGGATGGCAATCATGTACACATCAACCCGGTTCCCTTTGCGTACCACTTTTGCCTCGGCTTCTGACTTGGCAGCGAAAGGATTGGTGTTTTCTTCAATTTTAAAGAACTTTTTGGAGTTTTTCACAATTTTTTCGGCGGCAATAGCCTGGGCATAATGCGGTTCGCCAATAGTTGGGAAGTCGAGAAGCAGGGTCATTTTATCGCCACTGATGTCGAATAGCTGAGCTGATTGAGTTAACTCGGGTCCAGTCGGGAGGTAGCGGTCCTTGGTGATCTTGTTGAGGGCGACAACATACTTCCCGCTTGGTTTCCGTGAATCTCCTCCAGGTATGCACAAGTGGCCAATGGAGTAGTAGGTTGGCGCACGATCTACGACTACGCGTTTTTCCAGATCCCATTTCACGATTTCAGAAGATACGAAGAAGGAAGTGTAGGCAAACCCCTTGTCGTCAAATTCGGTATGCAATGGCCCGAGGCCGGTTTGCTGTACTTCCCCGGCGAGAACCTGGTCGTATTTCAACACAGGGATACCCGAGACTTCACCTTCGAATGCTTTGCTTTCTATGGATTTCAGTAACTTGTCAAACGAAAAAACAGGAATGGTGGCAGCCAGTTTACCACTGGCAACTATATATTTGCCGTCAGGGCTGATGTCGCAACCGTGAGGCGATTTCGGGCAGGGAATATAATACACCAGTCCCGGCATTTCTTCAGCCATCAAAATAGTGACTTCCTTTTCTTCGGTGGAGGTTGCCGAATGGGTTTTCTCGTCATACATGTTGTGCATGTAATGGGCAGGGATTTTTTTGCCCTTACCTTGTGCGATCATTTCTTCTGCCTTTTTCCAGTTCACGGCCATCACAAAATCCTTGTCATTTTGGCTGGCGTTTACCTCAAGCAGGTTGTGTGCCTGTTCCGAATTGTAACAGGTGAAAAACATCCAGTCGTGCGAAACCCCTTTGCCCGCATGAGCCAGGTCGTAGTTAAACCCAGGAACAATAATCTGAAAGGCCACGCTCATTTTTCCGCTTTCAGGGTCCACCTTAACAAATGTGGCCACGCCTTTGAAGTTTTCCTTAAAGGTACTGATCGGAACGTCGTCTTTCCCATCCAGGGGTATAGAAAAGCGTGAGTTGCCTACCACATATTCTGTATTTTCGGTGCAGAAAGGGGAAGCATGATTCCCACCGGCATTGGGAAGTTCGATAATATCAACGGTTCGGAAGGTGGTAAGGTCGATACGGGCGATACGCGGGGTATTGTTCCCGTTAATAAATATCCAGCGGCCATCGTCTTCGCCCTTGGTCTTGCTGAGTTCCGGATGATGGCTGTCGTCCCAGGGAACAAAACCATGAGAGGTGTTAAGCATAGGTTTTGATTCTTCGGTATATCCCCATCCTGTTGTGGGATCCTGCGAAAATACGGGAATGTTTTTAAGCAGTCGGCCCGATGGTAGCCCATATACACCCAACTGCCCACTGAAGCCGCCCGAGGTAAAGAGATAAAATTCATCGTATTTGCCTGGGGCCACATACACTTTCTGTGCAGCATCACCTGCCATAAGGCTGCCTACTTTTTTCGGCTTACACGAAGTGAACGACCCGCCAATCAGGGTAAGCAAGGTCATGCCCACTAAAATTTGTCTGATTTTTTTCATAAATGAGGGTTTGTTGGTTTGTTGTCTGCTGGATTTGTATGGATACTTATTTGCTATCGTTCTGTCGCAGGTACTCCAGGATATTCAAGGCATCAGCTTCAGCTATATTCTGGTTTGCCATGGGAGTAAGGATTTCTTCAAAAAGTTTTTTAGCTACAGGATCCGTTTTTATCATTACTTCCGGACCTGTAATCATGTTCAGGATCCATTCCGGGGTACGACGTTTTGTTGCGCCTAAAAGACCAGGACCTACAAATTTGTCAGCCGTAAGTTTATGGCAAGTAGTACATTTGGTTGCAAACACGGCTTTGCCCAGATCGGCTTTAGAAGCATCAATTGCATTGAGCTTCACATCGGTAAACTTGCCAACTCCTTTGCTGTCGCTCGGGGCTTTGGTATCGACCACCACAGGGGCTTCGGGGGCAGGCGCAGAATCTGTAGCCGGTGTTTTGGACCCGCAAGCCTGTAATAAGAGGATTACTCCGGCTAAAACCATACTTCTGAGTATAGGGGAGTAGTTTTGTTTTTTCGGGGAGAACTTCATTGGGTTAGTTATTGGGTTGTGATGAGATGGGTTTCTTAAAGTTTTTCGATCCACAAATATAAGCAGAAATCCATTAAACAGGATAATCATTACTTAAATACCTAATTATTTTTGTGGCAGCGTGTCCCTTTGGCAAAAATCAGTCTTCTCAGTTGTATTGTTAGGGGGTGAATGGTACAGGCTTTTACTTTTTTCCGGAATGTCAGGAATTCATTTTGCCGGGCAGATTGAAGGAAAGGTGGTAAAGTTATCGGCCAGGACTTGTTAGTGAGCACGGTGTTCCCTAAACGAGATACCGGCCAAAAGGAGAGTTGTGCTTTTTGATATTGCCTACAGGCAAACCCTTAAGAATGAAGAAAGACCAGCGTTCTGTTTTATTATATACTACGGAACGCTGGTTTTCTTTATTTAGAGGGAAACTCTACTGTTTTTCAAGGCTCCAGCCAGTCTTCAACCCTACAATGAACCAGGCCAAAGCCAGGGTGCCAAATGCGAAGATGGTATCGCCTATGACTCTCAGCCAGCGGAAGAATGTTAAAGTTTCACCCTGCATAAAATCAGCCGATCGGGCATACCAAAGGCCATATTTCACGCTTACCCAGGTCTGGGCTAATCCTACCGGGAGTACACTCAGCAAAATCATCAGGGCAAGTCCTGTATTTATCGCCCAGAAGGCAAAGCGGATGTATTTTTCTTTCCATACTGCGCCGGCATCCATACTGCGAAGTACAAAAAGCATCAGGCCGATACCAAGCATACCATACACACCGAAGAGTGCGGCATGGCCGTGCGCTGCCGTGGTATTGAGTCCCTGCATGTAATACAATGCAATAGGAGGGTTGATAAGGAATCCGAAAATGCCGGCTCCTACAAGGTTCCAGAACGAAACAGCCAGGAAACTGTAAATGGGCCATTTGTAATTCTGAATCCAGTTGCTGGTTCGCGAAATTTTGAGCGTGCCATAGGCTTCGAAACCGATCAAAACCAGAGGCGCAACTTCCAAAGCGCTGAATGATGCGCCTAAAGCCAGAATCGCAGTGGGTGTTCCAGAAAAATAAAGGTGATGGAATGTCCCTAAAATACCACCCGAAAGGAATACGATGGTTGAGAACAATACATTGGAAGTAGCCGTGGCGGCACGGATCAGATTGAGCTTAACAAAAAGGAACGCGATAGCCACGGTTGCAAACACTTCAAAAAAGCCTTCCACCCAGAGATGAACCACCCACCAGCGCCAGTATTCGGCAATAGCCAGGTTGGTTTGACGGCCCCACATCAGTCCGGCGCCATAAAAAGCTGCAATTGCAACGGAAGCAATAAGGAACATGGCCAGCAAATGACGGCTTTCATCCTTTTTCCTGAGTGCCGGCCAGATGGCTCTTCCCATCAATAACAGCCATAGTACAAGTCCAATAAACAGGAATGCCTGCCAGATACGGCCCAGGTCAACATATTCGTAGCCCTGGTGGCCGAAATAGAAATTGGTGACCAAACCGAGTTTCTGCATAATGCCAAACCATTGACCAATCAGCGATCCAACCACAATAACCAGCAATGCCAGAAAGAGGAAATTGACCCCAAAGCGTTGAAATTTGGGCTCGTGACCCGAAACCGCTGGCGCCAGATAAAGCCCGGTGGCTAACCATGAAGTGGCGATCCAGAAAATAGCAATCTGCACATGCCAGGTCCTGGAAAGCGAGTAGGGGAGGAACTGTGCCAGCGGAATCCCGTAAAAAGCCTGTCCTTCGACGCCGTAATGCGCGGTGACTATGCCCATAAGTATCTGCACCAGGACCAAACCGGTGACTACCCAGAAATATTTCAGCGTAGCTTTCATCGAAGGCGTCATCACCAGCCCGAAGAATGGATCCTGTTTCAGCATTTCTATGCTTTCGTCGTGCTTGCTGGAGGCATAATACCAAACCAGCAATCCTATGCCGATCAGCAGCATGATCACACTGAAGCCTGTCCATAAGATCAATGAACTGGTTGGTTTATTATTGACCAGTTCTTCCGAGGGCCAGTTGTTGGTATACGAAATATCGCTGTCGGGCCGGTTGGTGACACAGGCCCATGCCGTCCAGAAGAAAAAGGTATTCATCTTAGCCATGCGGTCCGCAGTTTTGATGGAATTCGGAGGAACGGCATAAAATCCACGGAGTTTTTCGAGCGAGGGATCGTTCATAAACAGGCCTGCATAATGCTTGCTGACGGCTGCAATGGCTGCAGCGCGCAGGGGCGAAACCACGAATACGTTTCTTACCGCATCATAAGTATTGGTGCGCAGTTCCTTCTGAAGGCGAACTTTATACATGGCCTGTTTCTCGGCCGAAATATCCTTGTATTCCATGCTGTCATTCGTCAGCGCATATTGGTTGAGGATATACACGGCTTCGCGGTGCAGCCAGTCGGCCGACCAGTCGGGCGCCACATACGAACCATGGCCCCATATGGTGCCAACTTCCTGTCCGCCTATCGACTGCCAGATATTCTGACCGTCTTTGATATCTTGTCCTGTGAAGAGCACAACCCCTTCGGTTGTGATCACCTGTGCCGGAATGGGCGGGGCTTTGCGGTAAATCTCCCGGCCGAAATATCCAAGCACGGAAAAAGATATAACCATGACCGCGACAAAGGCAATCCAGAGTTTTTTTGTTGTCATAAGTTGTGGGATTAGTTGTTTGATTTATTGAGATTAATTGATACTTCGTGATGGGGTACTAAAATCGCGTTCAAAATCAGCCTAGGCCAGTTTTGGATTTGTAGCCATTATAAACACTGGCAAGTTTGTCGATCAAGGCTATATATTCATCTTTGCTGCCCTGGTTATCGGCACTGAGATCCACCTTTGCAAAATCAAGCAACAGCGATTCCTGCTCGGCGGGGGTGAAAGCCTTGTCAGCCATACGAAAAAGCACGTTATTCTCCTTGGCGATATGATTTTTAAGCAGATCAGAGTAACCGAGCATGTTGGCATAGATTGACAGCAAAGCTGATGACTGACCTTGTTTGAGCAGCGAAATATGCTCAGCCATTCCTTTTACATAATTCCGCCCTTCCTCATGGTCGTGAAGCATGACGGCCACGGGTCCCGATTCGTTCGAAAAGCCTTTCTGCACCATAAGCGGAAACAATATTTTCTCTTCCTTGGCATGGTGAAGTCCATCTGCAAATTCGCGTATGATTTTTACCACCAGCTCCAGGTGGTCCACATCAGTATCGGCAGATCCGGTGATCTTTTCCATGACTTCGATCAGGCGAAGTATCTGAACGTGATCGTTTTCGAGGTTTTGTGTTGCGGTTGTCATGATCAAAAGTTGTTTAGTCTGCCAGTTTTAATGCTTTCGGGTACAGAATGTTGTTTTCGAGATGTACGTGGATATGAAGATCATCCTCAAATTGTTCTAACAGTTTTAGCGAAACACTATAGGTGTTGCAGGCATCCTCAGGGATAAAGTAATTATGGGTCAATACATTGATTTGATCCATGGCACTGCCGGCAAACTCATGCTCAGCCTGCATACGGGTGATTTCCGAAATGATGTTGGCTCCCTCCTCAGCAGTAAGGCTGGCAGTAGCCTGCTTTATGGCAGGGAACAACACTTCTTCTTCCTTTTTGAGATGCTGTAGAAGTTCGGCATTTATCTGAGTAAATAGTGAGGCGACTTCAATCAATTCAGGATGATGATCACCATGAACATCGGCTATCTTCTGAGTGTAAAAAACCAGTTCGGGCAGATTTTTCAGCACAAACTTATGATGCGTGTTTACAATGTAATCGCAAAGGAAATCCAGTTCCCATTCTTTAAAGTTCAGGGTACCGCTTACTTCTGTTTGCGCCAGCGTATCCAGTTGCCTCGAAAAGGCGGCTTCGTCAACGCCTTTTTCCCGGCAGGCTTCGGAGAGGCTTTTATTGCCCCCGCAGCAAAAATCGATGCCGGCTTCTTTGAACAATGAGGCTGCCCTGAAGTCGTTGGCCACAATTTCGCCAATCGTTGTTCCTGTATTTATGTTTTGCAACATCGTGTGTAGTTTTAATTTCGGGGCAAAGATAAATATAAAATCGAATAAAAGACAAAAAGGTCCTTTATTATTTAATGAAATTTATTTCTACCTTTGCAGATCATATAATATAGCTGATAGCACTGCCCTATGTTCAACAAAGAAACAGAATACGCCCTCAGGGGATTGGTATACATTCAGTTGCAGAATTCGGAAGGAAAAAGGCCGGGTATTATCGAAATTGCCGGGCAGATCGATGCTCCGCAATTTTACACGGCCAAGATCTTACAACGGATGGTGCGTATAGGTTTTGTGGAATCGCAGAAGGGGAAGGGAGGCGGTTTTTACTTTGACAGCCAAAAGCCTGAAGTGACGCTGAAACAGGTCATCATTGCTACCGAAGGCGAAACCTTATTTACCGGATGTGGTTTTGGATTGAAACAATGCGATGAAAACAGTCCATGCCCGCTGCATGAAAAATATGCGTACATCCGGAATGCACTGAATAAGCTGGTTGCAGAGGAAACAGTTCAAAGCCTGGCTCAGAAAGCAGAAAAAGGAGAGGAGATGCTTTCGCCCAGGCTGAAGTAACCGCAGTGCCAGCCCTTGTATTAACGCTTTGAGAATAATCAGATACTTTTTATATCCGGATCAGGCTGTAAGAGTATTTCACCTCTTTGTACAACGAATTCAGCCTTTCCGCACACTTCCATTCCTTCATAGATATTCGAGTCGCACTGCTGCAACTGTGTTTTAACTGAAATAACTGATTTCATTTCCGGGTTCCAGATTACCAGGTCGGCATCCGAACCGGCTGCAATGGTCCCTTTCTCAGGATAGAGTCCGAAAATTCGGGTAGCATTGGTGGAGGTGAGTTCCACAAACCGCTGTAAACTTATCTTCCCTGATAAAACGCCGTAGGTAAACAGTAATGCCAGCCGGTTTTCGATTCCGCCGGCTCCATTGGGAATTTTGGTGAAGTCATGGATACCGACATCCTTTTGCCCTTTTGTGTTAAAAGGGCAGTGATCGGTCGAAATTACATCCACCGTACCATCCGCAAGGGCAAGCCAGAGCGCTTCCCGGTCCTGCAAGGAACGGATAGGCGGACTGATGACATATTTTAATGATCCGGGCAGCGGCTTTGAATAGACGCTTTCATCAAGAAGCAGATACTGAGGGCAGGTTTCGCAAAACAGAGGAAGGCCTTCCTTTTTGGCGGCCCTGATTAATTCAACCGACTCAGCCGTTGAAGTGTGAACAATATAGGTTTTACAGCCAGTACTCCGGCAAAGGTCAATTACTTTCCGTACGGACCCGGATTCTGTTTCGGCCGGACGCGAAAGGGCGTGATACAAAGGCTCTGTTTTTCCAAGACTGAGAAAATTCTTTTGGTTTTGCAGTATGATATCGCCTTCTTCGCAATGTACGAGCACAATAGCATTTAACGAAGCAGCCTTAATCATCACCTGCTCCAGCTCCCAATATTCAATGCCAATGCTGCCTTTATAGGCCAGGTAAGCCTTGAACGATTTAATGCCTACTTCGTTCACGCACCACTCCATCTGCTCCGGAATGGTTTCGTCGAACCAGGTAATTCCCATATGTAAGCTGTAGTCGACCAGGCATTTATTGGATTCTTTCAACCGCTTGGCCAGTGCTTTCATTAAGGATTCTCCCCGCGAGGGGGTAACAAAATCGAGGAGGAAAGTAGTTCCCCCGGCAAGAGCTGCCTGGCTGCCGCTGCGGAAATCATCACAGGAAGGGCCGGCCGGCGTGGGCAACTGAAGATGCACATGGGCATCGATTCCTCCGGGTATAATGTATTTGCCCCTGGCATCAAGAACCGTAAAAGCGGGATAGTCTGCCGGTTCGAAATGGCCTATGCCGGTGATAAGGCCTTCGTTCACGATTATATCAGCCTGTTGGGTGGCTTCGGGGGTGATTACAGTTCCGTTGATGATCAGTAGTGGGGTCATGATTAATGGGTTTAATAACGTCCTTCTCTCAGGATTTTGTGTCTGTACACCCTGAGGGGCAAGCCGCCTCTTTGCCCGAAGGGCGAACGTTCTTCGTTCACGAAGGGGTGTCTGACACAAAATCCTTCCAGCATTCTGGATTTACCTGTCATTTTTTAATGGAATTCCGACAACCTGTTTCTGGTCTGCTTCTGATTTCCTGCCGTGTCAGACACCCCCTGCCGTGTCAGACACCCCCTGCCGGGGTGTGCAGACACGGTTAAGATAATGTTTTTTCAAACCTTCCTTTGGCATTTTTCTCAAACCCCAGTTTGGTCAGGTATTGAGCGTATTTTTCGCTGCGCCCTTCGGCAATCACCTTTGTAAAACCTTCATTAATAAAGCGGTCCCGAAGCCGGAGATAGATAAACTTCCCGTTTTTAAAGTCCCGGTATTCGGGCAAAACGTAGTCGAGCCCCACCGAAAGGCAATGATCTTTGTGCCTGTGTGCCAGGAAAACCCCGGCTACCGCCATGTTTCGTAAAACGAAAAAACTGACCGTATTCAGCTCAGGTTTGTAAGTAAATCCCGGGAAGAAATGCTCTATGTCTTTCTTGTGAAACTCAAGGAATCTGATCAGATAAAGGTTATCGGCTCTGATTTCGAGGATCTCGAAAACTTCTTTCTTTGAATAAATGGAATTCAGGTAATAGATGTCAACCAAAGCTATAAATGCGTTCAGAAAGCCGACCGGCCAGGCCCCGATCAGGAAACCATAGGTTGAAAAGGCCAGCGCTCCGGCCAGGTTGATCCACCTGAATTTCAAGATGGAACTCATGGTCATCGAAAGGGCAATGGCTATAGAGGCCAGGTAACCAATCCATTGCAAAAGAGATATGTGCATATACTTGTATTAAATCTGAAACGAACTCCCGGCACCTGAAGCACCCGGAATAAAGATAATTTTATCAGGCGAAGGTATAATTATGACTGCATCTTGACCCACAGCCGTTCAGCCTGATGGCGCGCATTGGCAAGGATTTCCTCCTCATCCACGGTCAGGATTTTCCGGTTTTCAACAACCAGGCGGCCTTGTGAAATGACATGCTGAACATGACGCGATTCGAGACCAAAAACGAAATGGCCGTAGAAATTGCCTGTATGGAAAGGGGTTGGTGTATCATAGTCCAAAACTACAAGGTTGTTTGGCCCGTGACCTGCAAATCCATTATCGTTGAGGTACATATCGGCATTTCGGAACCGCTGGTACACGCTGTCGTAGCCGATAGTATCGAAATTCTGCCCCACGAAAAAGGCCGCTTTGGCGCTACGCAGCATATCGCTGTGCATGCCGTCGGTGCCCATCATGATGTTTCCACCCAGACCTTCGGCATTAAAGTAGCCTACTTTATTGTTCATGTTGCTTTCGGTGTTCTGAACCACCCAGGCCGGACTGCCGCAGATAATTTTCTTCTCGTTTTCGCTCAAATGTAGGCAGTGACCCAGAATGGTTTTACTCGAATAAAGAGCACCAAATTTCTGCAGACGTTCGATGACACGCATTCCATAATTTTCCTCGCAATGATCCTGGTCGCTTATGGCTTCGGCCACATGAATGTGGATACCTGTATTGCTTTGTTTTGCCAGGTCTACCGCCTTTTTCAGGGTGTCGTCCGAAACGGTAAACGCAGCGTGCAAACCCACCAAACCCTGATGGGTTTTCTGG
>CAIPFN010000235.1 GCA_903864265.1 uncultured Bacteroidales bacterium | reverse complement strand
GAATATGAAGATCAAAATTACAGGCTAAAAGTTCAATAAAAAATACTCAATTTGTAGTACATGCCTGAGGGTGTCACAAGCGGGAATTAGCACCGGACAGCATATAAACAAAAACGAAGTACGGAAGAATTCTTCCCCCGTACTTCGTTAATAAAAATATTGGCAGCCGGTAATTCCTGATTAAATCTTACTCAGTTTTACTGTAAAGTGCCGCATAATAGGTGCTTCTTCTACGATAGCGTATCCCGAAGTGATTTGCAGGCGGCGTTCGTACACATTACCCATGGCAACGGCTACATAGTTCATATGGTCGTTGGTATAGGTACGGCGCGGAATGGCCAGCCGCATCAATTCGAGCGTGGGATAGCGGGTTTCGCGGGTAACAGGGTCACGGTCGGCCATAATGGCGCCGATTTCCACTCCGCGTATGCCGGCTTCGATATACAATTCCACACACAGGGTCTGTGCCCTGAAATGTTCTTTTGGGATATGCGAAAGCACCTGGCTGGCATCGATAAAAATGGCATGCCCGCCATAAGGCAGTTGTACCGGAACGCCGAAACCGGTGAGTTTCTGCCCCAGCAGGGCCACTTGTCCAACCCTCGATTTCAGATAATTGAAATCGGTAGCCTCGTACAATCCCTGGGCAATGGCATTCAAATCGCGTCCGGCCAGACCGCCATAGGTTAAAAAGCCTTCGAACATAATATTAAAGACCGAAGCCTTCCTGAAGAGTTCCGGGTCGCGCAGGGCGATGAAACCGCCTATGTTAACGATAGCGTCTTTTTTGCTGCTCATGGTCATGCCATCGGCATAGGAGAACATTTCGGCTACAATTTCGCGTATGTTTTTGTCCTGTTGTCCTTCTTCCCTGGTTTTGATGAAGTAGGCATTCTCGGCAAAGCGGGCCGAATCGAATATGACCGGCACGCCATACTTTCCGGCCAGTTCTTTCACGCCTTTCATATTTGCCATCGACACCGGCTGGCCTCCCGACGAATTACAGGTAATGGTAACGATGACCATGGAAACCTGTTCGCGGGGATGATTTTTCAATACGTCTTCGAGTTTGTTCAGGTCGAGATTCCCCTTGAAAGGATGTTCAATTGTGGTATTGAAAGCTTCGTCGATGGTGCAGTCGATGGCTTTGGCCTTACGGAATTCGATATGGCCCTTGGTGGTATCGAAATGCGAATTTCCCGGTACAACGTCGCCTGCTTTTACCAGCACGCTGAAAAGCACATTTTCGGCAGCACGTCCCTGGTGCGTGGGCAGGAAATATTCGAAACCCAGCAAATCCTGTATGGCGGCTTTCAGTTTATAATAGGAGGAGGCGCCGGCGTAACTTTCGTCGCCCAGCATCATTTCGCTCCACTGTTTGTCGCTCATGGCACCGGTGCCCGAATCGGTAAGCAGGTCGATAAAAACCTGGTCGCTCCGGAGGTTAAAGAGATTATAACCGGCATCTTTGATCCATTGTTCACGCTGTTCGCGCGTACTGCAGCGGATGGACTCCACCATTTTTATCCTGTATGGTTCGGCAAAAGGCAATTCCATGATGTTATGATTTAAGAAAAATAAAAAATTAAGATACTGTATATCAGCTAAAACCAGGATGCACGAATTCATCGCGCTTCTTGATATTCCTGAATATCCATTTTCTAAATCCTAACATATGGGGTTTGTCCCCTTTGGGGAGGCATCAAATATACATTATTTTTCATTAAACCTATAAAACCTTACAGGTCTTAAATAGGGTACATAATATTTTGATGTGCTGGAGGAACTTACTATCTGCATATAGTATTGCGGAAGTGAATTTTAGTTAAGGTTAAATCATGAGTCAGTATCAAAAGTTGGGGAGTGAGTAATATAGTCCAAGATT
>CAIPFN010000234.1 GCA_903864265.1 uncultured Bacteroidales bacterium | reverse complement strand
AGAACCGGAGTATGAAACTGACTTTACTTTCAACTTAATCGTTTTAAGATAAAACGTAATATCTCTTTAGCACATCAAAATAATATTCTGCCGGTTAAATGGATGTTATAAACATGTGAATCTCATGTTAATTATAATATCTATATTTGCAAACTTTTTCATTCAACCGGAATTTAACTTATTTGATCCTGATGGAATTTACTGCAAAAGACATCGCCGGCCTGGTAGGGGGCACTATCGACGGAAACCCTGAAATTAAAGTAAACCGATTAGCAAGGATCGAGGATGGTGAACCTGAAGCGCTTAGCTTCCTTGCCAACCCTAAATATTACCCTTACATTTACAGCACACGTTCGTCTATAGTGTTAGTGCAGAGCGACTTCGAGGCCGAACAGCCCTTATCCTGTACTTTAATCCGCGTGGATGATCCCTATACCGCATTTGCCAACCTGCTGGAGATATACGACAAAATGCGCAAGGGCAAAACAGGAACCTCCTCCTTGTCGTCCATAGCTAAATCGGCTAAAATAGGCGCTAACGGGTATATAGGTGATTTTGTGGTGATAAGCGACAATGTAGTTATTGGCGACGATGTAAAAATATTCCCTCATAGTTTTATCGGTGAAAATGTTCGAATAGGCTCAGGTACCACCATTAACCCCGGAGTAATCATATATTACGACTGTACCATAGGAAGTGAATGTACCATTCACGGAGGAGCGGTTATAGGAGCCGATGGCTTTGGCTTTGCGCCTCAAAGTGACAATAACTATAAAAAAGTAGCCCAGATCGGGAATGTGGTTATTGAAGACAATGTTGAAATCGGGGCCAATACTACGATTGACCGTGCAACACTGGGCTCTACCATAGTGCGCAGGGGCGTAAAACTCGATAACCTGATTCAGGTAGGGCATAATGTTGAAATTGGTGAAAACACCGTTATTGCTGCTCAAACCGGTATTGCAGGTTCAACCAAGCTGGGAAAAAACTGCATGATAGGCGGACAGGTCGGTTTTGCAGGCCACCTGGTAATTGCGGATGATGTAAAAATCGGGGCCCAGGCCGGGCTCGGAGGCAGCGTTAACAAACCAGGTAGTGTTCTGTTGGGCGCTCCCGCCATCGATATAAGCCGTTTCAGGAGGATTATCGCCATTTTCAATAACCTTGATAAATTATATTACCGGATCGGAGATCTCGAAAAAACCATAAAACAACTACAGTCTGAAAAGATCAGCGAAGAAAACAACTAATCTATTACAAGATTACTTATTCCCGAATATGTTTGATAAACAACGTACCATACAGGAGCCTGTAACTATTAAAGGCTCCGGATTACATACAGGCAAACAGGTTACCTTAACTTTTAAACCGGCTCCGGCCGACCATGGCATCAAATTCTGCCGCGTCGACCTGGAGGGCAAACCCATGGTCGATGCCATTGCTGATTACGTGGTTGACACTTCACGCGGAACCACCATTGAATTCCAGGGAGTCCGCCTGGGGACTATAGAACATGTTCTGGCCTCAGTGGCCGGATTGGGCATCGACAATATACTGGTTGAAGTTGACAATGAAGAAATGCCTATCATGGATGGAAGTGCCCGCTTTTTCGTGGCTGCCCTCGATGCTGCCGGCATTATTGAACTGGATGCGCCCCGCGATTATTTTGAGTTCCGCAGCACCCTCACCCTCACCGATGGATTGCGTAAGAGCGAAATGGTGCTGGTTCCCGATGATAATTTCCGTCTTTCGGTTATGATTGACTTTGAAACCCGTATCCTGGGCACACAGTATGCTTCCATCGCCGATATTGAAGATTTCAGGAAGGACATCGCCGATTGCCGCACTTTCGTGTTTTTGCATGAACTGGAATTCCTCATCAATAACAACCTCATTAAAGGCGGTGACGTCAGCAATGCCATCGTTTTTGTGGATCGGCTGCTTACCGAAACCGAACTGGACAGCCTTGCCAAGCATTTCAACAAGCCAAAAATTACGGTGTTGAAAGAAGGCATTCTGAATAACCTCGAACTCCGTTTCCACAACGAACCTGCCAGGCACAAACTGCTGGATGTAATCGGCGACCTGGCCCTGGTTGGGATGCCGCTGAAAGGACACATCATTGCCACACGCCCGGGTCACCTTGTGAATACAAATTTCGCGAAACTGATACGCGAACATATAAAAAACGCGCCCAAGGGTCCGAACATCGATCTGACCAAAAAGCCCGTCTACGATATTAACGACATCAAAAAAATACTGCCGCACCGTCCGCCATTCCTCCTGATTGATAAAATTATGGAAATCAGCGACAAACAGGTAACAGGGGTGAAGAATGTAACTATGAACGAAGCCTTTTTTGTAGGCCATTTCCCTGATGAGCCGGTCATGCCGGGTGTACTGCAGATTGAAGCTATGGCTCAGACCGGGGGAATCTTCGCACTGCATTCCGTTCCAGATCCCGAAAATTATATCACCTATTTCCTGAAAATCGAATCAGTTAAATTCAGGCAGAAAGTGGTGCCTGGCGATACGCTGGTGTTTATCCTCGAAATGATTTCACCCATCCGCCGTGGCATATGCCATATGCGCGGAATTGCCTGGGTAGGTAATAAAATAGTTACCGAAGCCGAACTGATGGCACAAATCGTTCGCAAAAAAGAAATTGCCAAATAATTAAATACCGGAATACCGGCTGCCAAAGCACAGAGGGACCGTGAACCGGAAACCCGGAATCCTGAAGCGGGTTTCAGACAGGCAAACCGGAAAAGCTGAAATATAATAAACATTAAATTCAATGAATCAACCCTTAGCATATGTACACCCACAGGCCAATGTGGCTAAAAATGTGGTGATCGAACCATTTGTAAACATCGAAAAAAATGTGGAGATCGGTGAAGGTACCTGGATTGGATCCAGTGTTACCATTATGGAAGGAGCCCGGATCGGGAGAAATTGCCGTATTTTCCCGGGTGCAGTTATTGCAGCCGTTCCCCAGGATTTAAAATATGCAGGTGAAGATTCAATAGTCCGGATTGGCGATAATACCACCATTCGGGAATATGTAACCGTGAACCGCGGAACCAAAGCCAATATGGAAACGGTTGTGGGCAATAACTGTCTCATTATGGCATACGCCCATATCGCCCACGACTGTATTGTAGGGAATAATTGCATACTGGCTAATGCCGTTGCACTGGCCGGGCATATCACGGTTGAAGATTATGCCATCATAGGCGGACTGTCGGCCGTACACCAGTTTGTGACTATAGGCCAGCATACCATGATTTCGGGAGGCTCACTGGTACGTAAGGATGTTCCTCCCTTTACCAAAGCCGCCCGCGAACCGGTATCCTATGTAGGCATAAACTCGGTAGGCATGCGCCGCAGGGGTTTTTCGAACGAAAAAATCAACGAAATACAGGATATTTACCGCATTATCTTCCTGAGCGGCTACAATGTCAGCCGTGCCGTCGAAATTGTTGAAACTACCATGCATCCGACTGTGGAACGCGACGAAATCCTTTCTTTCATCAGCCGGTCAACACGCGGTATTATGAAAGGATATTCCAATTCAAGAGAATAAACCAGAGATATCAGGGAAAGGCAAGGAGCCGTTCCGTATTCCAGAAAAACTCCCTGCCGGATTAATCGTAACGCACTCTGGCATCAAAGGGTGGTTTCGTGTAAGGCAAGCTTTTAGTGAGCGTATTCTGCCTTAAGATTTCCGCTAAAATCATAATCCCTAACCGAACTTAGTCAATCCATGCATATTACCCTGAGCAAAATAAGCAGAAAGTTTAATTACGAATGGATTTTCCGGGATGTGGATTTCGAATTTGAAGAGGGAAATGCTTACGCCATTCTGGGCTCAAACGGATCAGGCAAATCCACTTTGCTCCAGATTATTTCAGGTCATCTGCATCCATCGGCAGGCACACTGGCTTACACCTATGACCATAAGAATATAGCGGTAGAGGACTTTTTTCGCCATGTCACCTTCAGCGGCCCTTACCTTGAACTGATTGAAGAGTTTACCCTTGAGGAAATGCTGACCTTTCACAGCCACTTCAGAAAATTCAGAAATAACATGGATGTGAATTCCGTGATGGATGCTACCGGGCTGATGCGCAACCGCAACAAACCTATCAAATATTTTTCTTCCGGCATGAAGCAAAGGGTGAGGCTTGCCTTAGCCTTGCTCACCGAATCGGAAGTGGTGCTGCTTGATGAACCGGCCGCCAACCTCGACCGCAAAGCCATTGAATGGTACCGCAGCCTGGTTGCCGCTAACAGGAATAACCGGATTATTATAGTATGTTCCAATTCACAAAGTGAAGAACATGATTTCTGTACCCAGACTATTGTGATTGACGATTACAAACAAAACGGGAAATCCTGATAGCAACTGAACCAGGGGAAATCTCTGATTAAAGAGTGTGTTTGCCTCCGAATGATCTCATTTTGCAAACAAGCTCCTTATCAAATGATAACAGTATCAGGAAAATGTGTACTTTTGCACCCATTTTAAGAAAACACAATTACCTTCTAACACCTGATTATGGCAACAACGGCTGAATTCCGTAACGGATTATGCATCGAATTTAATGGCGATCTCTATAAATTAGTAGAGTTCCAACATGTCAAACCCGGCAAAGGCCCTGCTTTTGTCCGTACAAAACTAAAAAATCTCAAGACGGTGAAAGTAATCACCAATACTTTTGTTGCCGGT
>CAIPFN010000233.1 GCA_903864265.1 uncultured Bacteroidales bacterium | reverse complement strand
GTTCGACTTAACCTGTCAATATCAGCATATTGCATTTTATGGCCATAATCGCTCTACATGTTGTTAAAACAATTTTTTAATCCCCATTGAAAATAATCTAAAGAGGCGGCATACTTAAAAAGGCAAAATTTCGTTCTTTTTGATAAACAAATAAAAAATACTTGTATTACTGTTAACTTTTCGTTATCTTAGCACTCACAAATTCCGTCAAACCTGTAATCTAGTCGTATATGGCCAATATTATTGCAGCGATCGATTTTTCCGACTGTTCAGTAAATGCGCTCGAGCATGCTGTTTCAATTGCCTCACGTGGAGCTCTGGATGTCCATATGATCTGGGTAAATAATCCAAGTATCACCAAGACGACCATCTATTCGGATACATCGGCTGATCTTATTGATGAAATCAAGAAACAGTTCGCGAAACTGGTGGATAAATATAAGTCTCAGCTTCCTGATTCCATCATAGATTTCGTGATACGTGAAGGCAAAGTTTACCGCGAAATCATTGATGAAGCCAAGGAAATGGAAAGCCTTTGCATAGTGATGGGGACACATGGGGTGTCGGGTTTCGAACAATTCTGGATCGGCAGCAATGCCAACAAGCTGATTTCGGTCTCCCCTTGCCCGGTAATTACCTTCAGGGCAGGCATTGATGTGCGGACCGAATTAAGATGCATACTGATGCCGATTGACAGCACCCTGGATACCCGTCAGAAAGTTCCTTTTACGGCCTACCTGGCGAGGCTTTACGATGCCGAAATTTATGTGCTTTCCATCTATGCCTCCAAGTACAAGAGTATTCAGAAGCGGGTGGATGAATATACTGATCAGGTGTGCGAGTACCTGGAGGATGAAGGCATTAAATTTCACCGCGATCATCTGAACAGCGATAATCTCACTACCAGCACCATCGAATATGCCAAGCATATCAGGGCGAACATGATCAGCATCATGACCGAGCAGGAAACCAGTCCCTTCAACCTCCTGGTTGGGCCTTATGCCCAGCAGATGGTAAACAACTCACCCTTCCCGGTACTGAGCATTAATCCTTTTGAAACCATGCAGGTTTCGACCCGGTAAAGAATGATCATCAGGACATGAAAAAAGCTCCTTTAGGGAGCTTTTTTCATTTATGCCACCTGGCAGTGTTGTGCCAGTTTGGTTTGGAGAACTTGAACCGGAGTTAATTCCGGTCGATGCAGTTCAGGTCGGTAAATGCTTCCTTCAGGCGAAGGATCAGCGATTTTTGTGATTCGTTAAGCCATTTGCGAGGATCGTAATATTTTTTGTTGGGTTTATCCTCACCTTCGGGATTGCCGATCTGGCTTTGCAGGTATCCTTCGTTTTTCTTGTAGAAATCCATGATGCCTTTCCAGGTAGCCCATTGGGTATCGGTGTCGATATTCATTTTAACCACCCCGTAGGATATGGCTTCGCGGATTTCAGCCTGTGATGAGCCCGAACCACCGTGGAAAACAAAATTGAGCGGTTGGGCAGCGGTGTTGAATTTCTTCTCTACATATTTCTGCGAATTGTTCAGGATCACAGGCTGTAGCTTCACATTGCCCGGTTTGTACACGCCATGTACATTTCCGAAGGAGGCTGCGATGGTAAAGCGGTGGCTGACCTTCAGCAGTTCTTCGTAGGCATAGGCTACGTCTTCGGGCTGGGTATACAACTTGGAACTGTCAACATCCGAATTGTCAATGCCATCTTCTTCGCCGCCGGTTACACCCAGTTCAATTTCGAGCGTCATATCAATTTTGCTCATGCGGGCCAGATATTGCTTGCAGATTTCCAGGTTTTCGTGCAGGGGCTCTTCCGAAAGGTCGAGCATATGGGAGCTGAAAAGGGGTTTGCCAAATTCGGCAAAATGCTTTTCGCCTGCAGTCAAAAGTCCGTCAATCCAGGGAAGCAGTTTCTTGGCGGCATGGTCGGTATGTACAATTACGGCCACGCCATATAATTCGGCCATAGCGTGTATATGTCTGGCACCCGAAATAGCGCCAGCCACAGCCGCTTTTTCACCCTCGTTACTCAGGAATTTTCCTGCGTAAAAATGGGCGCCTCCATTCGAAAACTGAATAATAACGGGGGAGTTGACTTCGCGTGCAGCCTGCAATACGGCATTCACCGAATCGGTTCCAACCACGTTAACCGCGGGAAGCGCGAAATTATTTTGTTTGGCTATGCGGAAAATTTCCTGAACGCCATCACCGGTAACCACACCGGGAGCCACATTTTGTAACACTTTGTCTGACATATTGTTATAGATTATGGTATCTGAAATAATTATTTTGCAAATATACGGTTTTTTTTATGTCTTGAGGTTTCAGACAAATGGGCAGAATATTATTTTGATGTGCTGGAGGAACTTACTATCTGCATCTAGCATTGTGGAAATGAATTTTAGTTAAGGTTAAATCATGGGTCAGTATCAAAAGTTGGGGAGTGAGTAATATAGTCCAAGATTTTTCAAAGATTGTATGTCAGGATAAATT
>CAIPFN010000232.1 GCA_903864265.1 uncultured Bacteroidales bacterium | reverse complement strand
GGCTCTATAAAGTGCCAACGACAGCGGGCTGGACAAAAGCGCATGCCGTGCGGTGAAGAACATCGGAAAGCCGTGTGCGGGAAAACCGCATGCACGGATGTGTGTCCAGCAAAGGCTGGCATGTTCAGCAGGAGTCAATCCTGCCGGGATAATAATCAGAAGTCCTGTAGCTTGGATGGCAGGTAGGAGGGAAACCGAATATCTGAAGCCCATTGACAAAGCAATCCTGTAGGGGTGTGAGCGAGTCACCGGGCCGTAACGAAAGTGAATGCACAGGTGGCCCCGAAAATGAGGAGCCCTGGAGGCCGAGCCCCCATCCGTAGGGCGAAGGCAGCATGGTTAGCCGAAATCTGATTGATACGGCTGATCACTCCGGCGGGGTGGTAGCGACAGCACGGTGACAAGGACATGCTGAGCAACTGGAGAAGCCCTCCTCGTCCCAGAGAGAAATCTTTGGAGTAAGGTAGATTCTATAACCGTGAACAGCGGGAAGTGAATCGAAAGGCGAGAGGGTGGCGGAAGGGTTCGTATTAGCAAGGAACCGGAGTAACGTCCGGGGAGCAAAGGGCAATACTGTTGACTTAAGAAAAACAAACTCAATAAATTACCATTTATTTGAATTTATAGTAATTATATATTGAAACAACACCCGATTTTTGTTATACTTTATGAGAATAGCAACTCAACAAATTTATTCAATTATTTTTTAATTAATATTTAAAAAGGAGTACATTATGGCACAAGATATGCTTTCAAAATGCATGCCAGGGAATTGATTATACAGGCAAATTCATTAATATTATCCCCAATGCAATCGATTCTGCACACAAATATTCCCCCTCAGATTTTACCCGGAACCGTGATTTACCATTCCCAAAACTCGTTGCCTTAACCCTCTCTTTTGCAGCAAGCGGCACTAATCAGGGTGTTGATACTAAATCAGGGCTATTCTTTAAAAATGCACGTCGTAGTGGATTATGGTCAGATGCCAGAGCAGTACACCGAAGCAGTATTTCTAAAGCACGTCAAAAAGTTCCATGGCAAGTATTTCCAGATATCCTTTCAGACGCCGTTAAAGTGGCCTATGATTTATGGCCGCAAAATGCAAAATATTTATGGCATGGCATGCCCGTTTACGCTACCGATGGTTCTAAATACAACCTACCTGCAACAGACGATATTCGAAAAAAGTTCGACCCGAACAGTGGCCTCCAAAACAAAGGCAAAGGACATTATCCACAATGCCTGGTTTCAACTCTTTATGATGTATTCAGGCGACTTCCCATAGCCAGAACAGTCGTTGGAAATGATAGTTCTGAACGAGAAGAAATTAAGAGCCTTATGCCTTTTGTACCTGCAAAAAGTGTTTGGCTGTTTGACAGAGGGTATCCAGGCTATGAATCGATATTGTATTTGAAACACAATTATGACGGACATTTCATTTTTCGTTCACCGGCAAGTTGTACCTTTCCGGCCGTAGAATCATTTATCAAAAAAGGGGAAAAAGAAGATATAATATGGATAACACCTTCAAATAAATTCATAAGCAAGGTTGGTGTAAGGGAACGATGGGAGCTCAAACCTATTAAACTCAGGGTCATCAGGCTTGTAAGCCCTGATGGAACCGTATCTGTTCTATTAACCGATCTGTTTAAAAAAAAGGACTATAAACGTCAAGAAATTATAGATTTATATTTTCGAAAATGGTGCTATCGTCACAATCATTCTTTTCCGGGGAAAAAGAGCTCCAGTTCAAAAATGCAATGTTAACACTTGCATCAGAGGCTGCTTTTCTCGTAGCTGATGATCCCCAAAAAGCAATAACAATATTTAAAGAAATATTGGAGGAAATTGCACGAGTGAAATATTATCGACCTAAAAAACCTCGATCTTCACAACCAAGAGTAAATAAAAGACCGCTAAATAAATGGGATAAAAACAAAATAAAAAGATCCGCACTAAAGGCTTAAGCCAACAGTATTGGGCCTTGATCCCGAGCGAATATGAATAGTACCTTCTGCTGAAACCATCCTGCATTCCAGATCATCTACGAACCTAATCCATCTGGATGTGAATGTGGCGCGCAGATAACCATCGTGTTCCTCCTGAATTCGTCCTTTCATAGCCAGTATTGAGTCTTTAAGAATACCCCATGCCTTTTCAGAAGAGCCCTGAAAAATAAAAGGCTCAATCCGCGATATGTATAGCTTTGTTTTTTTCCAATTTCATGCACTTCATATCACTCTCCTTTCCTTTCATTCTTGCGGCAATATAAAGGTT
>CAIPFN010000231.1 GCA_903864265.1 uncultured Bacteroidales bacterium | reverse complement strand
CCCGCATAGAAATTGAAAAAAGAAACCAGTAAAAGTATGGACGCCAGTATCCTGTTATTGAAAAAGAAAATAACCGAGTAGCTGTTCAGCGTCGCTGGCAGAATTGTATTGCGGAAAGTTTGTATGTGGCGGTCGAAAGGCATAAAATAAGTGACTTATCTTAATTGACTTGATATTAGGTTGTGGCTATAGCTAAGATAATAAAGGAGAATTTAGCTATGGAAATATTTGTCTTAACTTGACCCTAAACCTATTTTGTTTAAAAGTTGTTCTTACCTGCTGAGTAAAATTACGTTGGTAAACTGAAAATGATTCCCCGGGGGCGCAAAAGGAAACTCAGCTAAGAATTTGACACCGGATTCATGTGAATGGTTTTCAGGCTACATAGGGACAGGTTTACATTCCAGTCATATTTCGTTTTTGGGAAAGGATACGCTACATAATACACATCCGGGGCGCAGGGGCATAAAGATACTTATTTCAGCGGATTCAGGCTCAGGTGTGCCGGAACCTGTTCGTTCAACTCGAGGTATTCGAGCGTTTCGGCTTTTCGGATCACATGGGTATTATTATCGTTATCGATTAATACGATATTGGGCCTGAGGGTGATAAACTGCATCCATTGAGTCATGTTGTAGGCGCCTACTTTGTGTACCACCAGGTGATTGCCTTTTTCGAGCAGGGGCATAGTGATGCTTTCGCGCACGATATCGATATTCATGCAAAGTGGACCATAGAGCACCATTTCTTCGGTGTGTTGTCCAAACGCCTGCGCCGGGCTTACTTTGTGATCGTACCAGAAAGCAGTAAACAGGGAGTTAACACCGAAGTCGAGGATGGTTGCCCTTCTGCCATCGGAGAGCCGTTTGGTAGCCAGTACCGATCCTAAAAGGTAGCCTGCATCATCAATCAGGGCGCGGCCTGTTTCGAGTATCAGCAAAGGCAGGTCTTCCTGTTTGAAGCCATAGCCCAGGATCACATCGGTGATGGCATCGGCAAACTGGTCGATCGAAGGGACCGTATCTGTTCCGGGCAGGTAAGCGCCTTTCAGGGTGTTGGTCGAAGGGAATCCACCTCCCAGGTCGATATACTGTATTACCTTATTGAATTTTTCTTTGATGCTCCAGGTCAGCTCGCATAGCTTGCCTGCCGCAACGGCATATGCCGCGGGCGAAAGCATAAAAGTGCCTATATGGCAGTGAAGGCCTACAAGGTCCAGGTTTTCGGAGTTTATGATGCGGGTAATGGCATTCCATGCCTGACCGTTTTCGAAATTAAATCCAAAGCGGTCCCACTTCGGATAAATGCCTGTATCCATGTTTACACGTATGGCAACCCGGGGTTTCAGGTTGTTCAGTTCGCTGAGCCTGATCAGGGAATAGAGCTCGTCAAAATGGTCGATATGAATCAACGAATTGTTGCGAGCGGCAGCCACAAGCTGATCGTCGCTTTTATCAGGACCGTTAAAAATGATTTTGTTCCCGGGAACACCGTTGCCAAGTGCTTTTTCGTATTCAAATCCTGAAACCACTTCGGCCCAGGAGCCTTCCTGGTGGAAGATCCGGCAAACGGCATTCATGTAATTGGTTTTATACGACCAGGCAAACTGCACTTTTGGATACCGGGTTTTAAAAATGCGGCTTGCGCTTTGATAATTGCGCCGGATCTGTTTTTCGGAAAGCACAAATAAGGGAGAGCCGTACTGCTTGATCAGGCTTTTTACCGAAACACCCTCTATATGGGTAACAGGCTCATATTCCGTGCGTGTTCCGAATTTATTCATCAATCCGGCGTTCATCTTTTTAATGACCGGTCTCTCATATTTTAATTTTTCCATAATTGTTTTTTTTTGATGAGGTTAGTTGTAAAACGGCCAGGTGTCAGTAGCCCGGAGATAGAAGTGTTTGCTTTAAGGGATATTTTCCTGCCGCTTGCCTGTAACCAACAGCCTGTTGCCGATAGAAAATGAAAATATAACCTCTTTAATTTAACGACACCTTTGAATCAACCTTCTTTTTATCCTGATGTTCGCCATTTCCCGAAATGCTCTGAAATTCAGTGATATCGGTAATCAGATCCCAGGCATAGCGGATAAACATCTTTCCGATTTCATACTTTTTAAACGGGGCCACTTTCTGTCCCAGGGCCATCCTGACGAGACTGGCCGGTTGGTTTTGCCCGGCGGCGGCCGTTAAATATATCCAGGCGGGGAAACGGGGATTCACTTCCATGATATACGGCTTCCCGTCAGCAGTCTGCATGATTTCGAGCTCGCATCCGCCTCTCCATTTGGTGACTTTGACGAATTTTCTTGCAAGTTCAATATACGAGGCATCGTCGAGGGTAATGCCCGCCCAGGCTTTGCCTTTATCGGTGATATAAAGCTTCCGCATAGGGATCACGCTGATGGCATTTCCTTCGCCATCACCCAGGGCTGCAATATTAATTTCGGTGCCATTGATAAATTCCTGGACAATGACAGGCAACCCCCATTTTGCCTGGATCTTGTAGAAAGCTTTTTCGGCCTGTTCCAGCGTATTTGCAATAATGGCATCGTAGAATTTTCCTTTAACCACCATGGGATAACCCAGCACTTCCGCTGTCGCTTTGAGGTCTTTGGCATGGTAAAGAACCTTATCCGCCGGAACCAGCAACCCGTGTTTTTGACCAAATTCATAAAGTTTTATTTTGTCACGGGCCTCAAACTGCTCTAAATCGGGCAGGAAAGTGCTGATTCCTGCTTTTTTCAAGCGGTCTCTCAATTTGATGAAATTGTACAGCTCGGCATCGAAATTCGGGATGATCAGGTCTATTTTTTCGATTTCGTGGATATAGAGAAGCCGTGCCAGGAGGCTGTCAGTGCCAGCCGAAGGGTAGGGGACCTGGTAGGTTTTGTCCACTAAATCGTGCATGTACAATCCCGGTTCCAGCGCATCGTAGGAGAGCCCGATAATGCGCACATCGAAATCAGGGCACTCTCGTATGGCGCGGATTACAGCAACGCCCGGACCCGGGCTGTCGATGGCATTTAACGCAGTTACCGCAATCACAATTTTCTTTTTTTCTGAATCAGCCGTATCTCCCGCTTGTTTTTTCATGATGCTAGTCTAAAATGTTTGAATCCACTAATTGTGATTTAAAATCATCCAGATCTCGCTCGAACTGAATCGGATCAATGTCATATTTAGCACAAATGGTGTCAATAATCATAGGAGGGGTTTTCTCCTCTTTCAGCAGGGAGATGATTTCGGCGCCTATGGGGTTGGTTGAAAAAGAATCTCCCGTACCCGGATTAAAAATAAAACCTTCGGCGCTGGTGGCAATGTTCTTTTTGAGTTTCATAAGTGTATTGTTAATAGTTGACAGCTTTTACTCTCGGCCGGAACCGCGAAATGCCCTGTCCCTGATATGCTGCAAAGATAAGGTCAGTGACCGGGGTGTAAAAATGATTTCAGCGAAATGCCTTTTTGGGTCAGTAGAAAGGCCGATTTGTTCCTTCAGTCTTCCGGCGCCGGTCAAGAAAAAGTGCCATGCCCCCTGATTAAACCGACTTTTCGAAAATCAAATGAAATGCATAGCGAGCCAAAATACCCATAGAGGTTAGTTATTATAGCTGATTGTAAGCGTTATTGAAAGGCGGGATCAAGCGATTTGCAAAACCCGGGGAACAGGGTGAAATAAAAAGCAGGCGCATGTTTCCTCAATGGATAAAATCAAATCAATAAGTGGCCTCAGGCGCAATGCCATCCGCTGAATTATTAACATAACGTTGCGACAGGTTCGGATTTCCAAGTAAATATCCGGTGATGATGAATGAAGAATATACTCCCGGGAGCCGGTTGATAAAGACTTTTTCCCTGAACGCACTTCCTGCTTGCGAGAGTCCGGATACTTTAATATTCTGACTTTCTATATCAGGAAGGTCTTGCCAATAAATGCCTGGAAGCTCTCCTTGTATTGATCGCCCACCGGGATGTATATATTCGGATCAAAAATTATCCTGTTTCGCTCAACCATCTTCACCTTATCGAGATTGACAATAAATGAACGATGGACCCGCATGAACTTTTCCTTTGGAAGCTGTTCTTCCATAGCTTTTAGTCGGATAAGAGTGGTAACGGGAGGTTCTTTTTCGAGATGAATCTGTATGTATTCGTTTGAACTTTCGATATACCTGATTTCAGATAACAATATACGTATCAGCCTGTATTCCGATTTTACAAAGAGACTGTCCTGCGTAGTTTCAATAAATTCTCCTTGTTTAGGTTGCAGTTCAAACCAGGTCTTGGCCTTGTTGGCCGATTTAAGAAACATCGCATAGCTGATGGGTTTGAGTATATAATCTATTGCATCGACCTGGAAACCCTGTATCGCATATTCACTGTAAGCTGTTGTGAAAATAATCTGTGGTTTCCGGCTGAGTGATTTTACGAAATCCATTCCATTCAGATCGGGCATGTTGATATCAACAAACATGAGATCGGCCTCGTTGCCGGCCAGGTATTCCAGAGCTTCAAAGGCGCTGTGGCATAAGGCTACGGTTTCCAGGAATGGCGTTTTGTCAATATACGAACTTATTTGCTTTAGTGCAAGAGGTTCGTCGTCAATGGCTATGCATTTAAGCTTCATATACAGGTATGGTTAACTGGACTTCAAACTCTTTGTCGTTCTCATTGATATGCAGGGTATAATCATTTCCAAAGAGGAGTTTCAGGCTTTTCTTGATGTTGGCCATTCCAATACCGGAATAGGTTTCATCCACACTCTCTTTGCTGGGGCTTTTGCTGTTGCGGATTATGCATTTTAACTGCCTGCCGGACTGTTCTATTTTAAAGTGAACAAACGATTCGGACTGGTAACTCACCCCATGTTTAAATGCATTCTCAAGAAATGAGATAAACAACATGGGCGGGATCTCTATATCCTGGATGGTTTCGGGAACTTCTAAAGTTATAGCCACTTTTTGTGAAAAACGCAATTGCATCAGCGAAATATAGCTTTCAATGAATGCAACTTCTTTTTTCAGGGTAGTTTGTCCGTGAGCAGTGTCATAAAGCAGGTAACGCATCATGGTTGACAGCTCAATAATGGTATTTTTGGCATCCTCTGCATTTATGTCAATTAGAGCATGAATGTTATTTAAGGTATTCATAAAAAAGTGAGGACTCACCTGGTGCCTCAGCAAAGCCAGTTCCGTTTTCAGCTGTTCTTTTTCCAGGTCTTTTCTCAGGCTTTCTTCGTTCAGCCATTGTGAAATGAGTTTAACAGAGGTGCTCACTCCGACAACGAGTATGGAAATGATCAGGCTGTCGATAAGCAACATAAACCATGGCTTTTGTTCAGGGGGTGCAACCGGTTGATATCCCAGAGGTGCAGGCTTTCCAGGTCCTAATTCCCTGG
>CAIPFN010000230.1 GCA_903864265.1 uncultured Bacteroidales bacterium | reverse complement strand
GTTTGCCCAACCTCTTCTTTCTAAATACAAGGATTGGATACTGTCGAAAAACTATACGACCGATGAGGTTACGACCATGATGAATGAAACGAAACTAACCAAGATCCTGGCCCCTCAGGCATTTGACACCTTAAACCCGAATACAAAGAAGTTCAGGGGAGCATTAAGGAACAACAGCCTGATTATTTACGGCAAAGTGACAAACTGGGTGCCTAAGGCAAAGGTAACCTTATTGCATGCCACCGACGATACTATTGTCCCATACGAGAATACTCTCAGTGCGTATGAGGCATTCTTAATGGCAGGCTGTGATGTAAAGAAGGTCGATATTCCCAACAAGGACCATAAGGAAGCCGGACAGGATTTTTACACTTATGTAATGCTTCATTTACTTATTTAGACATTTTCGAAGATGAAGACCAGGTTAACCATTTTACTTTTATTGCTGAGCTCTGTTGAATTAAGTGCTCAGGCGAAGTCCTACGCGAAACATAACAAGGGATATTTCTGTGATGTGGGGGTTGCTTTTGGAGGAATGTTCCCCAAAAATAACAGTCCCAAGGCGATCCTCGAAGTTTTCACGACCCACGGCTACCAGTTTTCGAACACCTTTTCTTTGGGTGGCGGTCTTTCCACTTACAATACACAAAATATAATCGTCTATTGCCAGGTAAGATTCAATCTGCGTAATATCACCGACACCAGGACTCATTATACGTATATTTCGTTAAGAGGTGGGTATTCATGGAGCACATGGACCGGAGAAACCTGGGGTGAAGACAAAGGACCGATTATCGACCCTCGTTTCGGATGGTCTTTTTACACCAAAGAAGTAAATTTACGGTGGAGTGTATTCGTGGCGCCCAGCTTTTACCAGTTCCACTTTGTGCCTAAGATCGGGTTGGCGTTTGAGTTTTAGGGACCCCGGAGGACCTATAAAAAACATGAGATTTACTTTTAGTTATTTTGTATGCGGATTATGTGCCGTAATACTGCCTTTTATTTCCCTTGCCGGCACCGAAAATGACACCCTGCCTGTATATCGCTTTGGGAGTTGCGATATCAGCAATCCGGCCATCTCAACAAATTATCAAACGTATTGGTGGAATGACGCGGTTTTTTACGAGATATTCGTGCGGAGTTTTTATGATAGCAACAATGACGGGATTGGCGATTTCAGGGGAATTATCAATAAGCTGGATTACCTCAACGACGGGGACTCGACGACAAACAACGATCTTGGTGTCACCGCCCTCTGGCTGATGCCGATGATGAAATCTCCAAGTTATCATGGGTACGATGTCAGTGATTATTATTCAACAAATCCCCAGTACGGAACGATGGCTGATTTCGAGGAACTGCTTACCAAAGCCCATGCCCACGGCATCAAAGTGATCATTGATTTTGTTATGAATCATACCTCCGATCAGATTCCCTGGTTCACTCAATCGGCCAACAATCAAAATAATTACCGTGACTGGTATATCTGGTCTCCCACCAATCCCGGGTATACCGGGCCATGGGGTCAGACTGTATGGAATTATAAAAACAGTGCATATTATTATGCCATGTTTTACAGCGGCATGCCCGACCTGAATTACAGGAACCCTGCCGTT
>CAIPFN010000229.1 GCA_903864265.1 uncultured Bacteroidales bacterium | reverse complement strand
GACCAACGCTATAATGACTAAAAAAATTCAATGATAATTTTTGAAGATGATCATATAGAGATTTCCGCAAATCATAGATTACTGATTGACCGACAAATGCCATTTGTTTCACTCGTAAATAGGTAAAAACCCATTGTACTAAAGAAACTAAAATATACGCAATGACAGTCTGCCGAAGTACTACTAGATTTTTTTCTGCAAGACCACTATCCAATGCAACTTTTACAAAATAAGGTCCAGCAACAGAGGCAGCGGAAGCTAGAGCCATATAGATTAAGGCAGTTACGACACGCCATTTGTAAGGTCTAATAAATTCGATCAACCTCAATGCGATTCTAGGATCAAACGGCCGGTCGTATTGTTCCTCAGATTGGGTTACATAAGCCGGAGGGATAATTGTATTCATGAATTTTTCTCATTATGAGAATATTTCTCGAATGTAGTGGGTAATTCACCGCTTGAAGGTGATTTATCATCAAAGATATTCTCTGAAGGCTGAAGCTGCAAATCATGAATCTCCTTATATATACCACCTTGCATTAATAATTCATCATGTTTTCCGCGTTGAACGATTCGACCTTTATCCAAAACAAGTATCAAATCAGCCCGTCGAACTGTGCTCATTCGGTGAGCTATGACGAAAGTCGTTCTCCCTGCCATTAAAGAATCGAGGGCTTCCTGTATTAATTTTTCTGTTTCCGTGTCGACTGATGAGAGAGAATCATCCAGAATTAGGATTCTGGGATCCAACAATAATGCACGTGCAATCGCGATTCTTTGGCGCTGTCCACCAGATAAAGTTATACCCCGCTCACCCACTACTGTATCGTATCCCTGAGGTAATTCGACAATAAAATCATGCGCCTGGGCAGCCCTGGCAGCAGCAATGATCTCATCCTGGGTCGCTGTTGGTCGCCCAAAAGAAATATTTTCACGAATGCTGTCCGAGAATAACAAAGATGTTTGCAGAACAATTCCAATTTGCCGTCGCAGGCTGGTGAGATCAACAGCTCGAACATCAAAATTATCAAGCATAACAGAACCATCAGACACATCATAAAATCGGGGAATCAAATTAATCAAAGATGTTTTTCCAGATCCGGTCGCACCGATCAATGCAACAATATGATTTTCTGGTACATCGAAATTGATATCCACCAGTGAATATTGTTTTTCATCCTGATATTTTAAGGAGACATGCGTAAATTTGACGGCGCCTATTAAATTGGGAAGCTGAATCGAGTTTGCGGGTGAAATAATTTCAGGTGCGTTATCAAGAATTTCCCAGACACGCTGTGCACCAGCTGCTGCTTCGCCTCCTGCATTGACCAGCCAGGTTAACTGCTGAGCCGGCGCTGCTAGCATTAACAAATAAGCATTAAATGCCACGATTTGACCAACTGTCAGGTTGCCATTGATAACCATTTGTCCACCGAACCACAATATTAAGATGGTTCCAACGGTTATCAACCAGGAAGTTGTTGGCATTACTGTTGCCATATTGCTGATTACCGATAATCGTGCCTTAAAATAATTCTTATTTACTTCATCGAATCGTTCCATTTCGTATTTGTCTCGAGCAAAAGCTCGAACAACCTGTGCGCCTGTAACATTTTCCTGTAATCTTGCTGATAGATTACCCAGTG
>CAIPFN010000228.1 GCA_903864265.1 uncultured Bacteroidales bacterium | reverse complement strand
CTGATTCTTCTGTCTTACATTTGGTGCAGCGGCGCGAAAAAGGGGTTTTACCGGAACAGTAATTGGTATTTCCGCATTTGCGGCATACAAATCCACCAGCCCATTTGAGTTCAGCCAGGAATTCAAGGCATTTTTCATCCGAGTTTAATAGCTCTTCCAGTTGATCCGGCTCCAGGGCCTCGTTGAAGATCGTACTCATATATGACTTTTTCAGTTACAAAAGTAAGAATAATAGTGTTACTAATAAGATTTAGGTGATACTAATGCGATTTAATTGAAAATTTGTTTTACTTTTGCCCATCCAAAAACAAAAGCTATGCAACTAACAGTAGATACCGAATGGATCAGCGAAATGAAATTTGATTCCCTGGTTAACGGGCATCATGTGATTATTGACGCTTTGCCTGAAGGCGGAGGCACAGACGAAGGTCCCCGGCCCAAAGCCCTTATGCTGACAGCCCTGGCCGGATGCACCGGGATGGATGTGATTTCTATTCTGAAAAAGATGCGGGTTGAACCCACCGGTTTCAATGTGGAAGTTACAGCCGACTCAACCGAGGAACATCCCAGGCACTACACCCATATGCACATTAAGTATAAATTCAAAGGGATAGAACTGCCGATGGAAAAGCTTGAAAAAGCGGTCGCACTTTCACAGGAGCGGTATTGCGGGGTCTCATTCATGTTTCGGAAGGCTATGGAGATAACCCATGAAATTGTGTTGGAAGATTAGGGACAGGGCAAGAGGGGAGGAGTGACAGGGAGAGCCGGGGTTATAGAAATGAATAGCAGGAGTTTAACAGAACCGGGATCGATTCTTTGATTGACATAAAAAAACTAAATAAGGAATATATGACTATTTATGTAATATTGATTGCAGTCGGGCTGGTAGGAGCAGGGGTAATTTACCTCTATTTGATGGCGAAAAAATTAAAGAATAGCCCGGAAGTTCCGGAAAGCCAGCACCTGGTCATTCTGAACCCTGCCAATTTTCAGCAGCAGACCCGGACCGGGCTGGCCCTGGTTGACTTCTGGGCTTCCTGGTGCATGCCCTGTAAAATGATGGCTCCCATTCTGAATGAAGTTGCTGACGAAATAGGCAGTAAAGCCCGCATCTGTAAAGTAAACGTGGAAGAACATCAGCAGTTGTCTTCAAAGTTTTCGGTCAGGAATATCCCAACTCTGATCCTGTTGAAAAACGGGAAAGAAGTGGACCGTTTCGTAGGGGTTAAAACAAAGGATTTTCTGATCAAGCAGATTGATAAGCATCAATAAGCTTTCATCTGCCATTTTATTTATTACTATCCAACCTGTTAATTGATTTTGCCATGGAAAAGAGTTGTGAAACCGAAAACGGACCTAAAACTTTCAGGGAACTCATAAAGACCGCAAGGTTCTGGAAGCCGGTTTCCGGTATTTTGATCGGGGGATTGCTGGGCTTTTTGTATTATTATTATGCAGGTTGCAGTTCCGGGACCTGTGCAATCACCGGTAATCCGATTATGAGTACTTTGTTTGGATCTGCCATGGGCTTTTTTGTTGTGAGCCGGCCTTGCTCAAGTTGCTGAACTT
>CAIPFN010000227.1 GCA_903864265.1 uncultured Bacteroidales bacterium | reverse complement strand
TTAAAGGTTAAAGGTTAAAGGTTAAAGGTTAAAGTGTTCAGGATAAGGGTTAAAGTGCAACATGTAAAGGATAGAGGTTAAAGGAAGAGGGTATTTAGGGGGGGATAGAAGGGAAGGGATGTTGGAGAAAATGGATGGTTCTTTAAAAGTTTCCCCAGCCTTATATTTAATCCATCCAACAATCCAATTCTGCTTCTTACATTCCTCATTTATTATCCTACATACACTCCAGGTAGCTTTGTCACCGAAAGCTCATATCCTGAAACAGAAGTTTCAGGAAAGCTTCTTACCGCCTATGCAAATCTATAAAAAAGGAGGCTCTTCACAAAAGAATGCTGCCAAACTGCAAAAATATTGTGAAGGCTTTCAAATATAAAAATTAAAGATTACTTTTGCACCATCAAACCAATATGGTGGTCATAGCTCAGCTGGTTAGAGCGTCGGATTGTGGTTCCGAAGGTCGGGGGTTCGAACCCCCTTGTCCACCCCAAATACAGGCTATCTTCGGATGGCCTTTTTTGTTTTTTTTCACGCTAATCTCCTGTTTTTTTGAGAACTAGGCCTGAGGAATATAGGATTCGCGGAATGACTGAGATGAAGAGTGTGTCCCTTGGTGCAACCGACACTTTTCTGGTACATCGTCCACCTGCCTGCCGCACTATAGGGCAGGCATAAAAAAACCGGCTCGAGGCCGGTTCCGTTTTTTATTTTTCTTCAAACTCCCAGTATTCATCCACACATTCGGTGGTTTTCTGATCCCAGTAAGCTGGCGAAACGCTTTTTCCCTCAGCTGTCTTCAGCCTCATTTCGTAAACCGCTATAACCGGACTGAAAACCAGGTCGGTTACTCCAACGGTGTACAGGGTAGGGGCTTCTTCCGTTTCCTTTTTGTCTTCCGAAACCATTACCTCAAACTTGTTGAGAGCCAGCAGCCCTTTTAAAAACTCCATCCTTGCCGGACCGGCTGCTTTTTCAACTATAGTGCAGCGCACCCCATTGATTTCTTCGACTATATGTTTGGCTTTGAGTGGCATAATATCAGGTTTAGTAATGCTTTGTGTTATTTAATCTTGTTTCTGTTTCCGGGTTTTCAATCTTCAGTTTCGGCTTAAAAGCATTTGACTCTCCTGCGGCTTACTTTCTATCTCAAACGCCCGGTATCAGGAACTTAGTTGATAATTGCAAAAGTTAACTTATCAATAAATTCGTACACCTGGCTCCAGAATCCGATAACAAAAATACCTAAGGCACAGACGAACAATCCTATGCGGGTCATGATATCGCTTTTGAAAAAGGCAATAGGCGTGTCGTTCTTGTTGATAAACATTGCTTTAACCACCAACAGATAGTAATATAAGGAGATGGTGGCGTTAAGCACAGCTATAAATACCAGCCAGTAATATCCGCCGGAAGCCGCTGAAGTGAAAAGGAAGAATTTACCAAAGAACCCGGCAACAGGAGGAATTCCGGCCAGTGAAAAAACGCTGAGCATCATCAGCAGGGTTAGCTTTGGATTGGTGGCATAAAGTCCGTCGTAATCATCCATGCTTTCTTTACCGGTTTTGGCCGAAATAGCCGAGATAACGCCGAAAGCACCCAGGTTCGAGAAAATATAAACCAGTACAAAGTAAACCGTGGCAGTCATCCCGATTTTATTGCCTCCGATAATACCGAGCAGAATAAAACCAGCCTGGGCAATACTCGAGAAAGCAAGGAACCGTTTCATGTTTTTCTGCCTTAAGGCAAAAAGATTACCAATCGTCATAGTCAAAACGGCTACCAGGTAAACTATATCTTTCCACAGGTAGGCGATGGAATGGAATACCGTATACATCACCATGATAAGAATGAACGCGGATGCGCCTTTCGAAATCACCGAGAAATAGGATGTAACATTCACAGGAGAGCCTTCGTAAACATCAGCAGTCCAGAGGTGGAAAGGAACCAGCGAGATTTTGAATGCCATACCGGTAAAGAAGAATATAAACGCCAACACCTGCATAGGGGCATTCGAATAAAGGGCTCCAACCGTGTCAAAATATATGGATCCCGTTGAACCATATATCAGGGAAAGCCCGAAAAGCAATATTCCCGACGAAAGAGCCGAGGATAAAATCAGCTTGATGCCGGCTTCGGCCGAACGCGACTGATGATGTGTATAAGCTGCCAGCGCTGCCATGGGTATGGTAGCCAGTTCGAGTCCCAGGTATAGCATCAGGAAGTCGCCCGACGAAATCATAAAATTCATACCCACCAGCGTCGAAAGCAAAAGGATATAGAATTCGCTGATTTTTTCACCATTTTCTTCTTTCTTCAGCCAGGTGGTGCTTTGAAATAAAATGATCAGCACTCCTACATTCAGGATGTTCTTCATCAGAATGGTTAAACCGGTGGTTTTATACATTCCGCCGAAAAGTTCGCCTGTTTGTGCCGGCAGGAATCCAATTACTGTATGGATAAAAAACAGCGAAATGGCAATCGGGATGATCCGGTGTTTCTGACTCTTTTTAAGGTTCAGGTCGATAATGAGAACAAGTAACACCAGGCAAACCAGTATTAATTCGTGCCGCATTGTCATGAAATCGTATATGCTCATAGTGAGAATCTAAAGTGATGGTTAATTCAATGGATTAAAAAAGTCCTGCAACGGTTGCTACGCCGTTGATTTTCTCAACGATAGGACCTAAACTGAAGTTGATCATATTCGACAGCCAGAGCGGTGCCATACCAATGGCTGCTATTGCGATGAGAAGGGTTAAGGTGGAAAGTCTTTCGAACCACATGGCGTCCTTCAGGTGCAGGAAGTGGTCGTTCTTGATAGGTCCGAAAAGTAAGGTCCCTACCACGCGCAAAATATAAACCGCAGTGATTACAATGGATGAACAGGCCACGATGGTAAGTACCCTGTGGAAGGTATCGGTATGCTGGAACGAACCCACAAAAATGGTCATTTCAGCAACAAAACCGCTTAAACCAGGCAGACCTAAAGAAGCAAGGCCGGCAATCACGTAAACCACACCCAGGAAAGGAAGAACTTTCATCAGTCCGCCCATTTCGTTTATCAAACGGGTATGTGTACGTCCGTAGATCATGCCGATTAGTGCAAAGAAAAGGGCTGTCATCAAACCGTGTGAGATCATCTGTATAACGGCACCGTTCATGGCCGTCTGGTTCATCATCAGTATCGCGAAAAGAACCAGGCCGCAATGGCTTACGGAGGAGTATGCGTTAATGTACTTGAGGTCTTTCTGCACAACGGCTCCGAAAGCGCCGTAGACTACGCTGACACCGGTCATAATAAGGAATATCCAGGCTTGTTCGTGTGCAGCTTCAGGCATAAGGTAAATGGCAACGCGGAAAACGCCGTATCCTCCCAGTTTCATCAGTACTCCTGCGTGAAGCATGGATACTGCAGTTGGAGCAGAGGCATGACCGTCGGGCGACCAGGTGTGAAAAGGAAATAATGCGCCAAGTACTCCGAATCCTATAAAAGTGAATGGGAACAGGAAGCGCTGCATTTCAATAGGGATCTTGTTTTTTGCGATTTCCAACAGGTTAAAGGTAAGCTGGCTTCCGGAAGGTGCCGAATAGAAATAAATTCCCAGTATGGCTACAAACAGTAAGGCCGATCCCGCCATCAGCATGAGGGTAAGCTTCATGGCTGAATATTCCTTAGGCCCTGATCCCCACAACCCAATCAAAAGGTACATCGGAATAACGGCAAGTTCATAAAACAGGAACATGGTAAAGAGGTCGAGTGAAATAAAGAAACCAAATACCCCTGAAGCAAGCAGAATGAGTGAGATGAAAAATTCCCTGTACAGGTAATCCACCATCCAGGAGGCAAAAATTCCGGCAAAAACCACTATGGAGGTAAGCCCTATCATAGCCACCGAAATGCCATCCACACCAATGGTATAATGGATATTCAGTGTCGGGAACCAAACGGCGTCGTAATAAAACAGCATGGCTGCCGTGTTGCCGGCATTGCGTTCGGTGAGGTAAAGATAAATGAGCAAGGCCGACATCAGAAGTTGAATTCCCATTCCAATGGCGCTTACCACACGGGTTTGCTTCATATTGCCGGTAAACAATATGGCAATGATCGTGAGTAGGGGTATCAGGATAAATAAGCTGAGTATATTCATGTTCGTTTTCTTACAATTTAGTTTGTACTTCCTGTCAAAACAGTTTCAGTTAATTCCACAGGTAAACAAATATCAGAACCAGAGCCAGTGCGCCGGTAACAAATACATATCCATATTGCTGTAACCTGCCCGACTGGAAATTTTTAATCAGGTTTGAAGTGTTTTGAACCGTGCGTGCTATCAGGTTCATGAACCCGTCGACAATATGCCTGTCGAACCATGCCACCGGTACCGAAATATATCCGAAGATGATCTTTTTGGTAACAAACAAATACACTTCATCCATGTAGAATTTGTGATAAGCCCATTTGTAAGAGATCCCCCAGATTCCGGCAAGTTTATCGGGCAAACCGTTCGATTTACGGTACATGGCAGTTGCCAGTCCGATTCCAAGTAAAGCAATCAGCACCGAAGGAATAGCTATGCTGTAATCGAGGTGCGATTCGAAGGGCATACCGTCGGAAGTTACCAGTGCGTGGAAAGGCAGGAAGCCGGCAAATACAGCACCGAATGCCAGTACCATCAAAGGAATGGTCATTACATAAGGAGCTTCGTGCGGGGTATGATGATAATGGGTTGCTTTGCCCCAGAAGATGCTGAAATAAAGACGGAACATATAGAATGCCGTCAACCCGGCAACCAGGTATTCGATCGAAAACAGGATTTTGTTGTGATGCCAGGCAGCGACCATGATTTCATCCTTGCTCCAGAAGCCTGCCAAAGGAGGAATACCGGCTATGGTAATACAGGCAATCAGGAAAGTGGCATGTGTGATAGGCAGGTATTTGCGCAAACCGCCCATATCCTTCATATCATTGCTGTGAACGGCATGTATGATGGCTCCGGCTCCAAGGAATAATAAAGCCTTGAACATGGCATGTGTAAACAGGTGAAAGTTACTGGCCATAAACCCAAGCCCGTTTTCACCTCCGTAACCTGAAACACCAAGCGCCAGCATCATATAGCCAATCTGCGACATGGTGGAATAGGCCAGTACCCGTTTTATATCCGTTTGCGTACAGGCAATAATGGCCGCGAACAAGGAGGAAATCCCCCCCACCCAGGCCACAACCGTAAGTGCATCAGGAGCTCCGAGAGCATATACAGGAAACAGGCGTGCTACCAGGTAAACACCGGCCACAACCATGGTTGCGGCGTGAATAAGCGCTGAAACAGGCGTAGGACCTTCCATGGCATCCGGCAACCAGATGTGTAAAGGAAACATGGCTGATTTTCCCGCGCCGCCCATGAAGATAAAGATCATCGACCAGGTAAGTACCGACATTCCCATAAACGCTGCTCCGCCAGGCATGGTGATGGCCGGACCGGTTGGACTTGTAAGAAGTTGAAAATCAAAAGTCCCGGTATTGAACGACAGTATAAGTATACCAATCAGGAATCCAAGGTCGGCAAAGCGGGTAACAATAAAGGCTTTTTTTGAAGCGGCAACGGCACTCGGCTTTTCGTAATAGAATCCGATGAGCAGGAAGGATGAAACCCCTACCAGTTCCCAGAATATATACATCTGGAAAATATTGGTAGCTAACACCAGTCCCAGCATGGAGAAACTGAACAACGAAAGAAAAGCAAAGAACCTGTGGTATCCGCGTTCGCCTTTCATATAGCCCAGGCTGTAAATATGCACCATCAGCGAAACCGTGGTGATAACGATCAGCATCATTACCGAGATCGGATCAATCAGAGCGCCAATATTGATGGTAAGCTTATCCGTTAAATGAAGCCAGGTGATTTCGAAGGCTTTTATCGATTTGTACCCGCTTTCAGCAAGGTGGTCCGTCCAGAAGTAACGGATGGCAGTAATATACGAAAGTATAGCTGCTATGCCCAAACCGGCGGTACCGATGAGTCCCGAAACTATGGGTTTCATTTTATGCCCCGAAAGTCCTATAAGTATAAAAAATACAAAGGGAATCAGCGGGATGAGTAAAGTATACGTGTAGTCGACCATTTCGGAGTAATATGTCAGTGATTAATACTTTAGTTAGAACTTCATTTCATCAACATTGTCAACATCAATGGACCTGAAATTCCTGTAGATGTTGATGATGATAGCTATGGCCACGGCAGCTTCGGCGGCGGCAATGGCTATAATGATAAGGGTGAAGAAATGACCCTGAAGGTTCTGAGGGTAGAGGTAGCGGTTAAAAGCCACAAAGTTGATGTTTACGGCATTGAGTATCAGCTCAATCGACATGAGCATGGTAATCAGGTTTTTGCGGGTCAGAAACCCGTAAATCCCGGTAAAAAACATCAGGGTGCTGATGACCAGAAAATATTGCAACGGTATGGATCCTGTCATGGGATGTATATTGTTATTATTTTTTGTTTAAGAGAATAAATCAGCAGCTTACTTGCTGAGATTCTTGTTTTTCATCAGGACTATGCCGTCTTTTTCCTTACGGGCTACGATGATGGCACCGATAAGCGCCGCCAGCAACAGTATCGAGATCACTTCGAAGGGAAGGGCAAAGCCGTTACGGTCGTACGAAATAAGGGCGTTCCCCACATCGGTAACCGTTGAGGTGTGGGCAGGTTCAGCCGAAGGGGTAAATGTGAACCTCAAAATGGTAAACAGGGTTAATAAGGCACCGGCTACTACGGCCAGGGCCGACATCAGGCTTTGCCTGCGATCGGCCATTATGGCTTTTTCGCTGATATGGCTGGTAAGCAGTACCGAGAAAATGATCAGCACCACTATGCCACCCGCATACACCGTAAGCTGCACCGCGGCAAGGAAGGTGTATTCGAGCATAAAATATATGGCTGCTGTTGATATGAGTACAAACAACAGGTAAACTGCTGCCCGTAATATTTTCCGGCTTGTAACTGTGAGCACCGAAAAAACCAGGATCATTCCGGCCAGAAGGTAAAACATTACTTCACTATTCATTTTGATGTATTTTCTGGTTTAAAACTTAACTTCTATTTCTCTTGACAAATGATGCTGAAGTGTCAGGCAGTGTAAGCTTCGGCTTCCCTCCGCTCTCCTTTTCACTTTTCACTTTTCACTTTTCACTATTCACTTTTCACTATTCACTATTCACTTTTCACTATTCACTATTCACTACTCTTTAACGCCTTCCATGATCTTCGACCCCGGCCTGTTCAGCACTTTGGTCATAGAGACGCGGTCCCAGTAGGCATGTTCGAAATTCTGTCCCATAACAATGGCATCCGAAGGACATGATTTGATGCATAAATTGCAGAAGGTGCACATAGCCAGGTGATAGATGTGCTGATCGATGATGCGTTTCTTTTTGCCTTCTTCGTTGACGATCGATTTTGAAATGATTTCGATAGAGCCATTGGGGCAATTGATTTCACAGATGCCGCAGCCGGTACATTTATGTTCGTTCTTTTCATCGTGCGGCATAATAACCTCACCACGGAAACGGTCGAACATTACAAGTGTATCGCGGTTTTCGGGATATTGCTGGGTCACATTGTTCCAGGGAGTAAAAAAGTACTTAGCTGTAACTTTCATGCCGGTAAGTAAAGACCAGATGGCTTTGAATATTTCGGCTATATAATTGAAGGTTGATTTCATGTTAGTAGTTAGTGTTATCAGTTTCAGAGATTTACCAATGCCAGCCCAGTAATACCATGGTAGCCATCAAAAGTATATTGAACAGGTTGATAGGCAGAAGGTATTTCCATTCGAGTGTCAGGATCTGGTCGATACGCAGGCGGGGGAAAGTCCATTTGAACCACATGATCAGGAAAATGATCCCGAACACTTTCATAAAGAACCAGATCAGTCCGGGGATGAAATCCATCACGTTATTAAAACCGGCCCAGTCGCCGAAATGGAATGGCATCCATCCACCCAGGAAAACGATGGTGGCCATGGCCGAAACGATGAAGAGGTTGATATATTCGGCCAGGAAGAAGAAGGCGAATTTAATCCCGGAGTATTCGGTATGGAATCCGGCGGTAAGTTCGGATTCAGCTTCTGCAAGGTCGAAGGGACCGCGGTTGGTTTCGGCTGTGCCGGCGATTACGAAAATAAAGAAAGCGATAACAGCTGGGATATGTCCTTTAAACAGGAACCAGCCGCCGCGCTGCATTTCCACGATCTCGGAAATCTGCATGGTACCGGCCAGTATCACCATAGTAATCAGCGACATGCCCACCGAAAGTTCATAACTTACAATCTGGGCGCCGCTGCGCATCCCGCCGATCAGAGAATACTTGTTGTTGCTGGCCCATCCGGCAAGCAAAACACCTATTACACCCACCGAGGAAACGGCCGTCACGAAAAATATTCCGATATCAAAATCCAGCGCCTGTAAACCCGGGGCAAAAGGAATCACCGAAATGGTCAGGAAAGGAACAATGATCACGATGAACGGAGCCAGGTTGTACAGGAACTTATCCACGCTCTTGGGTGTGATCAGCTCTTTCATCAGCAGCTTCACAAAGTCGGCTATGGTTTGCAGCAATCCCCAGGGACCTACGCGCATAGGCCCCAGACGCTGCTGAAAGGCTGCACACACTTTTCGTTCAACATATACCAGCAACAGTCCGAAAACCGCAATGAACAAAAGGAACAGCACACCTATAATGGTCCATTCAATGATCAGCGTAAGCAGGGGGGAAACGTTTTCAATCAAAGCCTTGTGTATGGCTTGAGTGAGAGGCGTAAAATCGTATTTTTCGAATGCCATTCTTAAATGGGTTTATCAGATTTTTAACTTATTCAGTTGTAATGCGGTTCCGGTAACTACCCTTCCCCCTTTATCCTTTAACCTTAACCTTTAACTTTAACCTTTAACCTTTAACCTTTAACCTTCAACCTTTAACCTTCCTTACCTGTCAATATCAGGAATCACCAGGTCAAACGTAGCCATAATAGCCACCAGGTCGGCAATTTTCCACTTTTTGGCGATATGGTTAATGGCAAAAAGGTTCGAGAATCCCGGGGAACGATATTTAACCCGGTACGGGTTTTTCTTTCCGTCGCTCACAATATATACCCCGAATTCACCGCGGGCGGTTTCCACGCGTTGGTAAAATTCGCCTTCCGGCAATTTAATCACACCCTTCATTTTCAAGGCATAATCGCCTTCCGGAATATTATCGATAAGCTGTTCAATAATATTCAGCGATTCCCGCATTTCGTCCATCCTCAGTTTCCAACGCATAAAGCAGTCGCCGTCGGTGCCCACTTTCTCGTCGAATTTAATATACGGATACGCGCTGTACGGATGATGCTTACGAACATCGCAGCTGAAACCTGAAGCCCGGCCGGTGGGACCGGTGACTCCGTAGGCGATGGCATCTTCTTTCGAAAGTATGCCTACACCTTTGGTACGGTTCTGAAAGATGATGTTGCCGGTAAGCAGTTTATCGTATTCGGGTAATATTTTTCTGAATTTCTTGATAAAGGCTTTAACCTTAGCCTGGAAGTTAGGATGTATATCAAACATAACTCCTCCCGGCACGCTGTAATTCAGGGTCAGGCGGGCGCCGCAGGTTTCCTCGAATATATCCAGGATATCTTCACGGTCGCGAAGTCCGTAAAAGAAAGCGGTCAGTGCACCAAGGTCCATTCCCGATGCACACCACCACAACTGATGCGAAGCCAGACGCTGCAGTTCATCAATAATGGTACGTATATATTTCACACGTTCGGGAACCTGAACCTGCAAGGCATCTTCGATACACAGACAAACCGCCTCATTGTTCATATGAGCCGACAGGTAATCCATACGGTCAGTGAGATGGATAATCTGCGGATAGGAGAGTGCTTCGCTCATTTTTTCGATGCCGCTGTGAATGTAGCCTATATGAGGTTCTACATTATGCACAATTTCTCCTTCGAGTTTTACGAGTAGCCGCAGAACACCATGTGTACTGGGATGCTGCGGACCCATATTTACGAGATACTCGTCAGTCTTTATCTCGTCGGTGGTAATTAATTTTTCGATGATCTCAGCCATAACTATCTTTCTACAACATGTATATCATCCTTGAAATCTTTACGCAGGGGATGTCCCCAGGTGTCGTCGAGGAAAAGACGGCGAAGATCAGTATGATGGTTAAACGTGATTCCCAGTAAATCGTAGATTTCTCTTTCGTGGAATTCGGCCGTAGGCCAGATATCCATTACGGTATCCAATACAGCCGTCTCCCTGTTTTCGGTGTTGCACTTAACAATCAGGAAGTGCTGGAGAGAAGTGGATTCGATATGATAAACCACCTGTATGAAGGCAGGATAATCCACCCCTGATTCACATACCAGGTAATCAAATGCCAGCTTGGTATCCGATTTCAGGTTTTTCATAAACGCATGCAATATTTCCTTCGAAACCGTGATTTCAGGATATTGCTTGCCTTGTTTCACCACTGCATCGGGAAAAGCAGCTGAAAGGTGTTCAATAAGTTGTTCGTTTGTCATGGCCTGAAGTTTTTGCAGATTTGCAGTGTCGATTAAGTTTGGCTTTTATGCCCTGCGATAGGGCCAGGCTTAACTTTCGGGCAGAATCCGGCTTCTATTCCTTATTTTTTTAACTGCTTCTTGAAGTTTTTCTCACTCTTGATCTTTTTCTGCAACTGCAGGAAGGCAAACAGTAGAGCTTCAGGACGTGGGGGGCAACCCGGCACATATACATCAACAGGGATTACATGATCGGCTCCTTTCACAATTGAATAGGAATTGTAATAAAACGGTCCGCCCGAAACCGCACAGGCTCCCATCGCAATCACGTATTTGGGATCAGCAATCTGATCGTACAAACGTCGGAGCACAGGAGCCATTTTATAGTTGATGGAACCTGATATAATGATCATATCGGCCTGACGCGGTGTAGCCCTGGCCACTTCGTATCCGAAACGGGCCATATCGTGCCTCGATGCGCCAACAGCCATAAATTCAATGGCACAGCAACGGGTTCCGAAAGTCAACGGCCAGACCGAATTGGACCTGGACCAGTTTACCAAAGCGTCGAGTTGTGTGAGTATGATGCTGCCTCCCTCGTATTGATCCAGGACCGGGAAGTCGTTTTTCTCGAATTCTTTTTTTGATGTTATTCCCATTTCAATGCGTGTTTTTTCCATCCATATAAAAGGCCCAGGCCTAAAATGAAGAAAAAGATGAGTATTTCAATATAACCTGTCATGCCTGCATGTTTCATTACCACGGCCCAGGGGAAAACAAATACAGTTTCCACATCGAATACCAGGAAGATAATGGCAAACAGGTAATAGCCTACGGTATATTGCAGCCACGATCCCCCGATGGTTTCAATGCCGCATTCGTAAGGCTCAAATTTAGCAGGATTATAGGATGTGGGTGGTACAAAACTCGAGAAAAGCATCGCTCCTCCTACGAGCACCACGGCCACAATAAAAAAAAGTACAAGTGCACTACTGTCCATAAATAACTTTTTTGTTCCGGTTAAGAGGTCGCAAAAGTATTGAATTGTTGTAATCATATATGTACTAAAATTGATATCACCTTAATTTAGAATTGTTCTGAATTAAGTGTAATACCTAATACCTAACATTACTATTGTGTAATGCGTTGATTATGTGACCGGAAGCAAATTTTTAAAAGGAGTAAGAAGGCAAAATATTTTTACTAATTTAGCCGTTTAATAGTAAATAAAGTTATCAACCATGAAAAAGTTAATATCTGCTGTTTTCCTGAGCGTTATGCTTCTCACGTCAGCCTCTTTTGCACAGAAGAAGACCGAAGAAATCAGGATCAAAACTTCAGCCCAGTGCGGGCAGTGCAAAACCCGTATCGAAACGGCCATGGCTTATGAAAAAGGAGTGGTGAAATCGGAGCTGAATGTGGAAACCAAAGAACTCACCGTTCTTTACAAACCCGGTAAAACAAGTCCCGAACAGATACGGAAAGCACTCAATAATTTAGGTTATGATGCCGATGGAACCCTGGCCAACGAAAAAGCATACGCCAAACTGCCTTCCTGCTGCAAGAAGCCTGATGATCCGGACCATACGGCTCATTAATTCCGGTTGGAGTTTATTGTTACGTTCAAGTACATGAACGGCTTTGAATTGCCTGTATGATAAAATATTGCTACCTATACAACAGGGCTAAACTATAACGAATCCTTGTGCTCCAGGATCACGCGCCCGGTAATTTTGCCCTGCAGTATTTCGGCTATGCTAAGGTATATTTCGTCCAATCCGACTATTTTTGTTTCAACCCGGCTCAGGTCGGGTTTCCATTCGTCTGAAAGCTTTTCCCACAGGGATTCGCGCAACGCCAGGGGGGTGGTTGCCGTATTTACACCCAGCAGGTTGATGCCGTTCAGGATAAAGGGATACACATTGATGGAAAGCAGGGGTGAAGCCACGTTGCCACAGCAGGCTACATTGCCGTGTTCTTTCGTTGATTTCAGTATGCCGGCCAGGGTATTTCCGCCTACAGTATCTATAGCTCCCGCCCAGCGGGCGCGAAGCAGCATTCGTTCCGGCTGATCCGCCACCGATGAGCGGTCAACCACCTCAGAGGCGCCTATATGAATAAGGTAATCTGTTTTTTCGGGTTTACCCGTTGAAGCCGTTACGGTATATCCCAGTTTCGAAGCGATGGCCACCGCCAGGCTCCCCACGCCTCCCGTAGCCCCGCTCACAAGCAAGGGGCCGTCGGCGGGTTTTTGACCGCAACGAAGCAGGTGATGCATAGCCAGCGCTGCCGTAAATCCGGCTGTTCCCAGCATCATGCTTTCCTTCATGCTAAGGCTGTCGGGTAAAGGGACTATCCAGCCATCCGGAACATTGATGTATTCGCCAAATCCCCCGGGGGTATTCATTCCCAGGTCGTATCCAGTAACTATTACCCTGTCGCCGGGCTGGAATTTCGTGGAATTGCTTTCTTCGACGATGCCTGCAGCATCAATTCCGGGCGTATGAGGATACTTGCGCGTGACCCCTCTATTTCCTGTGGCCGATAAAGCATCTTTGTAGTTAAGCGAAGAGTACAGCACCTTTATCAGTACTCCGTTTTGAGGCAAATCAAGGGTGTTTCGCCGGATGATACTCTGATTAAAAGAACCGCCCTCTTCTTCTGTGATCCAATAGGCGTTAAAAGGAATGTTTTTCATGCTATATACTGTTTTTCGATGTTCAACTTTACCATAGCATTTCTCTCATAGACAAAACTGTCAATTCTCAATTCATCTTACCAGCTCAAATTCGTCACTTTTTCACTTTAATGTCTTCGCATCTTTCCACCTTCTGACCTGATCATTATATCCCGGCTCTAATCCTCGTTTCGGCGATCCATCTCCCTCTTGTTATCTTTGGTTTTCAGCGTTTCGCGTTTGTCGTACATTTTTTTGCCTTTGGCAATGGAGATGGTAACCTTGCAGAATCCCTTCTCGTTGATAAACATCTCCAGCGGCACGATGGTGAGTCCTTTTTCGCGGGTTTTTCCTATTATTTTTTTGAGTTCCTGCCGGTTCAGCAGGAGTTTACGCGCCCTTTTGGCTATATGGTTGAACTGGTTGCCGAATTTATATTCCGAAATATGGGCATTCAACAGGTATAATTCATCACCTTCAAAAGCACAGTAGCTGTCGGTAAGGTTTACTTTTCCTTCGCGCACGGATTTGATTTCGGTACCCAGCAGCATGATGCCGGCCGTAAACTGTTCAACCAGAAAATATTCGAAACCTGCTTTTTTATTCTTAATCGTGATGATGTTTGCCATAGGCTGCAAAGATAGGGAATTTCGGATTTCGGATTTCGGATTTCGGATGTCGGATGTGGGATGTCGAATGTCGGATGTGGGATGTTGGATTTCGGATTTCGGATTTGGAACCCGGAACCAGCAACCAGCAACCAGCCACCAGTAACCAGCAACCAGCCACCAGCAACCAGCCACCAGCAACCAGCCACCAGTAACCAGCAACCAGCAACCAGCAACCAGCAACCAGCAACCAGTAACCACCAGTAACCAGCAACCAGCAACCAGCAACCAGCCACCAGCCACCA
>CAIPFN010000226.1 GCA_903864265.1 uncultured Bacteroidales bacterium | reverse complement strand
CCTTGAAACTGACCCCTTAGTCTACCTGCTGCATATGAGGATTGCAGCTGGTGCTGATTTAAACTGGGACGGATTTGAGCTGGTGTGGAGTTGGGCTGATGCGGATTTAGGCTGGTGCGGATTTATGCTGATGCGGATTTGGGCTGGTGCGGATTTTTAATCCGCACCCATAGAGTTTAGGATTTTTAATCCTGTTAAGGAAACCGTAAAATAAATCAATACGCAAAAATCACTTCAATTAATCCTTTATCGCCAGCATAATCAATAGCTGAGCTATACTTGTAATGCTGCGGTTCGATCACCCAGCCTGCTCTTACAGGATTGTTGTGGATATAGGTAATCTTTTGTTGCAGAAATTCAACCGAATAAACCTCTTTTGCCTCATTCCCATCCTGCCAGAACTTATAGAATTCGATTTTCTTATTGTAGCGACCTGCAAATTCAAATCGGTCTAGTAGCCACTTTCGGCGGCTTTCCGGAATATCTTTAATCATTTGAACGATAGCCTTGCTTGTAAACTTCTTGAAATCCCTTAAAATATCAGATAAAGTAAACTGGCCGTTCTCTTTCCCTGCTGCAATCAAATGCAAATGATTTGACATTAGACACCAGGCATAGATTTCAAGGCCCTTTTCTTTCTGGCAGTATTTTAACGAATCTATAATGATCTGCCGATAATCTTCCCGGGTAAAAATATCAACCCAATCCATAACGGTCATGGTCAGGAAGTAAATGGAGTTGGATTCGATTTTATTTTTTATGCTCATGGTTGGATACGTTTAGAATGGCAAACAACTTTCACATTTTTATATTTCGGATTGCAAATCCGAGGCTCATTGTGGCGGGATTGCAAATCCCGCCAAGCTTACAAATCCCGCCAAGTTTGCAAATCCCGCCAAGCTACAAATTCCGCCCGGCCGCCTGGTGCGAATTAACGCTGGTGCGGAATTGTAATCCGCACCCCCAGAGTTCAGGATTTAAAATCCTCATTTAGAACGTATTATTTTATCCTCTCAAATCCCCACCCATTCCCTTTAAAATAAACCACTTCATCAATTCCCGATTCTTTCAACAGCGAAAACCCATATTCAAATTCAGCGTCAAGTTCAGCTGGTTTATGCGCATCCGAATTTACCATTACCGGGATTCTCAGTTTCTTAACCTGTTTCAGGATATCCAGGCCTGGATAGGTGGTTTCGGAACGTTGCTTGTAAATGCCGCGGGTGTTAACTTCCACAATAACATCGCGATCCTGCATCAGGTCGAGTGTTTCGCTTACCAAGGCCATATACCAGGGCTCATCTTCCTTGAAAAAACGATCACGGTTATGCATCTTTATCTTATCGAAATGGCCTATTACATCAAAATGCTGGGTTTCAATCATTTCATTAAGTTGATGGTAATACCGGGTGACCGCTTTGCGGATATCTCCGGCAAATAATTCATTCAGGCCCTTATCGTAAGTTTCATAATTCGGACCGTCGGTAAACCATAATTCCTCATTATTTTCGGGCCTTACAAGATGAACCGAACCAATCAGGTAATCCAGTTTATATTCAGATTTTATCTTACTGAAGTTCTCAGACATGCCTGGAATATAATCCATTTCCATGCCGGAATATATGGCAATCTCCGAACTGTATTTCTTTTTCAGGCTTTGCATCAGGGCCAGGTATTCTTCTTTGTTTTCTTTCCTGAACGAAAAGCTATTTTCAAAATGCAAAGGCGAATGCTCCGTAAAACCAAGAATATTGAATCCTTTGGAAATAGCTTCTAAAATGTATTCTTCAGGCTGGGATGAACCGTCGGAGTATAGGCTGTGAGTGTGGTGGTTGGAAATCATGGTTACGGGTGGAATAGGGATAAATGGAAGGATTAGCTGGTCGGAAGACGGAAGACGGAAGTCGGAAGTCGGGAGCAGGAAGTCAGGTAAGGGGGATGTTCGCTGCCGGGCTATTTTATTTTCTCTTTAAAGGCAACCATCATATTCATTAAACTAAAAGCATATTCATATTTTCTTTAAACTCTGTTTCAGCAATATATTCTCTTCTCCTGGCTTTATATAAACAAGTCACAACCTCTGCAAGTGATCGTATGGAATAACCCATAAACTTTTTGAATTCCGGATCAGATTGCCCGATTGATCCTTCCGAAATATTCAAGGCAATTGAATCTGCTGCCCTACTTATCTGAGAAGAAAGATTGAATAGTTCTTTCTGAGGGAACTTATTAGTTAGCTTGTTTATAGCTTCACCAAAGTCCATAGCTTTTTGCCAGATAATAAGTTTTTCGAATTTAAATGACATGGGGATGTGAGTTTTTGAAGTATTAATGTTTAAATCGAATTTTCTTGGTTAGAAGGTGGGAAGTCGGAAGTCCGAAGCTGGGGGATTCTCAATTTCGCTCAATTTTCTTGTTTTAAATTTTCTTGTTAGTATAGTAATTGTCATTAAGAGCTGGAAGTCGGAAGTCCGAAGACAGGAGATTCAAAATTCAGCGCACTTTTCTCATAATTTTCTTTTATGTAAATCTGGTAATTGTTATTATATGTGCTGGAAGTCGGAAGTCCGAAGACGGGAGATTCAAAATTCAGCTCATTTTTCTCATTTTTTGAAAGTCTGGTTATTGGTATTAAAAGGCTGGAAGTTGGAAGTCCGAAGACGGAAGGTTCAAAATTCAGCTCGCTTTTCTCACTTTTGAAATTTCTTGTTAGTAGAGTAATTGTCATTAAGAGCTGGAAGTCGGAAGTCCGAAGACAGGAGATTCAAAATTCAGCGCACTTTTCTCATAATTTTCTTTTATGTAAATATGGTAAT
>CAIPFN010000225.1 GCA_903864265.1 uncultured Bacteroidales bacterium | reverse complement strand
TCTATGAAATATTATTTATCAATAAGAACATTTACCACAGCTCTGATAATTGGAGTTGGTGTACTTTGCATTTGTTGTCAAAAGAAACAATGGGTTAAATCCGAGCCAAAGGAGGCGTCTGAATGCTTGAATGAGTTTTTATCTGACACAAATTATCAAGGATTAAAAAACCTGACTCTGGTCCCTGATGAGGAGGCAGCTATCGCAATAGCAGAACCAATTTTATTTAGATTGTATAAAAGAAGTACAATTATAAAAGAACGACCATATAAGATAAACTTGATCTCTAGATATTGGGTGATTATTGGGACAGATCACAGTGCCTGGGATCCCAATATGACTGGTGGTTCCTTTGAATTAATTATAGATTCTCACAATGGGGAAGTAGTACATATAGTGCATTGGAAATAACAATAGGAACAAATTCCCGAATGTCATTCAAATAGAGTGCAACGAATGTCTGATATAAGTTTAGTAAGAAAATTTTGTATTAAAATTCTTTTATACATCCTGCTTATTACCATTTCCAAGGTGATCGGAATAACCGCCGCCAGCGCCCAGTATCCATACATCATCGAGATGTCGCACGCGATGATCGGCAACGCGACGATCGTGGCAAAGCAGGAGGTGGTGCATAAACCGGGTTTCGAGGCAAAAGAGGGACTGGAGTACCATGCGTACATTGATCCGGATTTTGCAGGAAACGGTTCGGCGTATGAGCTACCCCCTGATCCCGGAACACCGGTTGTAACTCCTTCCGACATGAACTACATTATCACTAAAATACCACAAATAACCGGGTTCCTGACAAGCAGTACTTACAACTGTGCACAAGTATCAACCGATATCGCCTATTTTGACGGACTTGGCCGCCAGTTACAGAATGTTTCAGTGATGGCCAGTCCTGGGCAAAAAGATGTGATCAAACCCTATTGTTATGACTTTGCCGGCAGGGCCGATTCCGCTTTTCTGCCTTATGAACATGAACCGGTCAATGGTCAGAACGGACAATTTGACGGAACCTATGCGATAAATCAGAAAAATTTCATCGAACAAAATTTCGGCGCAATCAATAAGAATTTCGGATTCTCCAAACCCTTTTATGAAGCATCGCCGCTCAACAGAATATTGAAACAATCGGCCCCCGGCGCCGACTGGGCATTTAAACCCAACGATCCGGATCATGAGCATGTCGTGGAGATGGAGTATTCGGTAAATGAATCGGGTGTTTCCGGATGGAAATCGGAGAACAACTCGTTTACCCCGATTACCTATAGCGCCGGACAGTTATTTGTTTACATCACCAAAAACGAAAACAAAGGATCAAACCGGTCCGTCACCAAAGAATATAAGGATAAAACCGGGCAGGTCGTGCTCGTGGAAAACCATGATGAAAATACCTGGAATCAAACCCGCTATGTTTATGATGATTTTGGTTTGCTGCGGTGTGTCGTTCCACCCAAAGCATCCGTACCGGCAAATAATCCGGTTGTACAGGATCTTTGCTACTATTATCGCTACGACAACCGCCACCGGATGGTGAGCAAAAAGCTGCCGGGCGCCGATTCGGCGCTGATGGTTTATGATAAACGCGACCGGCTGGTGATGAGCCAAGATGGGAAAATGCGGACAGAGGATCCCAAACAATGGGTGTTAATCTGTTATGATCAATTCAACCGGCCTGTTATGAAC
>CAIPFN010000224.1 GCA_903864265.1 uncultured Bacteroidales bacterium | reverse complement strand
GGGAATCCGATTTGGGTTACAGCCATGGCAAGGATTTCAAACAAAGCGTATGGGCTCATTTCCCGGTATACCCGCTTTCAATACGGTTGGTGGAAAGGGTTTTTAATTCGGGGTTCGAAGCCAGTGCATTTGTCATCTCGTTTATTTTTTCGCTCAGCACCTTTGTTGCCTTTTTCATGCTGTGTATCCATGTGTTTAAATTCCAACAGCGCGAAAGCTTTATGTATACCCTGTTTTTCATGTTTTCGCCTTTTCACTATTATTACTCTATGTATTATACCGAAGCCATGTTTTTTACCTTCCTGGCGCTTTCATGGGTATTTCTCGCGCAGAAAAAGTACCTATTATTCAGCTTAATGATAATCCCGCTGACCCTGGTGAGACCCAATGGCATTGTGTGCCTGCTGCCCCTGTTTATCTTTTTCGTTGAAGAGCAGGGCGGATTTGAGAAAACCTATGCTGATTTAAAAATGCTTAACTGGCAAAGGCTACGGCCTGTTCTCTGGTTTCTGACGGCACCGCTTGCACTTGGGGTTTATTGCCTCTTTCAACACCACATGACCGGGTACTATTTTGCTTTCGTTAAAGCCCAGGCCGGCTGGCACAAAGAGTTTATGTTTCCCTTGCTGGGACTGTTCCGCAGGAGCGATATTACTACCCAGTTCAATTCAGTTTACGCCCTTATCTATATGGCGATCAGCATTCTTGCATGGAAGAAATTCCCTTTAAGCATGAATATCCTGATATGGCTCAGCATATTGCTTCCACTGGCTTCGGGCTCGGCGGCCTGTATGCCCAGGTATATTTCGGTGATTTTTCCCCTTACCATTTTTCTTTCATCCTTTTTAGTTTCCCTGAAATGGAAATACCCTATTCTCGCGGGGTTCTTATTGCTTCAACTCCTCACTTTTTACCCATGGCTGATTTCGCACCCGTTTAGTTTTTAAGGTCATAAGCATGAGGAAAATAGTTCACGGCAAAAGATTATTTCTTTAACGGAACCAACAACTCTTTCGAACCCACATAGCATATCTATACTCCGGACGTTCTAAATTTCAGCGTTTCGAATTATCGGGCTAAAGCCCACAAACTATTGGTTATCAATCAACCCCGACCTGAAGGCCAGGACTAAAAATGAGTGGAAATTTTCCCCGCTCAAGGCATTCCCTCATCCGCCTTTCGCCTCCCCACATACTACGTCAACATCCCACATCCGCATTCCGGGATCAAACATTCCTAAAAGCCAAAGCCCCGCCGAAGCAGGGCTTTGAGACATATTGAGAAAGGAAATCGTTTAGTACATTCCACCCATTCCGCCCATACCAGGATTTGGCATAGCAGGTTCTTTATCATCTTTAGCTTCGAAGATTACACACTCGGTAGTGAGTAACATGCCGGCTATAGAAGCAGCATTTTCGAGAGCTACGCGGGCTACCTTGGTAGGATCGATCACACCTGAGGTATACAGGTTTTCGTAAACTTCGGTACGTGCATTGAAACCAAAGTCATCTTTTCCATCTTTCACTTTCTGAACGATGATGGATCCTTCGAGACCGGCATTGGCAACAATCTGGCGAAGCGGTTCTTCGAGAGCGCGTTTCACAATCTTGATTCCCAGTTCTTCATCCTGATTTTCGGTGATTACATTTTCGAGAGCCGAAATAGCCCGTATGTATGCAACACCACCGCCAGGGATAGTTCCTTCTTCAATCGCAGCGCGGGTGGCATGTAAAGCATCGTCGAAACGGTCCTTCTTTTCTTTCATTTCTACTTCGCTGGCGGCACCAACATAAATTACAGCCACACCCCCGCTTAATTTTGCAAGACGTTCCTGCAGTTTTTCGCGGTCGTAATCGGAAGTGGTAGTTTCTATCTGTGCTTTAATCTGGCTTACGCGGGCTACAATACCTTCTTTAGTGCCTTTACCGCTTACAATAGTGGTATTGTCTTTATCGATATTGATTTTTTCGGCCTGTCCGAGGTAGCTCAGGTCGGCATCTTCGAGACGATAACCCTGCTCTTCCGAAACTACGGTGCCACCGGTAAGAATGGCAAGATCCTGAAGCATTTCCTTGCGGCGATCGCCAAAACCGGGAGCCTTGACAGCAGCGATTTTGAGGGAGCCACGGATTTTGTTCACAACCAGTGTTGCCAGTGCTTCTCCATCTACATCTTCAGCAATGATCAGCAAAGGACGTCCGGTTTGAACCACTTTCTCCAGAATAGGAAGTAAATCCTTCATGCTGCTCACTTTTTTATCGTGGATCAGGATAAAGGGGTTTTCATAAACCACTTCCATTTTCTCGGCATCGGTAACGAAATACGGTGATATGTAACCGCGATCGAACTGCATACCTTCAACCACTTTCACGGTTGTTTCAATACCTTTAGCTTCTTCGATAGTGATCACGCCTTCTTTCGAAACGGCTTTCATAGCTTCGGCCAACAGTTTACCAATGGTTTGGTCGTTATTGGCCGAAACGGTAGCTACCTGCTGAATTTTTTCGATGCTGTCGCCTACTTCTTTCGACTGACGTTTCAGGTCAGCAACCACAAGAGCTACTGCCTTTTCGATACCCCTTTTCAAATCCATAGGATTTGCGCCTGCGGTAACATTTTTCAAACCGGTGGTGATGATCGACTGAGCCAGGACCGTTGCGGTAGTAGTACCATCACCAGCCACATCGGCTGTTTTGGAAGCTACTTCTTTTACCATCTGGGCACCCATGTTTTCAACGGGGTCTTTCATCTCAACTTCTTTGGCCACTGTAACACCGTCCTTGGTGATCTGGGGTGCGCCATACGTTTTTTCGATGATTACATTACGACCTTTAGGGCCGAGGGTTACTTTAACGGCATTTGCCAAAGCATCCACGCCTTTTTTCATGCGATCGCGGGCTTCGCTTTCAAATAATATTTCTTTACCTTTCATATCTGTAGTTTTTTTGAGTTACTAATTATATCACAGCCAGGATATCGCTTTCGCGCATGATCAGATAATCCTTGCCTTCAACGTTGATCTCAGTACCTGAATACTTACCGTATAATACCTGATCGCCAACCTTCACTGTGAGGGGCTCATCTTTTTTACCATTTCCGATGGCTACAACTATGCCTTTCTGTGGTTTTTCTTTTGCAGTATCGGGGATGATGATACCACCTGCTGTTTTTTGTTCGGCTGCTGCCGGCTCAACCAGTACTCGGTCGGCCAAAGGCTTTACATTTACCTGTGCCATGTTCTTAACTTGGTTTTATGTTAAACGAAAAAATTATTTTTTTTTGAATGCTCTTCACTTGTCATATTCCGTGCCAAAGTCCGCGATGGCATGAGACCGCGACATAATAGCAGATTACATATAATATTGATTATAAACCTATTATAAAGCAAAGAAATGACTTTACCCTTAAAAAGCAAGTTCGCACGAAAACCGGCAAAAAAAAGAATGTCAGAATGCACGTGACATTCTGACATTCGGGGAAATGTTTTAAAAAGGTATTTCTACTTTTTGTCCTTGGGAGCTGACTGAAAATCTTTAACGGGTTGAGCATTTTCATCGATATTCTGACGAAGTTCCGTATCGGCCGAACCCTTTTTGCCTCCGCCGCGAGGAATCACAACGATGGATAAGAGGCTAAGTGAAAGGATAGCAATTGCTAATCCCCAGGTAAATTTTTCAAGGAAATCGGCTGTTTTGCGAACACCCATGTATTGATTGGAAGAAGAGAAATTTGAAGCAAGCCCGCCACCTTTTGAGTTCTGAACCAATACTACAAGTACCATGAGCACACAGGCGATCAGGATTAAAACCGAAACAAAAATAAAAGCATTCATATTCTCTTGTTATTATGTGTTTGTAAATGTGTTACTTACGTTTTTTATCTATTTCTTTAATTTGGTCTGCAAAGTAACTACTTTTTTCGGGAATAAGCAACATGAGTTTTTCAAATATTTTTATAGCCATGCTATACATTCCCTGTTGCTCGTAAATTTTTGCCAGGGTTTCACTTACCAGGTCTTCGGGAAGGTTGGTGCTCTGCCTGGCGATGTCCTCGGGGTTATAAAATTCGCGCTTCGGGGCAGATATCCGAGGCTCTTCACGTATAAACTTATCAACCAGAGTATTACGTGAAGCAAACTTCTCCTTTGCGATGCTTGTTCCTTCGGTTTCCCTGGTAACGGCTTCAGGACTTTCCGTTTCCGTTTCAGGGAGATCCACTTCGCTGAGTCTTGAAAAAATATTATCGATCAACGGATTACGGTTTCGTATGGCTGGTTGCACCTCTGTTGCTGGGGTATGCTGTGGAAGGGTGGCAGGTATTTCTGCCCCGGCAAGCTGTATCGCTTCCCGAACCGCTGGTTTAGATTCATCAAAAGCCAGTTTATCCCCTGCATCTTCCAGGCTAAAATCCGTAATACCGGATGCCATGGGTTGGAGAACAGTTTCCTCTGAAATGGATGCTTCGTCCGACAGATCAGGTTTCTCCGAAATAAGTACTTCAGCAGTGGCATTGTCGGCCCGGATTTCACGGTAGCCTTCAGCAATTTCGGAAGATATTTCATTCCCGGTCCTATCGCGGGCAAAAAGCGGGTTACCTTCAATTAACCCTTTGAGTTTGCTCCTGTCGCCGGCATAGGCAGCCGCCAGGCGAAGTGAAAGCGGGTAGGCTTCATGACCGGTGTTATGGAGGTTGCGGGCCAGCAACATGCGTGCAAGCTGAAAATAAGGATATTCTTTCACCAGCATCCACAGTTCATCCACGGTATGGGAATCTAACAGTGAAGGATCTTTCAGATAACGATTAAAAGTTTCAGGAGTCATGAGGGTAATTTGAGAACTTTAATGGCAATAGTTTCAGTTTATTCCAGGTCCCGGCCGAAAAAGCGAAAGTGCTCTGCCGGAAAGTTCCCCGAAATCCGGGATCAATGGCCGTTCGCAATCAGGGGACACACAGGCTCTAGTCATTTAAAAGGGCATTCCGGCAATCGCTACTAAAGGCAATCAGCACTTTTTCTTTATTCATCCCAACCCACAATCCCATAACACTTTCACCTTTCACCTTTAACCTTTCACCTTTAACCTTTCACCTTTAACCTTTAACCTTTAACCTTACCAATTCACCACCGCCTTATTAAAAATATCCTGGGCCAGTTCTTCGTTGATCAGGTCAATCAAGGATTCTTCGACATCGGCAAGGCGTTGTGCCGCATTATATTCCTTGTAACGGGAAAAACTGGTTTCAAAATCCTGTTTTGAATCCTGTTTATTGGTAAACCGAATATTCACCGTAATCTTCAGCCTTTGCATGGCAGCCTGCTGGTTGCCAGTAATAGCAATAGGTTCGGTAGTATAGCCGGTAATTTCGCCGGCTATGTTCAGGTCGCCGTTAGAGCCTACCAGCACAAGACTCGACTGGCTGGTAAATTTATCCCTGATAGCCTCGGTAAGTTTACGGCCCAGTGAAGGCTGAACGAGCAAGGCCTGGTTAGGGAGGTAGCTCACGGAGATGGTTTTCACCGTAGGGGAAATACTGGCTCCGGTAAAGGAGTAGCTGCAGGCTTGAAAAAGGCAAAGCGAGCCTATCGCGGCAAGCACTGCCAGGGAATGAAACATGCCAGTTTTTGACAGCTTTTTCAGCCGGGTATTAACCTTTGATTCCATATTCCCTGATCTTACGATATAATGTACGTTCTGAAATTCCAAGTTCTTTGGCCGCATTGCGGCGGCGGCCTTCGTGTTTATCGAGTGCGCGGCGGATCAGTTCCAGTTCGCGTTCCTGCAGGGAGAGAGATTCCTCCATTATTTCGCCATGAACAAAAGGCTCATCGTCATTAGGCTGCTGACGGTCGTGCACTACTACCCTGTTTCCTTCCTGGCGTTGGGGTTCGCCGGCAAAATGATCAGGGATATGAGTCGGGGGATTGTTAAAGTGACTGGCCACCTCATCGTGGCCAATAATTTCACCAACCAGTTTTTTCAGATCGGTGATATCGCGCCGCATATCGAAAAGCACTTTGTACAGCAGTTCTCTTTCCGACATTTCATTATTCTTGTTTACATCCTTAAACAATACCGGCAAGTCACGGCGGGTGGTTTCGGGAAGGTAACGTTGCAGAATGGCTGCCGAAATATTGCGGTTACGCTCAATGATTGAGATTTGTTCAGTAAAGTTTTTCAGCTGGCGTATGTTGCCGGTCCAGCGATAATTCATCATGATCTGCCTGGCTTCCTCATCGAGTTCGAGTACGGGCATACGGTACTTCTCGGCAAAATCGGAAGCAAATTTACGAAACAGCAGCACTATGTCCTCCTTGCGTTCGCGGAGGGCCGGCACGGCAATGGGTACCGAATTGAGCCTGTAAAACAGGTCCTGCCTGAACTTGCCATGATCGATTGCTACCTGTACATCCACATTGGTAGCTGCCACCACGCGGACATCCGTTTTCTGGCTTTTGGATGAGCCCACTTTAAAAAACTCACCCGATTCGAGAACCCTGAGCAGACGTACCTGAGTTGACAAGGGCAATTCAGCAATTTCATCCAGGAAGATGGTCCCTCCGTTGGCTACCTCGAAATATCCTTTGCGGGCTTCGTGGGCACCGGTGAAAGACCCTTTCTCATGACCGAAAAGTTCCGAATCTATTGTGCCTTCGGGGATAGCTCCGCAGTTTACGGCAATGTAAGGTCCATGTTTGCGTACACTCAGATGGTGAATAATCTGTGGGAAAATTTCCTTTCCCACCCCGCTTTCGCCGGTTATCAATACACTTAAATCGGTAGGGGCCACCTGCCGGGCAATATCTATGGCCCTGTCGAGCAGGGGTGAGTTGCCAATTATACCAAAACGTTGTTTTACCGAAATTATATCCATGGTCCATGTAAGCCTTCGCGGCCATAACCCTGCAAAGTTAATGTTATTCCCTGAAACAAGTTTATCTCTTTAACGATTTTTGGCAGGATTACTGACAAAATGGCAATGGTTCGGGATGTTTGATGTGGGATGTGGGATGTGGAATGTACAATGTGCAAAGTGTGGTAAACGCCACATAACAAGCGGCTGAGAAGCGCTTCAACGTTTGATCGGTAACCAGGCGGATTTTGGATTTTTATCGCTTTCACCTGATTATACAGGAAAAAGCCGGGACCTGCCCGGCTTTTCCCTGTATTCAGTTCCTTTCGGTTATTATTTCCGGATCACCGCTCCCAGTTCCTTTTCAAAAACTTCGGCCAGGCGTTTCATCAGTTTTTCTATATCGTTATCAGTCAGCGTTTTTTGATCATCCTGCATGATAAAACTTATGGCATATGATTTTTTACCTGCTTCAATTTTTTCACCTTCATACACATCGAAAAGGTTAACCGAACGCAGAATACCTTTTCCATTGCGGTTGGCCAGGGCTTCGATATCAGAATAAGAAACCGATTTATCCAGTAACAGGGCCAGGTCGCGGCGCACTTCGGGGAAACGCGATATTTCAGTGAATTTCACGCTGTCGGGTTTTACTTCACGCATCAGGGCCGACCAGTCCAGTTCGGCGTAAAACACATCCTGTTTCACATCAAACTGTTTCAGTACGGCTGTCTGTAAACGGCCTATGCTCAGCAAGGGTTTATTGTTGATGCTGAAGGTTTCGCCTTCGGCGAAGAGGCGTGTATCGATTTCGCCTGTATTGAGTTTATTGATGCTGATGCCTGTCTTGCGCAGGGTGGCAAATACCAGCGATTTCAGGAAGTGGTAATCGGTTTTAACCGAAGGCATGTACCAGCTCTCGCCCTGCTGGTTGCCGGTGACATAAATCGAAAGCTTTTTGGTCTCCTTGTATTTACGGGTTACATCCGTGCTGGCCGACTGCGAGGGAATATAATTATATACATTGCCAAATTCGTAGAATTTCAGGTCTGGCATACGGCGGTTCAGGTTGTACGAAATGCTTTCGAGCCCGCTGAAAAGCAGGGTCTGACGCATTACTCCCAGTTCGCTGCTTAAAGGATTCAGAATTTTAACACAGTCGTTGAAATTGAACACTTCCGACTTTTCGTAATACGCCGAGCTGGTCAGCGAATTGGTGAGTATTTCGTTGAAGCCGTTGCTGCTGAGATAATCGGCCAGTTTCTGCTGCAATCGTTCCGGATCCGGTTTACGGCTATAGGAAAGGGACGAATGCAGCGAATCGCTCAGGTTAATATTATTATAGCCATATATGCGGAGTATTTCTTCAACCACATCCGCTTCACGGGTAACGTCCACCTTAAAAGGAGGAACTGATAGCTGCAGGCCTTCTTCGTTTTCCGAAAGGATACCGATAGCCAGCGAAGTGAGTATGTTTTTGACGGTATCCTTATCAATGGGTTGGCCAATCAGGGTGTTAATTCTTTTATACGATACTTCAACCCTGAAATTTTCGATAGGAGCAGGATACACATCCACAATTCCGGAGGAGATGGTTCCACCGGCAAGTTCCTTGATCAGGAGTACGGCACGTTTGAGGGCATAAACGGTTATATTGGGATCGGCACCCCGTTCGAAACGAAAGGATGCATCGGTTTTCAGCCCATGTAATTTGGATGTTTTACGCACATGTGTACCATCGAAATATGCACTTTCGAGGAATATGGATGTCGTACTCCCGCTGACGCCTGATTTTGCCCCACCGAAAACACCGGCAATACACATGGGTTCAGCCTCATTGCATATCATCAGGTCGTCGGCACCCAGGCTGCGTTCCACCCCATCGAGGGTAACGAACCTGGTACCGGCAGTCATTTTTTTAACAATCACCTGATTACCGGTAATAAAAGCTGCATCAAAGGCATGCAAGGGCTGACCGGTTTCCATCAGTACAAAATTGGTGATATCCACAATGTTGTTGATGGGACGCAAACCTACGGCTTTCAGCCTGTCGCGCAGCCATGCGGGGGATTCTTTAACCTGCAGTCCGCTGATGGTAATGCCGGTATACCGGGCACAGGCTTCCGGATTTTCGATACGTACCGTTACAGGAAGTGAATTATTTTCCACCTCGAATTGGTCAACCGTTGGTATCGACAGCAAAACAGCTTCATGTTGTTTTTCGCGGTTATTGATAGCAGCTACCAGGTCGCGGGCCACTCCTATATGTGAGGTAGCATCGGCACGGTTGGGCGTAATTGCCACTTCCAGCAGGGTATCGGACTCCACACCAAAGTATTCGGCAGCCGGCATTCCGATTGCTGCATTTTCATCCAGTACCATGATTCCGGCATGTGAATCGCCCAGACCAAGTTCATCCTCGGCACAGATCATTCCGTCGCTGGGTTCGCCCCGTAATTTGCCGGCTTTGATAACAAAGGATTCGTCGCCTTTATATATCACAGCTCCTATAGTAGCCACCGGCACACGCTGACCGGCTGCCACGTTGGGTGCGCCGCAAACGATATCCAATATCCGGCCTTCGCCTACATCCACCTTACAGCAGGTAAGTTTATCGGCATTGGGGTGACGTTGCGTCGAAAGCACATGGCCAATCACTATGCCTTTCAGTCCGCCTTTCACGGATTCATACTCTTCAATAGCCTCAACCTCGAGCCCGCAGTCGGTTAAAATGCGGGCTGCTTCAACAGGTGAGAGGCTGACATTCACATAGTCTTTAAGCCAATTATAGGAAATCTTCATGGTAAAATCATTACGGAGGTGCAAATTTAGGGATAATTTGGGATTGTGAACAGTTTAATTGAACGTAATCCCTAAAAGCAAAGAATGCCTTCCGGAGTATGCCTCACGGTATCTGAAGAATGGCCCTTTCGGCCGGACAAGCCGGCCGGAGAAACAAAATACCTTCTGATGCCTGCCTTCAGCTGAGCCAGAACTCTCCTTCTCAAATTATCTCATTTCCAGACATTGATATAAATAAATGTGTACTTTTGCCCGCTACAATCACACAGACTAATAACATCCCTTTGAAAAAACTCTTCTTCTCATCCGCTCTGCTCCTCTCCTTGTCAGTAATGTTAATCAGCTGGGGGGCAACCGGTCACAGTAAAATAAGCCAGGCTTCTTCCCTTTCCTTTAACCAGCAAATGCAGGATTTCCAGGCCTGGGTTGGTTTTCTGACCGATCATGCCTCCGACGCCGATTACCGTAAGAACACCGACCCTACCGAAGCCCCGAAGCATTATATAGATATTGACAGCTACCCCGAATTTATTACCACCGGGCGCATTCCCCAGACACTGGATTCGGCGATTGCCCTTCACGGTGCCGCGTTTGTGGAAGACAACGGCATTTTGCCCTGGGCCATCGAACGCACTTTCGATTCGCTCCGCAACTGTATGATCCGGCACGATTTCGTGAAAGCCGAGATTTTTGCTGCCGACCTGGGACATTATGTGGCTGACGGCCATATGCCCCTGCATATCACCACCAATTATAACGGACAACTTACCGGGAACACCGGTATACATTCACGTTATGAATCCACTATGATCAACGCATTTGTCGGACAGATTCTGTATACAGGTACTGATGCAACCGAGGTAAGCAACGTGAACCAGTATATATTTGATTATCTTTACCTTAACAACTCTTACTGCGATTCGGTACTTGCTGCTGACAATTATGCCAAATCACTTTCATCGAATTATTCTTCATCCATTTATAAAAATGCACTTTGGGCTAAAAGCCAAAGCTTCACGACTCCCCTTTTCGAACGTGCTTCGCATGCCCTGGCTAACCTCATATATACTGCCTGGCTGCAGGCCGGAAGTCCTTCGCTCACGCTGACGGCTATCCAGAACCCGCTTTCGGTAAGCAATGTTGAGTTATTCCAGAATATGCCCAACCCCTTTACCTCATCCACCCATATCAATTATACCCTTCGTGAAAACACGAAAGTGCTGATGCAGGTGCGCGACATGAGCGGATTTACCATTGCTACCCTGGTTAACGATTCCTTAGCCGAAGGCAGCCATACCATCGATTGGGTACCCGGCAACGTTGCTCCGGGAATTTACTACCTTGTGCTGAATACCGGGAAATTTATCCAGGTTAAAAAGATGGTTTGCCTGGGCGGGTTATAGTACAGAGTTTATAAATCCAGTTATTTTCAACCATTCCCGAAAGGTTTGCTCTGGACCCCGGAAGCCAGAACCTGTTGATCGAAAAAATCTGGCACGATAAACTCATCTGTTGGAATGCAGAGCTTGCTTGTGTAGGTATACGTTTTTTGAAAATCCGGCTGGCTAAAAGCCCTGAGGATAAAACAAATCCGGATGTAAACCTTCTGGAAACCATTTGAATGAAGGTTTTGCCTGTTCAGCGGAACTGTCAGTTTCCTGAGCCTCTAGCTGATCATCGCCCATTCCGACTTTTTACCGCTCAAATAATCCAGATACCGGATAATCCTTTGATTTTCGGGCTTTAACAGGTTTGGATCGTTGTCAAGAAGTTTCTGCGCGATATTCCGGGCCGCCCGGAGCATCTGTTCGTCACGCACTATATCCGCCAGTTTCAGGTCCAGTATACCACTTTGGCGGGTTCCTTCCAGGTCGCCGGGACCCCGCAATTTAAGGTCGACATCCGCTATTTCGAAACCATCGGTGGTCCTGACCATGGTTTCTATGCGTATGCGTCCGTCGGCTGTGAGATTAAACCCACTCAGCAGTATACAATGCGACTGATCGGCACCCCTTCCTACCCTGCCCCTCAACTGATGCAGCTGTGAAAGCCCGAAGCGTTCAGCATTTTCAATTACCATCACGGAAGCATTAGGTACATCCACGCCTACTTCAATTACAGTTGTTGCCACCAGTATCTGGGTTTCCCCGTTTTTGAACCGCATCATTTCGGATTCTTTCTCATCGGCTTTCATACGGCCATGGACCATACTCAGGGTGTATTGAGGTGTGCGGAAAATCATCTTTAAATGATCGAAACCTTCCATCAGGTTTTTAAGATCCAGGGTTTCAGATTCCTCTATTAAGGGATAAACCACATATATCTGCCTGCCCAGCGCGATTTGCTGCCGCATGAAATTATATACTTTTTCACGGCCTGTCTCATAAAAGTGATAGGTTTTAATAGGCTTACGGCCCGGTGGCAATTCATCGATCACCGAAAGATCGAGATCGCCGTAAACGGTCATGGCCAGGGTTCGCGGAATGGGTGTAGCGGTCATCACCAGCACATGGGGAGGGACTTCACTTTTGCTCCACATTTTAGCCCGCTGGGCCACACCGAAACGATGCTGCTCGTCGACCACCACCAGTCCCAGTTTTCTGAATTTAACGGTATCCTCAATAAGTGCATGAGTACCTATAATAATATGAAGTTCACCCGACTGAAGCATAGGGTGAATTTCCTTGCGCCTGGCCTTTTTGGTGCTGCCAGTCAACAGGTCAACAGTTACATCCATCCCCTTCAGAAACCTGCTTATGGTAGCATAATGCTGGTTAGCCAGTATTTCGGTAGGGGCCATCAGGCAAGCCTGAAAACCATTATCGAGAGCGATAAGCATACACATCAGGGCCACCAGGGTTTTCCCGCTGCCCACATCGCCCTGCAACAGCCGGTTCATTTGCCTGCCCGAACGCAGATCGGCGCGCATTTCGCGTATCACTTTCTTCTGTGCGCTGGTAAGTTCGAACGGAAGATTATGGTTATAAAATCCGTTAAACAGGTCGCCTATGGTACCGAACACGTTTCCTCTGATTTTTTGAGCCCTGTTGATTTTGTATCGCAACAGGCGGATCTGTATAAAAAACAATTCATCAAATTTAAGCCTGGCGCGGGCTTTTTCAAGGGTTTCGGTATCCGGTGGAAAATGGATGTTCATCAGGGCTTCTTCCCTGCCCATAAATTTAAATTCATAAATAATTTCATTGCTCAGTGTTTCGGGAATAATGCCTTTGAGCTGGGAAATGAGGGTTCGGGTAATTTTGGAGAGCGCACGGGTAGCCAAACCGTTGAGCTTCATTTTATCCGTCGAATTATAAATGGGGTGAAGCGGATCCGAAGGCTGTGCTATGAATTCCGCCACCGATTCGGTCTCGGGATGCGAAATATTGTAACGGCCGTTGAACAGGCCAGGTTTCCCGAATACCACCCATTCGCTGCCGGGCGTAAATTTGTCCTTTACCCAGCTGATGCCCTGGAACCAGATCAGGTCGATGCTGCCCGAAGCATCGCGCAACGTTACCACCAACCTCGAACTCCGCCCCTGCCCCAGCAGGTGAACTTCTGCCACCTTGCCACGAATCTGCAGGTAAGTATTTTCGGAATTGATTTCAGCTATGGGTATAAACCGGCTGCGATCCACATGCCTGAAAGGATAATAGGTAAGCATGTCGTAATACGTGCTCACTCCGGCCTCCTTGCGCAGCAGTTCACCCCTTCGGGGGCCCACTCCCTTCAGGAATTCAATAGGCGTTTGAAGCAGGTCGACCGACATGAAACTATGTATGACAGGGTTAACTTATAAATGAAAAATGAGCTCAGTTTAACCTCATTTATTACAAATGTATAAAAACAAAAGCAACTCTCCATGGATGAAGAGTTGCCGATGAGGTAAACTTTATTGTTTAGC
>CAIPFN010000223.1 GCA_903864265.1 uncultured Bacteroidales bacterium | reverse complement strand
GCCTTTGCCTTATAGATAAACATAAAATGCAGGAGGAGTTTAATCCAGTGTCCGGCAAGCCCGGGTTCGCCCATGGTATAGCTTGTGTCGCGGCCCCATTGTGGATATTTCTCATAATCGGGCACTACCGGGAATACGGTCATTGTCGCCGCCATGCCATCGCGCAGGCCATATCCGGATGAAATGATGCAGGCAGCCCCCATTTTACCCATTGAGGCTTTATGGGGATGTTCGTTCCGCCCGGTTAAAATGCGTTCGGCAATATTGAGGGCAACCACTTTGCCCATGATGCCCGAGGGCATTCCGGTGCGTGGGGGAGTAGGAAAAATTGCCAGCCCATTCTTGTTGCTCATGGGTTTCGATATGGCGTGAGGCGGGGCAAAGGCAATTCCAGCCGCGAAAAGGTTATCAAACTTAGGGCTCTGGTACACGGACGGCCAGTCGGCTATTGACCAGTCTTCAAAATCTTTCGGACTGTAATCGGCATCAACCTTCATAAAGCCGCTGGGAGCAAACAAATCAGAAGTGATATCGCTGCCATCCTTCGCGAAAGCTTTTATGCCTACTCCTGCAAAAGCCGGAATCAGCATGGAAAAATCGAATTCCTGGGTATGCATTTCGCCGTCGAGCGTCTGGTAATGGGCTATGCCTTTTTCCACTTTTGTGATTCCGGCACGCTTGATCCATTTAATACCATATTCCGACAGTATGGATTCGGTAAAAATCCGGGTGGAAGTGACATACCCGCCTTTTTTGATAAAAGCTCCGCCCATTCCAAAATCGCCGACTTCGTATTCGTTGGTGATCCAAGTAATTTCGGCCATGCTGTTGAGTTTGCGCTTGTTTATTTCGAAGGCCACATTCAAGGCATACTCGAAAGCGGCTCCCTGGCAGGTGGCCGTGGGATGGCCGGTCCCTATGAGGAAGCGTTGTTTTTCGCCTTTTGCCATTTTGTCGAGCGACAACTGCAGGGTTTCCCAGGCGTGCCCCGCATGCAGGTAGGTACATACCGATTCGCTGTACCCTTCGGGTCCCAGTCCTTCGGTAGCAGCGAAATTCAGCCTTGGTCCGGTAGCGTTTACCAGGTAATCATATTCCATGAGTTCGGTTTCACCATTGTTGTCGCGCGAAGTATATTCAATGGCAACACAGGCCCTGGGGTGAGCAGCATCCCCCTGGGGGAAGAGGGCCGTTGCTTTGGCCTGTTTGTAAACTATACCCAGTTTTTTGTAAACCGGGGCCAGTTCGAAGGTGACATTTTTTGCAGTCATCTGACCAATGCCTACCCATATATTGGAAGGAATCCACTGATATTTAGTGTTGGGACTGATCACCATTACCTCGTGACCTTGACCCAGTTTCCGTTTTAAGATCTGTGCGGCGGTATGTCCGGATATACCGGCTCCAAGTACTATAACTCTTGCCATAAATAACTGATTTTTGAATCAGTTAAAAATAGTAATAAAAGTTAAATATGCAACATGACTTAATATTTTTTTATTGCTGCTCCGGATTGAGGGCAAACCTGATAAGGTAGGCGGTTTAGGAATAATCAGGGAAAGGGAATACTATTAAAACTTCATACATTTAATTTTTTTCTCATAATGCAATTTACCCTCGTCAGTACAAATCCCGCGGATAAAAGTATCGAACATCACATCAAAAAGCACTGTAAAGGAAATGGTTTCGTTAGGAAAGAAGTCGGGGTTGTGAAGGTCGATGAGTCGGCTCATGTAGATGCGCGAAACCAGTTCGGCACTCAGATCCGGGCGGTACATCCCCTGAGCCATACCTTGTTCAAAGTTAGAAATGATCTTCTCATTTACAAAACTGATGCGTTTTTCGACGAATTTCTGCCGGATTTCGGGAAATATGGATCGCAGGTCAAAAGTAATGCTGGGCAGGATATCAACGAATTTATTGCTGATCTTCTTACTCACGCTCAACAGACTATCGATGGCGTTGTTTCCGGAGAAATCAGAATCTGAAAAAATATCCTCTAAATTCTGTTGTTCAAAGTTCAGCACTTCCTCAACCAGGCCTGCTTCACTGCCAAAAGCACTTACCAGGCTATCCTGCGACTTGCCAAGATCCCTTGCCAGGTTTGCAAATGTAAAGTCACTGGATTTGTAGCCCGAGAGTAATCTCCTTACTTCTTCGACCAACAGAAGGTTAGTATCGTGCATAATGTTGATTATAGATGCCCACCTTAAGACTGAGTGAGTTTGTAAACCTTTGTCAAAATGCCTTAAGGACGGTATGAAACGAGTTACAAATACAGGAAAGCAGGGTCACTGATAAAAGGAAACCTTTTATTCT
>CAIPFN010000222.1 GCA_903864265.1 uncultured Bacteroidales bacterium | reverse complement strand
TACCGGAAAGGTTTGCCCGCACGATAAATTATCCTGGCTTTTGTTATCATGGAAGGTTTAAGTGCTTCGGCCGTTTCGGCTCCTTCGCTGCTGAGTGAAATGCTGAAGGTGCCTATGTTCCCCAGAACAATGGTTTTGCCTTCGCTGAATAAATCGGCCATAACGTCTTCGAGCGAAACTAATACGGCATACACATCGGCACGGCTCACTGTACACCTGTCGGAAATCAACCTGGATAGGTCATCAATATCCACTTTGCCCTGCTTTAGAGCAACAGCATAAAATTTAGGTTTGGAAGCCGGGTCATTCAGATTATAACGACTGATTGGTTTGAATTTAATACTCATGCTTGTGTGATTTGGAGGTTTATAATGAGGAAAAATGAAGGTTTGGCTTTGCAGATGCAGATCTTCGTATTAATAAATTGGTCTGTTTTGATTAACGGATAATCAGGTGTTTACGCAAATAGGGATACAAATATATAGGATTAATGAAAATGCAAAGCAGTATCAGTAAATTAATCTGAATAAGGAAGTGGCTGACAGGAGTTTCTTTGCGCTACCCTTGATAGCCTTTTTCTAAACTGATATAATATCGCCTGTTTTTGATGTAATATTGTGGAAGCATTAAATTAAAGCCATGAAGATCAGTTTTATTTATTGGAAGGAAGGGGATTACTGGCTGGGATTCCTTGAAAATTACCCTGACTATCAGAGCCAGGGAAAAACTCTTGAAGAACTACAGAACAACCTCAAAGATATTTATTCCGATCTGAACTCAGGGGAAATTCCCCAATCCTAAAAAGAGATCAGCCTGAACCTGAATATAAAATAAGGCTTGATGATTTCGGATGTCGGATTTGCGATTTCGGATATTTTGTTCCCGCTGCTTTTCTGCTAAATGCATCTTTTGCTTTTTAAGATTAGCCTCTATAGTGAAAATCAGTTTAATTTACTCATTGATTTGTGGGACCTCCCTTCATGTTTCACCAACCTCCAACTTCCGTTTCCCAACTTCTCAACTTCTCAACTTCCCACATCCCACATCCCACCTCCCACATCCCACATTCTGATGAAACAATCCGTTATTCTCACCATCCACGGCCATGTGCAGGGCGTTGGATTCCGGTATTTTGTAAAGCAGAAAGCTGATTTGATCGGGATTTCAGGGTTTGTACAAAATAAAATGGCTGGGTTGGTATATGTGGAAGCCGAAGGGGAGGAGGAACCATTGCAGCTTTTTATTCATTTTTGCCGGCAAGGCCCGTCGCATGCCTGGGTCGAAAAGGTGGATGTGCAATATTGCCCGGTTCAGGGTTTTATAGGCTTTGAGAGGCGATAAGCTGATTCGGCCAAAAATAAGCAGATTCCTGAATATTCAGTATTTGCCAGTTTGTTTAATTTCGCATGGATCCCTTCAATCTGGATCAGGAGCATTGAAAAGCATAATCCCGGCCTTCCGACGGACTATACACGAATCATTAATCCGCTTTGCCCCGTACTCTGGGGAATCAGCCGCTGACAATGAAATATTCTCAGATCCTGTTCGCTGCCTGGATGTGGTTTATTTTTAAATGACACTTACTTTGAAAACCAATTAATTGAACCGTTTTGGCGTTTTATCGGGATTATCTCATTTGTATGCCGGCGAAAACTGTCATAAATTAATAATGCTTTTAAATAAGGTTTCATTTGTTAAAAACTCCGGACTGCCCGTACATTAAAGAAGAATAAGGAGGATTCTTTATAGTCTTTCGCCGGAGTTCCTGACAGAAAATCGTAACCCCAGGCATAATCTTTATCGTACTCACAGGAACTCCAATAGTCTGGATTGTAGTCAGTACTAAACTCAGGAAAACCACCCAAACCCTGTGTGTGCAGGTTTAAATACATCAGGTTTAATTCATCTAATGATGGCAAATACCAGTCATCATACTGGTTTAATATTAAAGCATGGCATACGTCTGCCGCTATGCCTGCCGTAGTGCAGCCAGCAGCAATAGCATTGGTATTGGAAGCACCGGTGTTTATGGAGGTGGATGTCCCACCGATTTTTGTTCCCTCACATCCCCATTTTGCAAATTTGGTGATCTGGTCAGTAGCTGCACAAGCAAGGCCATGGGCATTACCATCGTTATAAAACACTAAACCGCCTCCATAAGTGGAGCCCATTACATAACCGGAGTTAAAACTAATCTGGTTGCCATAAGCGGTACCTGCCATGTTGGTAGCAAATGCCCTGTAATAATATACGGTATTAACAGATAATCCGGTCATGGTATAAAGCGAATTGGATGTATATTGATCGGATAGGGTTGGGCCGGGACTGGTACTCCAACATAAACCCATGGAAGTGATAGTACTGCCTCCATCACTGGTAACACTCAAACCTGCATCAACAGATGAGCCTCTTACGTTATAAAAACTGGAAGTTGTGACTGTTGGCAAGGCTGCTACCGTAAAAATAAGTTCATTACCATAAGCGGTGCCAACATAATTTGTAGCATATGCACGAACGTAATAAGTATTAATGGCTGTTAAGCTTGTTAAAGTACTTGTGAAAATACCTGTGCCTGTGCCTTCAGTAGTTTTGTTATTCGCGGTTGTAGGATTTGGCGATTTGCTCCAGCAAACACCCCGTTCAATTACCGAGGAGCCACCATCGGAAGTGATATTTCCACCGCAATTGGCCGAAATTAATGTAATATGGCTTACAGGAGATGTTGATAAAACCGGTACTGTTATGGTTTTATTATTGACATTTTCTTTTTCACAGCCGTTTAATAGAATGAATACAAATCCTAATACAATGAACGAATGAATTCCAATTCGGTTTTTCGTTTTCATGATTTTTGAATTAAGAGCTTAAAATATCTTGTCTGTTAATATGTTATTCTGTTACAATGAAAGCTGATCCGGCTAAACAATGGTTTAAGGCTTTGGTTTCTTTTTCTTTAAATCATCTTTCTGTATCTTTTCACTTAGATTCTCACTTGCAGCGTGTTTAATAATATCTGATACAAGCTGGTCGGGTAAGGGTTTGCTATAGGGGAAATGTATGGCCGACTTCGTTAATTCATATTCAGAAAGCCTTTCAGTAAATTCCTGCATAATCCGTGGCCGTATATATAAACCGCAATGGTTTTTGGCAGCCGCGTACCAGGCCAGCATGCCATGAAATTTGAAGGCCGGCATCGCATAGCTGATTACTTCCATGGCTTCAGGCGCTGCTGTTTTGATGGTTTGACGGATCAGTTCGAGGTGCGCCCTGGTATGATCAGGCTGTAAAACGATATATTCATCCGCATTTCTGAATACTGTTTTTGGATTCGTTGCCATACTAAAATGGTTGTTAGTTCAACTAAACTTATCCGAAAATTGCACTTCCCGGTAAGACACATTTCGGATTTCGGATTTATGATTTCGGATTTAATTGATCTCAACATAAACATCCGAGATCCGACATTCAACATCCCACATCCGAAATCCGAAATCCGAGATTCGAAATTCGAGATTCTAAATCCGAAATCCGAAATCCGAGATCCGAAATCATAAATCCGAAATCCAACATTTTTACACTCTCCCCTTCATCGCCCTCAGCACTTCCCGTTTACCAGCCGGACCGGGTAGCTTTTCGATGGTAAAGCCGGCGGCCATTAAGGCCCTTTTCACGGTTCCTTTGCAGCTATAGGTTACCAGCACACCTTCAGGTTTCAGGCAGTTGAACAGGATTGTAAATATTTCCTGCGTCCACAATTCGGGTTGTACATCCGGGCCAAAGGCATCGAAATAGACCAGGTGAAACTGGTTATCCTTCAAGCTAATATCTTCGAGCCGGGCTTCTATCTTGCTTAAAATGAAGTAGTCGCTGAGGAATTCAGGGTGCGACCAGGCTGAAGCGTGTAATTTCTTGAAATACCCGGCTGCTTCGGTACCACCTATAACCGAGGCGTAATTCAGCGATGCTGCCAGTACCGGATCCACAGGCCTGGGTTCGATGGCTACATAGTTGATTTTTTGTTTTTGTTTTTTAGCTTCCAGCACCGTAAGCAAGGCATTCAAGCCGGTACCGAAACCCACTTCGAGTACATTGATCTCTTTCAGGCATTCGGGCAAATAGTGCAATCCGTTTTCGATAAATACCAGTTGCGATTCCTGCAGGGCTCCGTTGGTGGAATGATAATGTTCATTCAGTTCAGGAACAAAGAGAGTGTGAGATCCGTCGGCTGTGGTTTTGAGTATAATGTTTTCCAAGGGCTGTGTTGTTTGGGAATAGAGGTAATTTTTAGATGTTCAGGATTTCTGTTGCCATGGCAAAAGCGTTCCTGGTTCAGGGTTTTAACATTGCAGGCTTTATCATCTTACGATTGCCTGCGGGGGATCACCATCTGCTTTCCGGCACAGGGTACTCAAAGTGGGGCTGACAGCTTATTGTAACCGGTATCATTTGTATTTCAGCCATCCTATTTATTAAAAACCAGGTGCAGATTTACGGTAGTATCGGGCAGAGGATAGCTGTGTTCGAGTGAAGCATACGGGAATGAATACACTTCCAGGTTTTTTCCGTTGCTTGCAAATATAAGCCGGGATGTATTGTCGCATGCAATGTTGTTAAACGTTTTTGAAACAAAAGGAATTAAGCTGTTGGTGCTCAAACAATACCAGTATAGCCCGCTGCTGCCGGTCATTAAAAAATAGTCGGTATCCAGCATGGCCGTTTCGCGGAAACCGCTTTCGTACATGCCATTTAAAGGGGTTATGGTATTTTCAGAGGCATTATAGAGTGAAATCACACCCTGCCCGTTACTGTTGCTGAAAACAATCACTTTATCGGCACCTATACAGAAGATGCCGACAACGTCGCCCAGGAAGAACCGGGTGCTTATCATTTTCCCGCCAGGGTTATGGAATGTTACCAGGAACCTGTCGGTACTGAAGGCATCCCTGAATGATGCTACGACAAAATTCCTGGTGGCGACCGATTGCTGCGGAACTTCATTGGCATAGGTATCCGTTTTATAAATCTGGTTGCCGGTTTTGTTGTATGCCCTGATGTTTCCTTCTGCAACCGAAGCATACACATCCGGATAACAGAACACTATCCCTTCGAACCAGCGTTGCGACTGATGCTGCTCTGCTTTCACATGCCAGAGGGGAAGCCCGGTGGGCAACTTTACCGCGGTGAGATCCGACTGGTATATGCCGCACATATACAACTGCGATTCAGCCGAATTAACTGCCGAACCGCCGTAGTCGCCGGTTTGAGTGAAGATTTCAGTCCAGGTATCGTCCGTTTTGAGCCTGTAAACTGACCATATGCCTGTGGAAGGGTGAGTAACTAAGAGAGGGTAAAGGAGTTGCCTGCTCAGTTCATGTACCTGTATTTCAATAAAGTGGTTGGTGACATTCACCCCGTCCGAGGCCCTGAACCTGAGCTGGAATGTGCCCCCTGGCAGGAGAGGATCATTTATAATATATTCACCCTGAAACGTAAACGGGCTTTTATCCGGAACAATGCTCAGGTTCGACAACATGGGTTTATTGTCAGGATCAACCAGGGAAAGTTCTACGGAACTGAGCCTGACATTATCGCTGAATTCGGCCCTGAACCGTATGGTATCTCCGTTTTCGTATACGCTGCCGGGTAAAGGAGCTGTAACCACTATCACAGGAAATTCGGCATCCTCGGTTTTCCGACAGGAGGCTGCGAGCAGGCTGCTGAGCAGGACCAACAGGAAGATGCGATGGCATGGCATTATATTCATGCAATAAAATTACATGAATTGCTGTGAATGGGAACAAAAACATCGTAATTTTATATCATATCCGGAAACTTTACCTTGGATGCAAATTATTTGAAAGCGGAACGGTTTGGTTTTCTTCATGCAGCTGTTTGTTTGTGCTTATTGTTTACATAATTCAAGTATGATTAATCAATTAAAAACAATCCAATATGCTCGGGAAAATTGATATTGAAAACGTGCTTTTTCTTGATATAGAAACCGTTCCGGCCTTTGCGGAGTTCAGCCTGTTAAGCGAACGTCTTCAAAAACTCTGGATGAAGAAGGCCGAACGCCTGCTACCGTATAATGCTCCTGCTGACGAAGTGGTTTCGCCGGAGTTGTTGTACACCAGGGCCGGAATATATGCCGAGTTTGGAAAGATTATTTGTATTTCGGTAGGTGCTTTTCTGAAAGGGGAATTCAGGATCAAATCGTTTGCAGGGCAGGATGAAAAACTCCTGCTCTCTGAATTTGCCGGCTTACTGAACAAACGGTACAACCGTCCTGAACATTTGCTTTGTGCTCACAACGGCAAGGAGTTCGACTTTCCTTATATAGCCCGTCGGATGCTGGTGCTGGGAATTTCCATCCCCCAAATCCTTGACCTGTCGGGCAAAAAGCCATGGGAAGTGAATCATCTCGATACCATGGAGCTATGGAAGTTCGGCGATTATAAAAACTTTACCTCCCTGGAACTGCTGGCCGCCATTTTCGACATTACGACTCCGAAGGACGATATTGACGGAAGCCAGGTAGCTGAAGTTTACTATAAAGAAAATGACCTGCCACGGATTGTGCATTATTGCACAAAGGATGTTCTGACAGTAGCCCAGATTTTTCGCCGTTATCGCGGTGAGCCACTGATTGAGGAGGCTTCGGTGGTGGTGGTGTGAGGAGATTGAGGAGATTGACGAGATTGATGGGATTGACGGGATTGACGGGATTGACTGTCGACATGGCGACAAGGGGACAAGGCGAGGTTTGATGGGATTGAGGGGATTGAAGGGCGACAAGGCGACAAGGCGTGATTTGATGAGATTGACAGGTGACAAGGAAGGAAGGTGGTTGATTTTTCAAAATTATGCTTATAAAGCCCGGACATCTCAGGCTTCACCACCTCTCTTTCCTTCAAAGAGAGGGGGAAGGGGGTGAGTTTTTCAAAATTATGCTTATAAAG
>CAIPFN010000221.1 GCA_903864265.1 uncultured Bacteroidales bacterium | reverse complement strand
GCCTGGTGACTATAGCTATCTGAAATTTGGCCTTTTATGTCACAATAAAAATACAAAACAGTAAATCGAAAGCAAATTCTACTAATGATAGGACATTTTAAATCAGGCATTTCCCATTTACTCCCCAACTTTTGGACGTGATCCACGATATGCAGAAATCAGCACTCATTTATAAAACCTTGAATATCAAGAAGGCTAACTAAATGAAGGAACAATTTTCCTTACCTAATTCCCAAAAGGCAGCTTCAGGGCTTGCTGATACAGGATACTTTTTAGCATGAGGCTAAACCTAGGTTCAGCATACCGGCAAAATACGGTTGCGGAGCATTGATGTATTTTGTTTCCGTCATTCCTGACGATGACTGGAATATGGATAGCATGAAAGCCTCCTTCCGTTCCTTTTGCACTATTGAATTTTTCGAACGGCTGCTGAAATGCAATCCCTGCAACTAAATTATATTCCCGTCGGAAGATTTTCCGTTTCGGGCCATAAATTCCGCTTAACTATATATATTCTAAATAGCAATTAAACTAGAAGTTATACTTCGGAAATGATTGGAAATAAAGTAATTTTGCAGCCTTAAAAAATTGAATTTTTTTTCTTTTCCGTTGTTATCACATTCACAGTTCATAAATCAGGAGGGCATATGGCCATTACAAAATTAGATCAAATGTTTGATTTGCTGAAAAGCAAACCTAAGAAACGTCTTTCAGTAGCTTTCGCGAACGATGCCCACACCATCGAAGCTGTTTATGCTGCCGTTGAAAAAGGGATAGTCGACGCTACCCTTACCGGCAACGAAGTGCTTATAAAACAAATCTGCGAAGAGCATCATATGGATGCCGGTAAATTTGAAATTCTTCATGAGCCGAATGAACTTAAGGCTGCATCGCTTGCCGTACAGCTGATCAACGAGGGGAAAGCCAGCCTGCTGATGAAAGGATCGCTCAGCACCGACAAATACATGCGTGCAATCTTAAATAAAAGTACGGGTATCACCAACGAAGGTGCCGTACTTTCCCATGTAACGGTTATGGAATTTCCATCGTACCACAAACTGCTCACCATTGCCGACGTGGCAATTATACCTCAGCCCGACCTGAAACAAAAGATAAAGATGATAGGATACCTGGTTGGAGTAGCGAAAGCCATTGGCGTTGACAAGCCTAATGTAGCCGTTATTGCTGCCACCGAGCAGATGCTTGCAGGTATGCCGGCTTGCGTGGATGGCGCCATTCTGGCCAAAATGAGCGATCGCGGGCAAATAGCCGACTGTGTGGTCGACGGACCGCTTTCACTCGATGCTGCCATTGATATGGAATCCGTTCAGATTAAAAAAATCACGGGGCCGGTGGCCGGCAATGCCGACTGCCTGCTGTTTCCCAATATAGAGTCAGGGAATGTGTTTTTCAAAGCGGGATCCAAACTGGCCGGGGCCGAGTTAGCCGCTTATGTAGCCGGCGCGCGTGTTCCCTGCGTACTCACTTCGAGGGGCGACAGTGCTTTGACTAAAACTTATTCCATTGCTCTGGCTGCTTTGATGGCCCGGTAAGCCGTCAGAAAAAACGCAGAATACGTGGCCCGGCTGATCTCTTTAACAGAAAGGAGAACCTGCCCTTTACAACAAAAGGCGGCCTGCTGAGCAGTTCGTCCGGAAGTGAGTATCTGTAACAGGGACAGAACCCGGCACGCGGAACCCGGCACATTAAGTACTGGCATCAAAATTTTATAACCGATAATACACTACATGGAAGATTTCCGCATACTTGCGATTAATCCGGGCTCAACTTCAACCAAAATTGCGGTTTATCATAATATGAACCCTCTTTTTGTGAAGAACATCACGCATCCCAGTGAGGAACTCGCACAGTTTGAGCATGTGGCCGATCAGTTTCATTTCCGTAAGGAAATTATTTACAAGGAACTCGAGGAAGCCGAAATACAGCTTGATAAAATCCAGGCCGTGGTGGGCCGCGGAGGGATGTTGAAACCCATTTCATCGGGCGTTTACCTGGTGAATGAAGCCATGAAATCCGATTTATACGATCATCCTATAAAGGAACATGCCAGTAACCTGGGGGGACTGATTGCCGATGATATTGCCCGTGCTCTACCCAATGCCAAAGCCTATATTGCCGATCCGGTAGTGGTAGATGAACTCGACGAGATAGCCCGTGTATCGGGACATCCGTTATTCCGGCGCATTTCCATTTTCCATGCATTGAACCAGAAATCCATAGCCCGTCAGCATGCGAAAAGCATTATGAAACGCTATGAGGATATGAACCTGATTGTAGTGCACATGGGAGGTGGCATCACCACCGGGGCGCATTATAAAGGACGTGTTATCGATGTGAACCAGGGACTCGACGGGGAAGGCCCTTTTTCACCCGAACGGAGCGGAACCCTGCCCACTGGCGACCTGGTTCGTTTCTGCTTCAGCGGCGAATATTCGGAGAAAGAAGTAATAAAAATGGTGGTCGGCAATGGCGGTATTGTGGCTTACCTGGGCACTAACAGTGCTTACGAGGCCGAACAACGCGCCCTGAATGGCGACGAAAAAGCCAGGTTTATACTGGAAGCCCTGGCATACCAGGTAGCTAAGAGTATAGGCTCCATGGTTCCTGTGCTCAAAGGGGAGGTCGACGCCATACTGCTTACAGGAGGCGTGGCCCACAGCAAATGGATCACTAACCTGATCATCGAAAGAGTTTATCGCTTTGCCCCGGTTTATATCTATCCCGGCGAGGACGAAATGCGTGCCCTGGCCATGAACGGCCTGATGGTGCTCAAAGGCGAGGTGGAAGTGAAGCAGTACGTATAGAAATTTTACTTTCGGGAACAACTTTAATGAATGGGGATCAGGGCGAAAAGCCTGGTTCCCGTTTTCTTTTTAGGCCAGGGGAATGAAGGTT
>CAIPFN010000220.1 GCA_903864265.1 uncultured Bacteroidales bacterium | reverse complement strand
TCATGAGACGCTGCGCTTAGTTATTCGCCCATTGCTTATTTTCAAAGGAGCTCATGAGACGCTGCGCTTAGTTCTTTGTTACTTTCTTTTACATCAAGGTAAAAGAAAGTAAGAAATAATGAACTTTATCCTGACATACAATCTTGGAAAAATCTCGAACTATATTACTCCCTCCCCAACTTTTAATACTGACCCGATAAATTGTACAAGCGGGATACTTTTCTATTGAACTTAGATTTCACAGCATAAAGTTAATTCCTTGATATCATTTCAAATAATATCTTCAGGGCGAAATCCGTTTCTCTAAAGCTAATGCTCATAGGCAGCCCTTTCTCGTACGCAACCCTTGTCAATCTCTTCAATCCCATCAATCTCTTCAATCTCTTCAATCCCATCAATCTCATCAATCCCCTCAATCCCCGAAGAAAACTAAAAGCCGGAAATTGTTTTTCAGTATCTTTGCAGCCTATGATGCAATATTTCACGGAGGAAGTATTTATTAAATTCATGAAGTTTGGAGCTGTAGGAGCTACTGGCGTTATCGTGGATTTTAGTTTTACGTGGTTAAGTAAGGAAAAAGCCAGGATACAAAAGTATCTGGCCAATGCCGTGGGCTTTACCATGGCTGCCAGCAGCAATTATTTCCTTAACCGCTGGTGGACCTTCCACAGCAACAACCCTGAACTGGCTGTTGAATACTCCCGCTTCCTTTTCTTTTCCGTAATAGGGCTGGGAATGAATACCATGATTATCTGGCTGCTGGTAAGCAAACGAAATCAGAATTTTTATGTGTCCAAACTCTTTGCCATTGGGATTGTTACCGTATGGAATTTCTTTGTCAACCTGATGTTTACATTTGTATAACGTTAAAGCGGCGTTTACCAATAGAATATATACCGAAAAGCATCAGTCTGTAAGACTGTTCAATAACCATCGCCTGTAGGCTCATCTCTCATCAAAATTCTATCTACGTCACCTCCATCAGCATGGCTTTCCCATGCGATATTATATTCCATACTGCGATAAAGGCTGTTGCTTTGCAGAATTAAGGATATCCTTGGGAGAATATGTAAATAAAAAAGGAGTCCAGGTAACCGGACTCCTTTTCTATGATACATAAACAAATCTCTATTTTTCTATAACCATTTTCAAAATCCTGGTTCCCGCCTGGTTGCGGAGGATCAGATTATAAATTCCTGATGAGAGCATCGAAACATCTATACTGGTTTCTTTGGCAATATTTAATGAAGGTTTCGAAACCATGATCTTCCCATCCAAATTCACAATACTCATATCGCAAACCATTTCCTGCGACGAAAACAGTGTAATGCTGTTGCTGGCAGGATTTGGTGCCAGTCGTAATGTGCTTTTCATGTAATCAGGCAGTCCTACTCCGATGTTTACACTTGTAACCTTTTCGTTCGAAAAAGTACTGCTCCCGCAGGTATTCACCCCCTGCACTTTAATGCTGGAGGTGCCAATGTAGGCCTGGTTCCAGGTAATAAGGGCAGTTTCGTTTGTACCCGAAATGGTTCCTGACTGTGCAGGAGTAATATTCCATACGTAACTTCTGGCAAAGGTACTCTGGGAAACAAATTCAGAAGTCGGGCTGGAGGTAGTTATAATAAGAGAAGGGCCGGCGGGATCCGTTGGCTTTTCAGGGGCCTGGGGGTCGGCAATGATGTTGACACTACCCGTCATTCCGGACGAACATCCTGACTGGCTGCTTGCCTGGGCTGTGTACGCATTGGCCGCGGTCTGATTCCCGAAACTGATGGCATTGCCGGTTCCTGCAACAACCGTCGAAGTGGGAACACCGTCTTTATACAGCGTATAATTTGTATTGGCCTGCGAACCGCTAAGTTCAACCGGCATACCGCTGCCTCCCTGTCCGCAATAAATTCCGCCACCCCCAACGATAAATGCTGTGGGTAAGCCGTTTACCATAATCTGAAGCGCATCCGAAAAAACTCCGTCACAGTTCCCGTTGCTGGCTCTCACCCTAAGCGAAGCCTGCCCGCTGAAGTCATCCGCCCAGTTGATGTAAATGGCTGAATTTCCCTGCACAAAGGTTCCTGCCGATTCAGGTGTAAGTTCCCAGTAGTAAACGGTGGTAGGAGCCATGCCCGTGGTACTGTATTGTGTGTACGACGAATGGGCACAAAGGCTGGTTGCACCTGCCGGCATGGTGCATTGGCCGGGGATGGCATTGATGGTGATATTCAAGGGAGCCGACCAGTTACCGGTCCCGCAGGAATTGGCACATTTCATTCTCAGTTGGGCCGTTCCGGTCCATGTATTATTCCAGTCAATATCACAAAAGGCACCGTTGGGCGTAACCACCCCTGCTGCAGCCGGCGTTAATTCCCAGATATAGGAAATGGTATATGGAGGCGAAGTGCTGATGTACGACTGGTTCGACGGATTCGTGCATAAGGCGGTAGCTCCGGCCGGAACAGCCGGGGCTTCAGGTGCTGCAAGCGGATTGATAAAGTCAGTCTTGAGTTTCGAATCGTAGCATACGCCGTTGGTACCGGTAAGGGTTACATTATAGGAACCGGATGTGGTATAACTCACCGTAGGATTTGCAAGGGTGGAAGTAGCCGGAGTTCCTGATTCGAACGACCAGTGGTAGGTTACATTGGAAGCCTGGGTTGTGGAAAAATCAACCGATAAAGGAGCGCAACCCGAGGTTACACTGGCTGAAAAGTCGTTTAATGCAAATGCAGAGGAAGGCATGGAGTTCAGCGGGGACTTGACAGCATTAAAAATTTCTTTGGTCGTATTATCCTGCACAAAGGCTACAAGCTCACAATGGGAGGCATCCCATGAAGGATCTTTTTGAAACGTCAGGGTGTAAAGCTGGGTGGTATTGGAGGCAAAACTTACAGCGGTACCATTTACATCGGGAGTCATAAGCCTGTTTACAAAGTTAACTTCCGTCATGCATCCCTGCCAGCTTACCGGGATATGTGATTCGGTAAGTACCAGTTGCAGTCTTAAATCGTTGCCCGTATAAGTATTCAGTTTGGTAACCGAAACATTAATGGTATAGGTGTTCCCTGTATTGCTTCCCGAAAAGCAAAGTGTTATGGGTGACGGAACTGCATAACTTGAGTTATACATAGGCAAGTAGGTCGAATAAATGTTCCCAGTCGGACAGGCCTGCCCGCCTGGATAGTTAACCGTGCCATCAAAATTTCCTGTAGGGTAACCGGTGAGTGCATAATAATTGTTCCGCGTATTCGAAAATACATTGGCATAAACATCGCCGTTGTGATTCTCAATTACAGCAACATTTTTGCCCTCGGCGATTAACTGATCGGCAGCATTGGAAGCTCCGGGACAATACTGGCACCAGGTGCCGGTGCCAATCTCGAGAACCACTACATTTCTTTGCACGGATTGCGCATTCGCAGCCGCCGTGGCAAAAAGCAGCAAACATAAAAGTAAGAGTCGGTTTGTTTTCATAAAGAACTGGGTTAGATGTGCGGTTTGTCTGGTTAAGAGAATACTTTTGAAAATGAATTATTGATTGAAATCAAGTTCGTAAAGTTAATTTAAAAGCAATCATACACTCTTTTATATCGAAGAATTTTAAATAAAAGTCAAAACATTGAATAACAACAAAATAATAATATTTAGGACAAGGAAAAATATACACTCTGCCGGTATCAGCCCTCCGGGTTACAACAACCTAAACCTATAGGGATATAAAAATAAATTTGTGGGGGCAATTATACTTTATTGACAAATCCTCCGCCTTAACCTCAGGTACTGAATCTACAATCGGATTCATGAACCTGCTTTGACGATTGAAAAAAAAGAAATCGCCTTTAAAGCATTTGTGATTAAATGCTTTAAAGGCGATGGGCAACAAAGCGGTATACACTTTAAGTTGAGACAGGCTTACTGGCTTTTCGACATGCTTTCGGATACGGCTATAATATAATTCGCCAGGCCTTCCGATTCTTTTTTCAGATCATCAAGGTCGGCTTGCTCGACAGAGGAAATGGTGACAATTTTCAGAGCAGGATTGGCCTGTTTAAGATACCAGATGATGCTTTGAAACCGGTCGCTGTGATAGCTGCCGTTAAAATGCAGGAACGTCTTGCCTTTGGTGAAATTCTGCAGTATAAAATGAGCCATGGTAGCATCCTTCATAGCCTGGGCCCGGCAGATATTCGTGGTCACGTGCGATGGGGAATCTCCCATCATTTTAGCCATATCTGCATAACAGGCCAGGGTGGAATCGTATTTTATAGGCAGGGGAGCCATATATTGAAATGCACTCTTGTCGAGTGTGTTTAGCACTTCAAAACTGCTTTTGTTTACCATGGCCGCATAGCGGCGGGGAATATCCGTGGCAATAAAAGCAAGGCTGCTGTCGCGTGCAAAGTTCAACAGCCGTTTATAATCGGTTTTGTAATTGGGCCATAAGCGTGCTTCCGCTTCAAAATTCTTCTCCTTGATCAGCCCACCGAGGTATTCATTAATCATAAGCTGATTGTCGGCTTCAAACATTTCGGCTCCCAATACCAGGTTTTTACCTCTTTCGGCAAACAAATCTGCCGTGATTTCGTACTCAAGCCAATGGCAGATCGGGTTATCGTGTAATTCACCGAAAAATACAATGTCAGCCTCTGAAGCATCTTTTAAAAGTTCCTTGTAAGAAGCACTTTTGCCGTTCTGATCAAAAAGGCGAAAGGCCGGTTTGTCGTTTTTCATCGAGAGCAGGGAGATCAATACTATGCTCAGAAGCAGGATTTTTTTCATTTTATTCTTTTGTTCAAAGGTTCTGTTATTCTGATAATCTTGTTTTGTTCAATCCTTTATCGCCTTTTCCTGGATTCCCCTGTTAACGGATTTTCCGAAACCCTTAGCCAACACATCTAAATGTATGAACTAGGCTGCAGGGTGACGATGCGACTACTTTTTGAGAGCCCCGCCATGGAACATTAAAGGTAACAAATTTGAAATTCCATCCAATATCCAGATTTTCTCTGCATTTCCCTGTAACAGTATGCGGATGGGTTGCCCCGAGAGCGTTTCGTATTCGGCTATCACCTGGCGGCAGGCACCGCAGGGAGTCACAGGGTTTTCGATGGTGAAAACATCAGTCCTGGCCACAACAGCAATGCTCCTGATTGGAACACCGGGATAGGAAGCGGAGGCCGAGAAAACAGCAACTCTTTCGGCACAGATTCCGGAGGGATAGGCGGCATTCTCCTGGTTATTCCCCTTGAATATCATATTGTTCTCAAGGCGCAGTGATGCGCCTACATGAAAATTCGAATAAGGTGCGTATGCCGAATCGCAGGCTTCCCAGGCCTTTTCCAGTAATTCCCGGTCCTCGGCCGGCAAATGGATGAGTCCGTTAATTTCAGTGTAGGTGACAGATAAGGTATG
>CAIPFN010000219.1 GCA_903864265.1 uncultured Bacteroidales bacterium | reverse complement strand
TGGTACCGCGACTTTTTCTACGATAAAAACTTTCACGGCCACGACTGGAAAGCCATGGGCGAAAAATACCGGGCCTATGTCCCTTACCTTTCGTCGAGGGATGAGTTAAACTGGCTGCTTTCGCAGATGGTCGGCGAGATCAGTGTTTCGCATACCTATGTGGGAGGCGGGGATATGGGGCCCAATAAATCGCCCGAAACAAAAGCGTACACTTACTGGCTGGGAGCTGATTTTGTCGCGGATAAAGCTTCGGGTTTATACAGGTTTGATAAAATTTACGGCCCTACCGAATACAATCTCGATCTGAAATCACCCCTGGTTCGCCCGGATGTGGATCTGAGCGAAGGCGACTACCTGATTGCCATCAACGGAAACGAGATAAAGGCTCCTGATGATTATTCCAAATATTTGCAGGTTATTTCCGGTCAGACGGTTAGCGTTACCATCAACAGCAAACCAACCAAAGAAGGCGCGAAGACCTATGAAATAAAGCCAATCCGCAACAACAGCCAGTTACGGTATTTTCGATGGATTACGGATAATATCAATTATATAGCTAAGAAGACCGATGGCAAGGTCGGCTATATGCATATCAATGCTATGGGTGCGGGTGGAGTAGGGGAATTCGACAAATACTGGCGTGCATTCCGGTATAAGGAAGGCATTATTATCGACGTGAGAAGGAATTCAGGCGGCTGGACTGAATACTTTATGATTGATAAACTTGAACGTAAAATGACCGCCCAAAATGTACTGCAGGGCATGGTGCCGTTCAGGTATCCGGGCAGTACTTCTACTGGACCTTACGTTGCCATCTCCAATGAATATAACGGTTCCGACGGCGAAGCCTTTATTGAAGACTTCAAAGCAAACAAACTGGGTACCGTGGTAGGTGTTCCTTCCTGGGGCGGACTGGTCGGCATTGTAAATGCACAAACCACTATAGATAACGGAACTGTAAATCAATCCAACAATTGTTTCTATGGTAAGGACGGGAAATGGCTGGTCGAAAACCATGGAGCAGATCCGGATATATTGATTGATAATGATCCGGCCTCCGTGATGGCCGGAAAAGACAATCAGCTGGATAAAGCCATTGAAGTGGTGCTTCAGAAAATCAAGGAACATCCTTTTACTTTCCCTGCCGTTCCGGCTTATCCGGTGAAGTAATGACAGATTCCTTATAAAGTCACCAATAAAAAATGCCGGAAGTTTTCCGGCATTTTTTTATTGCATTCATTCGAAATACTTTAATACCAGGATTTCATGGTATTCCAGGCTTCGTCCCGATCTAAAAGACTTCTAAATGATTACCCTCCTTTTTAACCATGCATTAAAGAATGATAAAATGAAAAATCAACATGTTCCCTTTAGGTATCAAGGGTACAAACAGGTTGATTTTTCATTTTCGTAATGTAGATTTGAATAGTATAGATATGCGGCACAGCATCTGAGTCTCCCTTTAAAACGGAATGGGAAATCGTATTTGTACTGCCCAAAACCCCTGATTTCTTATAGCCCATCAACAAACTTAGCCAGGAAAACTTGAGCTGGCCGCGGCAAACAACTTTTCACTGGCATGTACAAATTTGCCCAGGTTGGTGATTTCTGCTCCAAACAAATTATATGTATGCAAAAGGGCTTATTTATGAATATAGATTTAGTAAGTTTGCATCTGAACAAGTGGTGATATTCTGTTTCATGGGTCAGAATACATGTAAAGGCCGGTTTCATCACATTCCTGATATGAAAAGCAAGCTCTGCATTTCAATCTTACTGTTTTGCCTTTGCCTGTCAGCCAAAACCCAGGCAGCTGATACCCTTGTTTTCAAAGGCCAGGCTTCGGCCTGGCTCAACCTGAATCCAACTCTCGGAATGCCGTTATGGGCAGGAGCCCGGTATATTCCTGCACTTAATTACACGATTAACCTGCATCAAAACAGGCTGCTTGATTTTGAAGCATCGGCAAACCTGGGTGGTAATGCAGGCATTCATCCTTTCGACTCGGTGAACTCCGATCTAAGCCTGAAACCCTATCGCTTCCGGGCCCGGTATTCCTCCTCTCAGTTTGAAATCAGGATTGGTCTTCAGAAAATTAACTTCGGCTCGGCTGTGATGTTGCGTCCTCTGATGTGGTTCGATCAGATGGATGCACGCGATCCGCTTCAGTTAACCAACGGTGTATGGGCCGCGCTTGGAAGATACTATTTTCTGAAAAATGCCAATATCTGGCTATGGAGCTTATACGGCAATACCGAAGCAAAAACCTGGGAAGTGGCTAAAACCACCCATAAAACGCCCGAATTTGGGGGGAGAATACAAATACCTGTCTTAAAGGGAGATGCTGCTTTCAGTTGCCATTTCCGGCAAGCCGATACAAGGATGCTTATTGATTCCATGCCTGGCCATGCGAATACTCCTGAACAACGGATAGGGCTCGACGGCAAATGGGATATAGGGCCCGGCATCTGGTTCGAAGGGGCCTGGATACATAAATCGTTTAATACAGGTAAACTCACCAACCAGGAAATCCTCACCGCCGGTACCGACTATACTTTTGGCCTGGGTAACGGGCTGAATGTGGTTTTTGAACATATGGAATATGGTTTCGGTAAGGCTGCATTTGATTTTGATGAGCGCTTATCATTTTCAGGGATCAGCCTTACGTACCCTTTGAATATAAGCAACCAGCTGAATGCCGTGTTTTATTACGATCACACTCATAATGCTTCCTACAATCTCGTAAACTGGAAACATCAGCTTAACAAGCTCGATCTTTATTTTATGGCCTACTGGAATCCGGAAGACTATAAAATGCCTTTGCAGAATACAATCTACAATTTAACCGCAGGAAATGGAATGCAAATGATGCTGGTGTTTAATCACTGAAAGGAGTTCCGTGTGCCGTGTGCCGTGTGC
>CAIPFN010000218.1 GCA_903864265.1 uncultured Bacteroidales bacterium | reverse complement strand
CGTAGCAATACACAGCAACGACAAATGCCTGGACTTGTTGCCATCTTTCATGCCTTGTATTGCGAGGAAATTCCTCCGTCGTAGAAACGCAACATATTTTTATAAAGCCTTGATCTTTTATTCGCCCATTGCTTATTTTCAATGGAGCTCATGAGACGCTGCGCTTAGTTCTTTGTTACTTTCTTTTACATCAAGGTAAAAGAAAGTAAGAAATAATGAAATTTATCCTGCCATACAATCTTTGAAAAATCTTGAACAATATTACTCACTCCCCAGCTTTTGATAATGACCAAGTTTTCGATGCAAAGGCATCCCCGGTATCCCTGAATGCTGAAAAAAGGAAGATCCTTATAACTCCTTTGCTTATTTAATAAAAAGCGGAGGCCTTTGTTTGTTATACGGTGTAGCGTCCTGGAACTTCCGGGCAAAGGCCAGCAGCGTAGCTTCATCATACAGGTTGCCAAGGAAACTGATGCTGGTAGGATGTTTTTTTTGATCAAATCCATTGGGAACCACAATGCAGGGATTTCCCGTCAGGTTAGTGACCAGGAGCTGATTGCCGCCAAAACTGGGTGCAATAATTACGTCGTAGTTTTTCATTACGTCATACATTTCCCTGATCAGTTTGTATCGCAGCCGGTTTGCCTGTATATACCCTACGGCCGGAATAAACTGTGCAGCCCGAAAGATATTGGGCCAGGCATTTCTATCCTGTAAATTCAGTTCATCATCCTTATTGCTCCGGGTAAGGTCATCGAAGGCTGCGGCAGCTTCGGCCACCAGGATAAGGGCAAGTGATTTCACCGGTATAGTGGTTGAATCGGGCAATGCAACAGGGGTGAGGGTAATGCCCATATTACGGATTTGATTCAGCGTAAGGCTGTCATTTACCCGGTTATCGTCGGTGGCGTTAAACAAGGATTTCAGGTATCCTACTTTCAGTTTTGTAATATCTACAGTTGAACTGTAGTTGAAAGGGTAGGCGGTTACCGACTGATCGCTGCCGTCGGGGCCTAATAAGGCTTTAAATACGAGCGCGCAGTCGAAAGCACTCCGGCATATGGGCCCGACCTTATCCATGCTCCAGCTCAGTGCCATAGCCCCTGAGCGGCTTACGCGTCCAAAGGTAGGTCGCAAGCCTGTGACTCCGCATCGTGTGCAGGGCGAAACAATGGATCCCCAGGTTTCGGTGCCAATGGCAAAAGGGACGAGTCCTGCCGCCGTTGCCGAGGCCGATCCGGCCGATGAACCGCTGGATCCCTGATTTAAATCCCATGGATTTCGGGTAAGTCCGCCAAACCATACATCGTCCATGGCCAATGATCCCAGCGAGAATTTAGCCAGTAATACGGCTCCTGCTTCGTCTAATTTTTTAACCACGGTGGCCGTTTCGCTTCGCAACTGGTCTTTGTAAGGGGCGGCGCCCCAGGTGGTTCTGTAACCTTCCACTGCAAACAAGTCTTTTATTCCGTAAGGTATGCCGTGCAAGGGTCCGCGGTAGATTCCACGGGCTAGCTCATCATCCGCTTTTTTTGCCTGTTTATAGGCCCGTTCTTCGGTTAATGTGATCACACAGTGTAGGGTGTCGCCATATTTTTTGAGGCGCGACAGGAATAAACGCGTTAGCTCAAGAGAACTCACCTTATGTGCACGGATCAACACAGAGAGATCGGCAACCGAATACCAGCACAGTTCGTTTTCATCGGCAGGAAGCACTACGCTGGCCGGCAAATCCCAGTCGATGGTCTTTTGAATGCCTGCATACTCCACTCCTGCGGGTACCGGGTTGAACCATAAGGCCGGAGGAACAGAATTATCGATCGGCTGCCGGTGAATCAGGGTGTAATCGTTGAGCTGGCTCTCCAGTGTGCTGATCATGGAATCACGCTCGGAAGCTGTCATGTTCAGGTCAAAAAGCTTTTCGGTAGCCGAAACCAGGTTGGGTGTCAGGGATTTTTCAGTTGCAGGATTTTTGCATCCGCCGATGAAAATCATGACTGAAAGTATTACGAACCAAATGAATAAGAGGGATTTTTTCATGCGAATCTGTTTTTACGTACGAATCCGATTGAGAACCAGTTCCTGGTTTTCAAGGTTTCAAATGTAAAGATTATTTGATTCGGTAGGAGAGGAGATCG
>CAIPFN010000217.1 GCA_903864265.1 uncultured Bacteroidales bacterium | reverse complement strand
CTGCTGCCGGCGATATAAGTGTTTTTCCTGTCGGTAAAAGTTGAATAGGTTTTGTCGATAAAAGGTTTCAGCTCGGTGACAATAAATTTCAGGTAGTTATCGGATACAGGCTGAAATGCCGCTTTGGTTCTTCCGGCCGATTGCAGTTGTTTGGTCACCGTATCTTTTTCGGCCGGGGTCAAGGCTTCGAAAGGTTTCTGAGGGAAATATTCCTGGTGCCTCAAAGCTGTATTCCAAATGCCGACAACAATACAGCCCTTGATTTTTTTTTCTTTCATCAACCTTCCGAGGGTTTCATCTACGCCCCATTCCTGGTGGTTCCAACTGTTTACTACCGTGTCGAAAAGATTCTGCCCGTCGTGCATATATAAAACGGGGTATTTCGTTTTTGTATCGTAGCCCTCGGGAAGCCATATATCAATGGTGCGGGGACCTACATGTGCCGAGGGGAAATTTTCAAAACGCTGTATAGTTCCGTAAGCCGTCAGAACCTGGCTTTTAAAAGTTACCTGCCTCAGAATGGTGGCTCCCAGGGGCAAAAGGGTAAGCGCTTCGGTTTTTTGTGTTTTTTCGTTTACCAGGGTGGTTTTCAGCTCAATGCTTTTCCAGATATTTTCGGCTCCTTCCACCCGCCGGACTTTAATTTCCGGGTTCTTTACACAGGGAAACCGGTATTTTACCAGGTTTACAGGTTCATACCCAAAGTCTTTAAAATCACCAACAGGAAATGTTTTGGTAATTATTTCCCGGCTTTCGGCAGGTAAGGCAAAAACAAGGGCACCCCAGGTGAAATAATATTCCTTGTTCAGGTCCTGTTTTATTTCAGGTTCAGCTTTTAGCTCAAGTTTGATGGTTTCAGTATTATTCCAGGTTTTACTGATTGAAATATATCCGTTTTCCATGGTGTATTTACAATTCAATTTGAAGGTAGCGGCCCAGGCAGGTTTCCTGATCTTCAGCCTGAAAGCAACAGGCTTTTTAACTGTGACCTTGTATTCAATAGTGTTTTCAAAGGGATATGTGGTGTTTTCGGAAATCTGCACATCCGCACCTTTAATGCTGGTATGCACTTCACAAGGTCCTGGCAGTACAGCCAGAATTCCTTCCGCATCTTTCATCCACATCGATTTAACAAAGTAGGGAGTAATGCGACCGGCATTGGGCGAACAACAGACAGCCACATCCTGGTACGCAGGCGAATACTTGTAACGGGTTTGATTCCGGCCGGCTTCCGTTTCGCCGTTTCTAGTTCCCAGCATCTCGTAGGAATTATCGGTTTTCAGGTATGCGATGCACGAATGATCAGGGTTGCGTGAACCTTGTGCCGCGTTGTAATAAATTCTTTCGATCTCAGCGGCATTTTCGGCAATCCCACCCTTTTGAAACAAAACGGAATAGCTATCCATCAATTCCTGAAGCGAACAGTATTCATAGCCCGTATGAGTGGCATCTGCCGTTCTGGCTGCAATCCATTCATCTCCAATAGCACCGCCTGTTGGAGAAGTGCATTTTTGAATCCTGGAAACATAAATCTTAAGCGCTTTTTTAAGTTCCTCATCCCCGGATGCATAAGCAGCCACGATGAGGGGGCGCAGGTGTTCGTAAGTATGTGCCCCGTGCGACTGAAGCTTGTAACCCGGATCCAGGATATTTGCGAGCTGAACATCTTTTTCGGAAGAATAGTTTTTGGAGAAATTCAAATACAGGAACAGGGCGTAATCACGGTATTTTTTATCCCTGCCAAGCTGGTACATGCGGTCAAGGATATCCGTGAACACGAGTCCGTGGGCCACACCGCCCGAAAAATCTTTGCCAACATTAAACGGATCCGATTGGTTGAGTGGATAATTCTGCATCACATTATCTACCGCTTTCACCAGCGCATTCCATACTTTTACATCCCGGGTATATTCGTACCAGGCCAGCAGACCCCGGTACAGCGTGGTTTTCGACCAAAGTTCGCCATTTTCGGATTGGAAATGATAGCGCAATTCTTTATCGTAAATCCCAAGATAACCGTCCTGGTCCTGGGTTGCCAGTATACGGTCAATATATTTCTGTGCTTTTTCAATTCCTTGTTTATCATCCAGTAACAGCACATTCCGTATAAATCCATCCCACCAGTTCGATTGCGTTTCGGAGTTCCACCATTTGTATTGCTCGTCGCCCCCGGCATCGCCCGATTTCAGGTTGCCCAGGTCTTTGGATTTACTGTTTTTATGGATTCTGCCCTCTCCATAAATCGGATCATTGATCAGGTCGGGAACAAGTTTGTCAAGGTTCCCGACAAATCCTTCAACATCCTTTTGCATCTGGTTTTTGATCCAGCCGGCAGGTTTGATTTCTCCGAAAGGCAGCAACTGGTATTTTTCTGAAATCATTTTGCCTTGTGCATCCAAAATAAATGGGGTGATCAAAAGCGAAAAAGTCATCATTTTTATCAAAAAAATTATTTTCATCTCTCTTACAGTTTTCATTTTGATTAAATTTTAAATTTACGGTTCCTTCTCACATCAAACGGACAGAAAAACAAGACGTATATTAATTGTTTACATCTATGGTTATGAAAACGATATCTTTTTCCCGGTCTTTACCAATTGCTGAATGATCTTTTTTATTGTCGTAGGCCACGCTTTGGCCTCCAAATATTTGCCCGGTCCATGGGCCATGCGATATCTGTCCGATCAGATTAGTGCCGACAACCGGGCAATTTACTGCGGCTGAGGCTTTTTTAACCACTTTTATCAGTTCTTCACCATGGGCAGGCCATTCGTTTTCGGCGGCGGCCCAGCCATAAGGAATAAGCAGCAAATCTGGTTTTTTTGACCTCATGCTGTCCAACAAATTTTCCATAAACGAATCAGCACAGATCATTATCCCAATAGTACCGAATTTAGTTTTAACAGTTTGTACACCGTCTCCTATCGAATAAGGCGGTGTCATCAATTCGGGAAGTACGTTTATCTTCCTGTGCTTCAATAAAATATTGCCGTTGTCATCCACTAAAATGGCAGCGTCATAAAGTTTGTCGCCATCTTTTTCATCCAAACCAATACAAATATTTATCTTATATTTTTTTGCCAGCTGACAAATAAAATCGCTGTCTTTTCCAGGGATAGTGCAGGCACGATTGAAAGCATCAGGATTTAACCAGCCGAGCAGGCACGACTCAGGAAAAACAATAATCTCTGCATCCTTTTCCTTTGCTTTGACAATGGCATTTTCAATACGAACCAGGTTGCCGGCCCTGTCGCCATCGATGCATATAATCTGCGCCATAGCGATTTTAACTTGTTTGTTTTTCAATGAACTGCTTTTTGTTGGCGAACTTATTGAGTTTAATGATATTAATGTTACCAAAATCAGAATAAGTAATGAACGGGAACTATACTTTTTCATATCTCAGGATGTAAAGCTAAATTATTTGATGAATGTATTTTTTTAGTTCAGGCAACACCTCAGTGCCAAACCAGGGATTTTTTGCCTGCCAGATGAAATTCCTTGGTGAAGGATGGGGTAAAGGAAAGTATTTTGGCAGATAGTATTTGTAATGCTGAACTGTTTCTGTCAGCGTGTTTTTAGCCTGCTCGCGCAGATAATAATTTTGTGCATATTGCCCGATTAATAAGATCAGTTTTGCCTCTTTCATCAATGTCAGCAGTTTAGCATGCCATAAAGGAGCGCATTCCGGCCGGGGAGGCAGATCGCCTGTCTTATTTTTGCCGGGATAACAGAAGCCCATAGGCATCAAAGCAATAACGCCCGCGTCATAAAATGTGGCTTTGTCTATTCCCAGCCAGGTCCTTAAATTATCTCCGCTCTTATCATCCCAGGGAACACCTGAATTATGGACAATCCTTCCGGGTGCCTGCCCGATGATTATAATTTTACTTCCCGAACTTGCTGCGACAACCGGATTCACACCGAATTCAAGATATTCTTCACATTCTCTGCATTCTCTTATTTGTTTTAACAGATTGTCCATTTCCAGCGGTATTTTAAGTCATTTTCAGCCTGATCTGACCGGAATAATTTATTGTAACCAAAACATTTCAACTCTTTAATCAAACCGTCCATCCGAAGATGTTTCCTGTAACAGCAGCGACATCTTATAGCCATTCAAATCAAAGACTTTTGCCGGATTTTTATATACCAGACTTTTACTTATTTGTCATCCGGAACTGTAGATTTCCTCCATCCATAATTTCCTTGTATGTTATAAATGGTTGATTGACAGGAATTCCATTAAGCAATACGTTTTGAACATAAATATTCTGAGCCGAAGAATTCCGGGCTTCGATGATGAGTTGATTTCCATTAGTAAGGTGTAAGACAGCTTTTTCGAGTTGCGGAGCGCCTAAAACAAACACATTGCCGGCTGGATTCACCGGGTAAAACCCAAGGCTTGACAAAATATACCAGGCCGACATCTGCCCGCAATCGTCGTTGCCTATCATGCCATCAGGGGTATTGTTATGGAAACTGTTAATGATTTCATGAATATATTTTTGTCCTGTTTCGGGCGAATCGGAATAAGCATAAAGATAAGCAATATGATGCCCCGGTTCGTTGCCATGTGCATATTGACCGATCAAAGCTTCCTGTCCCAGGAATTTATTTGGATTTTTCGCATGAATGGTAAAGAAATCATCGAGTTGTTTGGTGAAAGCCGGTTTCCCGCCTAACAATTCTTTCATGCCGTTAATATCATACTGGGCCGGAGTCCAGAAATATTGCCAGGCATTGGCTTCCGTGTAATCTCCCGGGTTGTTCATGGGCGAGGTGGCAGCCAGGGGATCAAAAGGCGTGCGGAAATGGCCTTTGGTATCTTTTCCCCTGAAGAGTTTTGTTTCAGGATCGAATAAATTCCTGTAGTATCCGGCTCGTACACTGAATCTGTCAGCAGTGGCCTTCTCTCCCAGTTTTTCTGCCATCTGAGCTATGCACCAATCGTCGTAACCACTTTCCAGTGTTCGCGAAACGGCTTCGTTGTCCAGTTTATCGAAAGGATAGTACCCAGATTGGTTGTACAACTCCCAGTCGGAATTAATATGACTTTTCGTTGAAGATTCCACCATTGCTTTCAGGGCTTCCCTGGCATCGAAACCGGTAAATCCATGGTTATAAGCCGAAAGTATCATAGGAATGGCATGATTGCCGATCATGCAGTAATTATCCTGCCCCCATGCCGTCCAGATAGGCAGAAATCCTGCGGCTTTGTGATGGTGAATCATTGTATTGATTATGCCGTTTATTTTTTCGGGCGCAATAAGTTGGAGCAGGGGGAATGCCCCGCGATAGATATCCCAGATGGAAAGTGTTGAATAATATTCATTATTTGCAGCCAGGGCAATTTTATCGTCGGCTCCGCGGTATCTGCCGTTAACATCAGCTATGTTGGATGGTTGTAAAAGCAAATGATAAAGCGAAGTATAAAAGATTTGTTTTTGTTTGCTGCCGGCTTCAATATCAATGCGGCCAAGGTATTCATTCCATACTTTGACTGCATTTTGTTTTACCGTATCAAAATTCCATTCGGGAATCTCAGTATCGAGATTGAGTTTGGCACCCGCCACATCTACTGTTGACAGGGCAATTTTTACCTTCAGGATTTTATTTTCATTCAGCTTAAAATCTAATATATACTTTGGCGCATTTTCTTTCCTGCCTTTTGGAAGCATCTCCGATTTAGCGAAAGGAAGATCAAATTTTACAACAAAAAAGTACTTTCTTTCGACCCAGTTTTTGGTGTGGCAATGCCGGAAATCGTTTGATTATCCTCCATTTTCACCTGGCTTTCCAACACCAGGCTATCAGTCATGAACCGAATGCCATGCTGGAAATTAACCAGTAATTTTGCTTCCCCTGTCGGGAATGTATAGCGGTGAAAAGCCACCCTTTCGGATGCGGTGAGTTCCACCTTTACCATGTCTTTTTTAGTGACGGTGTAATAACCTGCACTCGCTTTTTCGGTGTTTTTGAGTAAAATGTTCTTTAAGCTTGCATCTTTGCTTTCAACAAAAGGCAATAGCAGGATATCGCCTAATTCGCCTATGCCGGTTCCGCTCAGGTGGGTTTGTGAAAAGCCCAGGACTGCTGTGTCGCGGAACTGATATCCACTGGTATAAGCCCAGTCGCTGTCCCTGTTATCGGGCCCGGGCTGCACCATGCCAAAAGGCATAGATGGCCCGGGAAAAGTATGACCGGTGCCATCAGTTCCTATAAAAACATTTACATATTGCGAATTATTCTGCGCACTTACAAAGCAGCTTACAAGTGCTAAAGTGCTTATTAACAGAAGTTTTATCATAAAGAACTTATTCTTTTATGTGAGGAGTTTTCCAAAGAGCGGTATGAATAGGTCTAATCAGGCTCAAAGTTACTGCTGAATGTTGTCGGGCGAAGAGATTATTTTTTCCAATCTTGCCCCTATTATATCTGCTTTATTAATTTATATCTTACTTTTATGGCAATATATCGTTAGGATGAAACCCGGTTTAGAACAGGTAAAGAAAAATGAATCAAATTCTTCGCTTACACATCACATTCTCGATCTGCCTGAATTTGAACCCTACTGGCATTTCCACCCTGAGTTTGAGCTGACCTTTATTATCAGCGGAAGCGGGAAACGAATTGTGGGCGATTCGGTTGAAAAATTTGACGAAGGAGACCTGGTGCTCTTGGGTTCTGATTTGCCGCATACCTGGAATTCGTTCAGGCGTGAGCCGGGCAATGCCTTGCATAGGGCTGTTGTTTTTCAGTTCAGCCGGAACCTGGTGCCTGGCCCATCACAAGGTTTCCCCGAATTTGAAGGGATCAGCCGCCTGCTCGACAGGGCACACAGGGGAATATCCTTTGGCGGGGCCCAGGTTATGAAAACCGGGAAAAAGCTGGAGGCACTCACCCGCAGCGTCGGCCTGGGCAAACTGACACAGTTTTGGCTGATCCTCGATGAACTGAGCAAAGCCGGGGAGTACCGTTTCCTGGCCTCCGAAGGCTATGCTCCAACGTTGAACACTTACAGCGGCGAAAGGGTGAACAATGTGTTCAGATACGTTTCCATGCATTTCGACCAGGATATCAAAATCAGTCAGTTAGCCCAGCTTACACATATGACGGAGACATCCTTCAGCCGTTTTTTTAAAATGATCACCGGGGAAACATTTATGGAATATGTGAACAATATCCGTATTTCACGTGCCTGTGCCATGCTTGCGGAGCAGAAAGAAAAAAGCATATCGCAGATCGCCGGCGAATCGGGCTTTAAAAGTTCCACCCATTTCAACCGCATGTTCCTGATCAAAAAGGGATGTACGCCAACCCACTTCCGTCGGCAATATTTTGTTTGAAGTCGGCAGCAGGAGGTACTGTGCAGAATTTCCTTCCACAGCAGCGACAATCATTCAATAGTATATTGTTAAACAGTTATTTATCAGATAAATAACAGAAAACCTTTTTGTCGGATTTGAGCTTTGGCCGTGTTAGCTGAGCAAGCTGAGCCGGCCAGATTCAGACTTCTGCCCGCGGGCATCTTACTTAAAATCACCCTTATTCAATCTTTTTTATAATTTCCTGCCGAAAATCCAATTGAAATAATATTTTTGTAGTATCGCAAATGATGAAAAACTAAAAATATGGGCAAGCGACCACGCTTAACATTTGGCCAGATCTGGAATATGAGTTTCGGATTTCTGGGCATTCAATTCGGTTTTGCATTGCAAAACGGGAATGCTTCACGTATACTGATGACTTTTGGTGCCGATGTGCACAACCTGAGTTGGTTTTGGCTGGTAGCTCCTATCACGGGCATGATCATACAGCCTATAATCGGGCTGATGAGTGATAAAACCTGGAACCGCCTTGGTCGTCGCAGGCCCTATTTCCTTACCGGTGCCATACTTACAAGTACAGCTTTAATTCTGATGCCGAATGCACCTCATCTGGCCACATTTATAGCGCCTATGTTTATAGGGGGTGGATTGCTGATGATTATGGATGCATCCATCAATATATCCATGGAACCTTTCAGGGCACTTGTGGCCGATAAGCTGCCGGAGGAGCAACATACGCTGGGATTCTCCGTACAGACTTTACTGATAGGTATTGGGGCCGTTGTGGGCTCGTGGTTACCGTATATTTTAGGCGAATGGTTCGGCGTTTCAAAGGAAGCTTCCGGAAAAGGCCTGATACCGGATAACGTTGTTTTCTCATTTTATTTTGGTGCCTTCGTGTTGATTGCTTCCATCATATGGACGGTGGTTACCACATCGGAATATCCTCCTGAAGAACTGGTAGCTACTGCCGAAGTGGAAGAAAAACCTAAAAAGTTTTTTATTCCTCCCATTATGATCAAGTTGCTGCTTGTTCAGTTTTTCTCCTGGTTTGCTTTGTTTTCGATGTGGGTGTACACCACTCCGGCTGTTGCACTTAAATTCTATGGAACAACCGATGCTAACTCTACTGCTTTCCAGGAAGCCGGCAACTGGGTTGGAATCTTATTCGGGGTATATAACGGAGTTTCGGCCATTATTGCTTTATCGCTACCCATGATCGCCAAAAGGCTTTCGAAAAAGGTAACTCATTCCATTGCCCTTTGTATAGGCGGGTTGTCGTTGCTTTCGTTCCTGCTATTCACCAATCCTCATTTCCTGATCATACCAATGATAGGAATCGGAATTGCCTGGGGTAGCATACTCGCAATGCCGTATGCCATGCTGGCCAGTTCAATTCCTCCGAAACGGATGGGTGTCTATATGGGACTGTTCAATATGTCCATCACCATTCCTCAGATTGTGAGCGGTGTTTTCAGCGGATTGATATTAAAATACTTCTTTGCCGATAATCCTATACTGTGTATCGTAATGGCCGGAGCAAGCATGTTTCTTGGGGCTATTGCAGCCTTGTTTATAAAGGAGAAACACGTGTAAATGATACGGGAATAAGTGAAAAATATAAATGCTGTCAGGCTATTGTCCGGCAGCATTTTTTTATGCTTCCACCTGGTATTGGGTCCTCATAATAGTTTTTAATGCTTCTACTTCGTGTGCGTTGCTGAGTAAGTGAGGCCCAACGCGGGTACGGCACAGCGCGCTCAGGTAAGCGCCGCTTTGCAGGGCCAGTCCGAAATCGCGGACCAGGGATCGTATATAGGTACCCTTGGAACACACTATGCGGAAGTCGACTTCGGGTAGTTCAATGCGGGTTATTTCAAACGCGGCAATGTTCACCGGGCGGGCTGCCAGCCCCAGGTCCACATCTTTGCGTGCCGATTCGTAGGCCCTTTTCCCATCTATTTTTATAGCCGAAAACATGGGTGGTATCTGCATAATATCGCCACTCAGGCTTAGAGCGGCTTCGCTTATCATTTCATTGGTGATATGATCGATGGGAAAAGTTTCGTTAACTTCCTTTTCCATATCGAAAGAGGGCGTTGTAGCACCCAGGAAAAAGGTGCCTGTATACTCCTTATCGAAATCCTTAAACTCTTCTATGCGTTTGGTGGCTTTGCCGGTGCATACGATCAGCAGACCGGTAGCCAGGGGATCCAGCGTGCCGGCATGGCCCACTTTTATCTTTTTCCCGCCCAGCAGATGTTTCATCGTTCCGCGCAACGAGCCTATAACATCAAAGGAAGTCCATTGATACGGTTTGTTTACAAGCAAGATTTCGCCTTCGGTGATATTTAACATGGTAAGCTTTTTATAGGTCGGAATGCATGGCCCTGCTTTAATCAGGGGGTAATTATGCAAAAAAGACACGATGCCCCGTGCCTCTTTCATGAAAATTATATTATAGCTTGATCCAAAGCATTGTATTTCAACAAAGCATCTTTTGCTTCATCAATCCCCTTAATCCCGATAGCTATCGGGACATCAATCCCCTCAATCCCCTCAATCCCCTCAATCCTATACCACTTTCAGGTCCACACCAAAAGCCAGCAGTATAAGTAAAATGGCACCTACAATAATACGGTAGTAGCCGAAGACTTTAAAGCCATGCTTCTGCAGGAAGGTGATGAAGAATTTGATAGCCAGCAGGGCAACCACGAAAGCTACCAGGTTTCCCAACAGCAGTATACCAATGTTGTCGGCATTGAAATGCTTGTAATCCTTCAGCAGTTTATAGGCCGAGGCTGCAGCCATAGTTGGTACGGCCAGGAAGAAAGAAAACTCGGCTGCTTTGGTACGCGTCAGTTTTTGCTGCATTCCCCCGATAATGGTGGCGGCTGAGCGCGATACGCCCGGTATCATGGCAATGCATTGATAAAACCCGATTTTAAAGGCGTTCATATAGGTAGGCTCCCGCTTCTCATCGGTATTCACAAACCACTTATCCACAAACAGGAAGAGTATACCGCCAAGCAAAAGCATGAGCGCCACCACGAAAACGCTTTCGAGCATGGCATCGATCTGTTTGCTGAACAGGAAACCCAAAATGGCCGCCGGTATAAAGGCAACAAAGAGTTTGTAATAAAAGTCGAAGGATTGCAGGAAGCGTTTCCAATATAACACTATCACCGACAAAATAGCTCCAAACTGTATGTTTACAGTAAAAGCTTTTACAAAGTCGTTGATTTCGGTACCCAGCAGGCGCTCGGTAATAATCATGTGCCCCGTGGATGAGATAGGCAGAAACTCCGTAATTCCCTCCACAATGGCAATGATGGTGGCTTCGATATAGTTCATACTAATCCTTAGGTTTTTTCATGATGGCTACTATCCCGATTCCAAAACCAATCAATATCATGATAGGGGAAAGTGTAAGTCTTTGAAAATCATACATCTCCTCGTTAAATACATTGGGATCTTTCGAGCCGCCGCCCATCATAAGGATAAATCCCAAAACAATAAGTCCTACACCTACAAACAGCAGAATGTAGTTTTCTTTACCGAATGCAAATTCGGGACGGCTGTTATCGACAGCCTTGTTAGCGGCTTCAGGAGCCACGTATTTTGCAGTTTTTGCCATTTTGAAGGTGTTATTTTGAACGTTTGAATTGATGTCGCGGGAGAACGGGTACGTAAGAGAAAGTGAAACGGGTAAGGCAAGGGATGGGTTGATGGGCTGTTGGTTTCTTAGTTTGAATACAGGTTATCGATTTTCATCCTCAGGAACTTATTTACCGAGAACCAGGTGGATAATGCCGAGAGGATCACACCCAGTAAAAGGACGCCCACGAAGAAAACTGCAAATTGTTTACTATCCTGCAGGGCTGCAATTTCAGGTATGCGCTGTCGGGCAATATACAGGCTGCCTATCAGCAAGAGTATGGCAATTACCGAAGCAATCACCCCATGAATGATGCTTTTTTTAATGAAAGGGAGGCGGATAAATAATTCGGTGGCTCCTACAAGTTGCATGCTCCTGATCAGGAAGCGTTTGGAATAAATGGAAAGCTTGATGGTGTTGTTGATCAGTATGATGGATATCACCAGCAGTATCAGGCTGAAACTGAGTATGACCAGCGATATTTTGCTGATATTGGCATTCACCTGGTCGATGAGGGATTTCTGGTATACCACTTCTTTCACCAGGTTGGAGGTCAGCAGTTGTTTTTCGATGCGCGAAATGCTGTCGGTGTTGGCATATTCGGCCCTGAGCTGTAAATCGATGGAGGCCGGCAGGGGATTATACCCCAGGAATTGTACAAAGTCCTCACCCAGATCGTTCGAAAGTTCTTTGGCGGCCTGCTCGCGGCTTACAAAAACGGCCTGCTTCACATAGCTGGTTCTTTTGAGGCGATTCATGTAGTTCAGCACCTGGTCGTCAGGGATATTTTCCTTGAGCATTAATGAGATGCTGATATTCTCGCGTACATAATCGGAAAGCTTTTTCCCGTGCAGTATAATCAGGCCTAACAGCCCCAGCATAAACAATACCAGCGTGATGCTGATAATACTGGTTATGTACGACGCCCTGAGCCTGCTGCTTCCGGCTTTGTTCTCCGCCATGGATTTTTTTTAATAAGAGGTAGCGAAATTAAGCATTTTTTTGCAGCCTTTCTCATTCTGCTTAACCGCTTTGCATTAATTAACATTTTCAGGCCGTTCATATTTCAGGATTAAGGATAAATAAAGACCCTGGATTTAGCCGGTTTAGCCTGTCATATACCCCGGCAATCGCCCGCATTACTGCTCCATTCGGGTATAAATTCCCGCTGCCGGGCGATGTGTTCAATACCCCTAAAAATACTACCTTTGCAGGCTTGGAGGCCGATTGATAGAAGAGGCTTAAGTATTTAACCTGAAACAATTTACAACATACATGGAATATAATTTTGGTGAAGTAGAAAAGAAATGGCAGAAACAATGGGCTACGGAAAAGGTATTTAAAACGGAAATAGTCGCCGGGAAACCGAAATATTATGTCCTCGATATGTTTCCTTATCCTTCGGGAGCGGGTTTGCATGTGGGCCATCCGCTGGGATATATTGCTTCCGATATTTTTTCACGCTACAAAAGGCTGAAAGGCTTTAACGTGCTGCACCCCATGGGATACGACGCTTACGGGCTTCCCGCCGAGCAGTACGCCATTCAAACCGGCACACACCCGGCCGTCACCACCGAGATTAACCTGGCCCGCTACCGGGAACAACTGGATAAGATTGGTTTTTCCTTCGACTGGGACCGCGAAGTCCGTACCAGTGACCCGAATTACTACAAATGGACCCAATGGACTTTCATCCAGCTCTTCAATTCATGGTACGATAAAAATACCGACAAGGCAGAGCCTGTAGGCGCTCTGACCGCTGTTTTCGAATCTGGCGGAAACCTTGCTGTGAATGCTGCCTGTAATGAAACTCCCGTTTTTACAGGCGATGAATGGAAGCTGATGAGCGAAAAGCAGCAGCAGGAAATACTGATGAACTACCGCCTGGCCTACCTGGCCGAAACGGCCGTAAACTGGTGTCCCGGTCTGGGCACCGTATTGGCTAACGATGAGGTAAGCGAAGGCCGCAGCGTTCGCGGCGGCCACCCCGTCGAACGCAAGAAGATGAAACAATGGCTGCTGCGCATCACCGCCTATGCCGACCGTCTTCTTTCAGGGCTAAACACTATCGACTGGACCGATTCCATCAAGGAGATACAACGCAACTGGATTGGGCGTTCGGAAGGAGGAAGTATGAAATTTTGCGTTTTAGGACACTCATTGAATGATTTAGATGACCCATTTGGAGAAGAAGGCATAGACATCGAGGTTTTCACAACCCGTCCCGATACCATTTTCGGCGCTACCTTTATGGTTCTGGCACCCGAGCATGAGCTGGTTTCAGCCATTACCACCCCCGGACAAAAAGAGAAAATTGATGCCTATGTCGCCTGGGCCAAGAACCGCACGGAACGCGAACGCATGACCGAGGTGAAGAAGGTGAGCGGTGAATTTACAGGTGCTTACTGTATCAATCCATTCACTCATGAGCCAATACCGGTCTGGATAGCCGATTATGTGCTGATGGGCTATGGTACCGGCGCCATTATGGCTGTGCCGGCTCACGACAGCCGCGACTTTGCCTTTGCCCGTCATTTTAACCTGCCGGTTGTACAGGTGGTGAACAAAACCGGACAGGAGCCTACCGACCCCGCAAGCTGGGAGGAATCCTTTGATTCGAAGGAAGGAATACTGATGAATTCAGGATTTATCAATGGCATGACGGTTAAGGAAGCCATCAGCAGCGTGATACGTGAAACTGAGAAGCTTGGTATTGGTACAGGAAAGATCAATTTCCGCCTGCGCGATGCCATCTTCAGCCGTCAGAGGTATTGGGGCGAACCTTTCCCTGTGTATTATAAGGACGGAATGCCTTATACGCTCCCCGAGGACCAGCTTCCGCTCGAATTGCCTGCCGTGGATGCCTACCTGCCTACCGAAAACGGAGAACCCCCGCTGGCGCGTGCCAAAAACTGGGTTACCGCCCAAGGGTATCCTTTGGAAACCAATACTATGCCCGGCTTTGCCGGTTCAAGCGGCTATTACCTTCGCTATATGGATCCGCGCAATGATAAAGAATACTTTTCGAAAGAAGCTGCCGATTACTGGCAGAGTGTCGACCTGTATATTGGAGGTGCCGAGCATGCTACCGGCCACCTGCTCTATTCCCGCTTCTGGAATAAGTTCCTCTTCGACCTGGGATACTCCGTGGTTCAGGAACCTTTCAAAAAACTCGTCAATCAGGGAATGATACAGGGGCGTTCGAGCTTTGTGTACCGGGTGATAGGCACCAATACCTTTGTTTCGTACAACCTGCGTAAGCAATACGAAGTTCAGCAGTTGCATGTGGATGTAAATATTGTTGAAAACGATATCCTCGATACAGAGAAATTCCGTGCATGGCGTCCTGATTTTGCTGAAGCTGAATTTATACTCGAAGACGGGAAATACCATTGTGGCTGGGAAGTCGAAAAGATGTCGAAGTCGATGCACAATGTGGTGAACCCTGATATTCTGATTGAGCGTTATGGAGCCGATACGCTGCGTTTGTACGAGATGTTCCTGGGTCCGCTCGAACAATCCAAACCCTGGGATACCAGTGGCATCGAAGGTGTCTTTCGGTTTATCCGTAAGTTCTGGCGCCTCTTCCATGATATGGACAACGAGCTTTGTCTTTCGGATGAGGCTCCCACAGCTGCCGAGCTGAAAGTGCTTCATAAAACCATTAAAAAGATACAGGACGACACCGAACGCATGTCGTTCAACACGGGAGTGAGCAGTTTTATGATCTGTGTAAACGAACTCACCGAGCTGAAATGCAACAAGCGTGCGATACTCAGCGAGTTGGTGGTGATGATTTCGCCCTATGCTCCTCATATTGCCGAAGAACTCTGGCAGATGCTCGGCCATAGCGGCAATGTGTGCAATGCTACTTTCCCCGAATACAATGCCGCTTATACCATAGCCAATACCTTCGCTTACCCCGTTTCCTTTAACGGTAAAACCCGCTTTACCCTCGAACTTCCTATAGATATGCCGGTTCCTGAAATCGAAAAGGCCGTTCTCCAGACTTCAGATGCACAGAAATGGCTGGCGGGAGCTACACCTAAGAAGGTGATTATTGTTCCGCGAAAGATTGTGAATATTGTGATGTGAATAGTGAATAGTGAATAGTGAATAGTGAATAGTGAATAGTGAATAGTGAATAGTGAAGAGTGAAGAGTGAAGAGTGAAGAGTGAAGAGTGAAGAATGAGTAGTGAATAATGAGTAGTAATGTTTGTTCACAATAAGCCCCCTTAGAACTTGTTTCGTTTTATCGTGAGGTTTGGGGTATCTTGTCGACTCAGAATGAAGAGTGAATAGTGTATAGTGAAAAATGAATAATGAGTTGTGAGTAATGTGTAGTAATGCTTGTTCACTATAAGCCCCTTTAGAGCCTGTCCCGATTTATCGGGAGGTTTGGGGTACCTCGTGAACGAAAAAGGAAAAGTGAATATACCAACACGCTCATTATTACGCTAAATGGAATTACGCGGAGTGATAATAAGCTGGAAGTGTTTATTCCAATCAGCGAATAGGATTCTCCCCTCATCGAGGGGAGATGCCCGAAGGGCAGAGGGGTACTTTT
>CAIPFN010000216.1 GCA_903864265.1 uncultured Bacteroidales bacterium | reverse complement strand
TTAAGGATATTGATTTGTAAAAGTTTTTACCGCAAAGTTCGCTAAGGAAGCGCAAAGTACCGCAGAGCCCATAATTGTTATATACTTTTGCGGAACTTTGCGGTTCTCTGCGGTTAAATCTTTGGTATTTTCGGTTAACTAAACGACATTGAAACGTATGCCATAAATCCTGTACAGGAAGAAAATTTTAGGATTAATGAAGCCATGGAAGAAGATGTTATGTAATATTGTATGGATAACTGAAATCAATCCTAAACTATGAGAATACTCTGTTTGTTATTATGCGGTATGGTTTTTCCGGCTATGATTTCGTGCAGGGACGACCAGGCTGATTCCAGGGAATTCCTGACTTCAGGAAAGGTTAGCGATACCCTGGGAGCCGGAATAAAGAATATAAGGGTATATTACAGTAGGGATAAATTTGTGCTCACGGATTCGCTGGGGATGTGGCAAACAGGTTTAATAACCGACAGTGCCACCATCAGTCCGGTGGATTCGGTTTATACATTCGCCCCCGCCTCCGTTTTTGTGAGCCAGGCCACCAGTCATCTTGTTTTTATGGCACATATACCTTTTCATCAGAACCCTCTTTCCGGGAATGTATATTCCTGGTTTTCACATATGCAGTTGCCTGACGGATTACTCGAAAGCACCGAAAACAGCAATTTTGTTTCCCTTTACGACAATGCCCTGGCAGCCCTTGTGTTTATAGCCGGGAATGATATACCCAGGGCGGAAGCCATATTCAACTTCTTTAACAGCAGAATTGACAGTGAATTGCTGGCCGGGAAGGGAGGTTTTTCGCAGTTCCGCGACAGGAATGGCGTACCAAACGGCAAACAATGGCTGGGTGACAATGCCTGGTTGCTGATAGCCCTCAATACCTATGCTGCCAGGGTCGACAACATCAAATACCTGCGCCTGGTTACAGAATTAACGGCATGGATACGTTCGCTGCAGGATACGGATGGAAGTATATGGGGTGGATATGATACCGGCGGCGCACGCATAGGAAAAGTTACCGAAGGAATGATTGATGCTTTTAATGCGGTTGCCGGCTACGATACTTTTCACAGCCATTTACTCTCTTACCTCAAAGTAAACCGCTGGAATCCGGATGAACGACTATTGATTTCCTGGCCCGGCAACAAGTACGAATATGCCATGGACAATCACTCCTGGGGATATTGCGCATTTGAGGATTTCCCGTATTCGGTTCTGCAAAAGGCCGAAAGGTTTCTTTGTACGCATACAGCGACTGCAAATGGCATGACCATAAGCGGTTACAGTTTTGATATTGACAAAGACGACATCTGGCTCGAAGGCACCGGCCAGATGGCTGTCGCTTTTCAGAAAGCAGGCCAGGTAGAACTGGCTAATTTTTATCTTACTGAAATTGAAAAGCTGATGCTGCCAGGTATCCCGGGCTCCGCCACTATGGGCTTTCCTTATGCCACAAACCCGGGTACCGCCTATGGCAGCGATCCGTTATGGGCAGGAGCCGAT
>CAIPFN010000215.1 GCA_903864265.1 uncultured Bacteroidales bacterium | reverse complement strand
TGTTGTCGGCATCACCATGGATTAACAGCAGCGGAAGTTTTATCTTGTCGGCATAATTGAAAGGTGACATTTTGTTGTAAACATCCTGTGCCTGCCAGTAGGTCCGTTCTTCCGACTGAAATCCGAATGGTGTTAATGACCTGTTATAGGCTCCGCTGCGGGCAATTCCCGCTGCGAAAAGTTCGGAATGTGCAAGCAGGTTTACCGTCATGAAAGCCCCATAGGAATGGCCCATCACGGCGCAGCGGTTTTTATCCACCACCCTCATGGAATCCACGGAATGAATGGCTGCCGCTGCATCGGCCACAAGTTGTTCAATATAGGTATCGTTGGGTTCCTCACTGCCTTTTCCGATAATCGGAAATTGGGCATCTTCCATGACTGCATAACCCCGCGTAACCCAGAATACGGGCGATGCCCAGTAAATGCTGATGAAGGTATGGGGGGATTCCTTAACTTGCCCTGCCGCTTTATCGTCCTTGTATTCCGTGGGATAGGCATCCATCAGCATGGGCAGGGGTCCGTTTTTGGATTTGTCGTAGCCGGCTGGCAGGTATAGGGTGGCATACAGATCCACGCCATCTTTTCTCTTATAGTAAATTTTTTGCTTGCTGATGTCCATCAGCGATTTGTAGGGATTTTCCCTGAAAGTGAGCTGTTTTGGTGCTGTTTGCCCGCTATAATCCCTGAGGTAAAGGTTGGGGTAAGACTTTGGACTTTCGATGCTGGTGATTAACAGGGATTTTCCCACATCCAAAACCCGGATAATCTGTTCGTAGGTATTTTTCCCGTCTGCCCTCCACAGCCGCTCAGTTTTATGGGTTATAAGGTCAAAGGCATCAATGAACGGCCGGTTTCCTTCGGGGGAGTAACCCTCACCTTCCAGGAACAGTGATTTTCCGTTTTTACTGAATTGCAGTACAGGCTTGTTATACACGTTATAAGTAGTCACAAAGCTCCCGGGATCAGCATAAAGGTCTTCGCTTGAAAGGTCATAAATCACCTCCGGCTCCTGGTCTTGCAGGGAAGGATTGATGATGCAGGTACGTGTATTCCGGTTTTTCCACCAGTAGTCGCTAACAATGGCCAAACCATCGTTTCCGAAAACGATGCTGCTGAACCTGTTTTTTAATTTACAAACCGGGCTGCTTTTTATGAACGGGAATTCACTCTGCCACAATTGATCCCGGTAGTCGGCTGCCACCGACGGATCTCCCCCGTCGGGAGCCTCACACCAGTATAGTGTTGAGGCTTTGTCACTCCGCCAGTAGATATTTCTTTTTCCTGCTTCAACAGCGTCGAAGTTAACGGGAACCTTGTCCTGTAAGGGTCTGTGGTAAAATTTTATCAGCGGGTTCCCGTTTTTGTCATACACATTGAAACGGCTGGTAAAAGAAAAATAGGTTAAAGCATAGCTGTATGGCTGAATCACCTCTTCCGTCAGAATATAGTTTCCGTCCGGCGAAAAAGCGATCATTTTGAAAATTCCTTCAGGCAATATCTGGGTCCGTTGCTGCCCGTCAACGGAAACTTTAAGTACTGAGGCACCCGCATAGTAGTCAAATTTTTCTTCGTCCTGCTTGTTGCGCAGCAGGTCCTGGAAAGTACGTGAAGGTGCCTTGACCCCGGTAGCATCCTGGGTTGCCGGCCCCTTTGGCAGTGCTACGGTCACGGGCA
>CAIPFN010000214.1 GCA_903864265.1 uncultured Bacteroidales bacterium | reverse complement strand
GTTGCCCCCCGGCAGAGCTTTCCTCCGTTTCATCTGACCATGCAAAGTTAAATTCAGTCAACTAAAAAATAAAATTGATTTACAAACAGTTGAATTAGAAGTTTAGTCTTTTTTGTCAACCAAAATCATGAAAGTACAAACAGTGAATAGTGAACAGTGAATAGTGCATAGTGAATAGTGAATAGACCAACACGGTCCTAATCGTGCTAATTGAAACTAACTTAAGGGTGAAAAAGGCTGGAAGTGCTAAAAGTGAAAAATGAAAAATGAAAAGTGAATAATGAGTAGTAATGCTTGTCTACGTCAGCCCCCTCGGGTCCCGATAGCTATCGGGATGGGGGTTACTCGTGAGCGAAAAAGGAATAGTGCAAAGACCGACATGCGCATAATCCCTCTAATTGGGTTCTCCCCTCATCGAGGGGAGATGTCCGAAGGACAGAGGGGTACTCTTGAAGAAGTGAATAATAATCCCGATAGGTACCAGGTATGAAAGCAAATAAATGCTTGTCTTCAATAAGCCGCTTTAGAGCTTGTCCCGATTTATCGGGAGGTTTGAGTATCTTGTCAACCCAGAGAGAAATGTGAAAAGGCCAATAAGGTCATTATCGCGCTAATTGGAACTAAGCGGAGAGCAAAAAAGGATGGAAATGTTCTATTAGGCCATTTGTATATTACTCATAATCAGTCCAATAAATTTTATTAGATGAAAGCGAATAGTGAAGCAAATTTTATATGCCAACGGAGAGGCTTTTTGTTTTTGAGGGTTCAATCCCGATAAATATCAGAGGTCAGAGATGAAAGGTCTCTCAGCATTCTGTCACCCTGACTTAATTCTTACCACTCACTTCTCCCCTATCACCTCTCCCAACTCACAACTCAACCCTCTACTTTAACCTTACTTTAACCTTTATCCTTTAACCTTTAACCTTTATCCTTTATCCTTTAACCTTTAACCTTTAACCTTCCATCCCCCTACCTCCGTCCCGGCATCCGGAAAAAGAAGGTAGTTCCAACGCCCACTTCGCTTTCCACCCAGATTTCACCTCCGTGTTTTTCGATAAAATCCTTGCAGATGATCAAGCCCAGACCGGTACTCGACTCTCCTTCGGTACCTTTGCGGTAGGTGTTTTCGTCGAGGTGAAAAAGTTTTCCTATCATGTCCTTATCCATTCCTATACCCGTATCGCCTACTGATAGTACAATTGAATCATCCGGCTCCGGATGTGCCTTTATCCCGATGTGGCCTCCTCTTGGGGTGAATTTTATTGCATTGAAAACCAGGTTACGGATCAGGCTTTCGAACATGCGGGCATCAGCCGTCAGTTTTAAATCCTGGGAAAAATCCAGCTTTATGATAAGTTTCTTTTCGGCTGCATCACGCACCAACTCAATGCTGGCGTTGATTTCATCCTTCAGTAGCAGTTTTACCGGATTGAAATTGCTCAAGCCACGCTGTATCAGCGACCATTCCAACAGGTTTTCGAGCAGCAGGAAAAGTTTGTTGGCCGACTTGCTGATGTTTTTCACAAAGTCCTGGATTTCTTCCATCGAAAAGCCAGGCAGTTCTTCTTCGAGCAATTGTATGAAGCCCAGCATCGAATTGAAGGGGCTGCGCAGATCGTGTGCGATAATGGAGAAAAATTTGTCCTTTTCGGCGATTTGCTTGCTTAACTCGGTTGCATATTCCTGCAGGCGTAATTCAATATTCTTCCGTTCGGTAATATCTCTAACAATATTCATTAAAGCGAGCTGGTTGTAATAATTGATGGCCAGCACTTTGATTTCGACGTTTATGGCATGCCCTTCCTTATGCCTGATCCTGGTTTCGAAGTCCGAAAAGCCCCTGGACTGAACATCGTGCATTCGTTTTCCAATTTTTTCGGGGGTGAGATCCAGTTCCAGCGCATCAGGAGTCATCAGCAGCATTTCGGCCTTGGTAAATCCGACCATTCGGGCTGCATTTTCGTTCATGTCGATAATATTTGAAGGAGGACCAGAAGGATTCAGCAGGAATATGGTTATTCCGTCGGTATTTGCTTCAAAAAGGGCCCGGAATTTCTCTTCGCTTTTCCGGATAATATCCTCAGCCAGCTTGCGCCCGGTGATATCGAGCACCATGCCCACCGAGCGTGCTATTCGGCCGGAAGCGTCCCTGAAATGTTCGCATTTCTCGTACACAAACCGTATCTCACCGGTACGCTTTTGGATAATACGGTGTTCCAGTTCATAACCGGGCTGATTTTTCTCAACCGAATCGAAATAGGCCTTGCTCAGGGCCTCCCTATCTTCAGGGTGTACCGATTCCATAAAAGCCGCATGGGTGGCAGCAAATTCCTGAGGCAGTAACCCAAAAATCCTGTACACCTCATCCGACCAGATCAGGTTCCCGCTTTCAATGTCCAGTTCCCAGCTTCCGAGGTGAGCCAGGCCCTGGGTTCTACTCAGGCGGTCCTGGCTTTCCATCACTGCTTTTTCGGCCAGTTTGCGCTCACTGATATCGCGCGCTACCAATTGCACGGTATGCCTTCCTTCAAATAGGATAGGCATGGCTTTTACCTCCACATCCACCACTGATCCATCGAGCCGGATAAATTTTTCTTCCACCAATGGCACAACTTTCCCATTTTCAGTGATATCCGACATCCGGACTTTAGCCAACTCCTGAAAATCAGGATGAATAAAATTTATAACAGGTTGACCTATCAATTCGCCGGGACTTTTGGCAGCCAGCAGGTGCAGGCATTGGTTATTCACCAAAGCAATTTTTCCATCCACATAAATGCAGATTGCATCGGGCGAATTCTCAATTAACTCCCGATATTTAGATTCACTTTCTTTCAAAGCTTCTTCAGCCAGCTTGCGTTCGGTGATTTCGCTTATGGTGCCAATCAGTCTGACAGGTTGATTCAACTCATTACAAACCAGCCGGCCTACTCCATGAACCCAATGTTCCGATTTATCATTCTGCCGGATAATCTGATATTCCTTATCAAACTTTCGGCTTTCAGCAAGCACTTCCTGGTAAAAATAATCGCGCATAAGCTGTCGCCAGGCAGGATGCAGAATCGAAACCCATCCTTCAAATGATCTGTCATACCCAGGTTCGATTCCGAAAATGATATCAAGCGACTCCGAACCCTCCCACTTGCCCTGAACAAAGTCGATAGAAAATGTCCCGAGCCTGGCGATCATCTGTATCTCGTTCAGGAAAAGTTCATTTTCCTTTAACTTTTTAACTGTCAGCTTTTGTTGGGTGATGTCGACAGCGGATACAAGACATTGATCCTGTTTATCGGAAACAATAGCCGAGAGCAGAGCATACAGGGGTAAACGCCCGTTTTCCGACAGGGTTACTTCGCAGGTTTGAATAGTTTTACTTTTAAATACTTTATCCAGAAACAGGCTAAAGCAGGCTCTGGTATCGTCGGAAACAAAGAAGGCAAACCTGCTGCCAGCCAGCAGCGAACGTTCCCTGCCAAGTATACCCGCCCCGCCCAGGTTCACCTCCATGATTTCACCCTCAGCAGAGAGGGTAAAATATCCGGCAGGAGCAAAATCGTACAATTCCGAATATTTCAGCGTTGAATTTTCAGCCAGTTCCTTAGCCAGCATCAGTTCATCATTCTGCATTTCGAGTTCTATCTGGTATACTTCCAATTCGTGAATCAGAGCCAGCAAATCTGTTTCCACCTCCGATAGGGGCTGCGGCGACTGATTGTTCAACAGCATTTCGGCCTTCTGACGAAGGTTTGCCATGTTGTCTGCCACATTTTTCCGCTCCTTCATAAGATATAATGATTTAATAATTTATAGTCAGGTATAGCTTTCATTTATATTAATGATCCTGGTGATGCTTTGTAATATATTTTATAGATGTAGATGCATCAAATTTTGTTAATCCCACATTTTGGGTATCGCCTACATTTCACTGGCCTGCATCAGTAAGTTCCTGTATTGGAACAGTTTGCAAACAAGCCTTATCGCTATTCCTGATCATGATTGCCCTCAATCATTTTTGATCCGGTATTCCGCTGAGTAGAAAAGCCTCACAAATATCCTCTATATGCCCCTATTTACAAGCTTTTCGGATTGGCTGGATAATTACGCCTACCAAATGTACTTTATTTATCCAACTTTTTACGCAAAACCAAATAAATAATTACATTAGTAAAACAAGTTTACAGTTTCGGCTTCAGCCTTTCTTTCTCCCGCTCATATCGCAGTGAAGCGTGCAGGAACGAGTGGGGGATTATTTTTGGGGAAAATATGTTACAAACATGAGCTTAAAATAGTGGGAATAAATGACTGTGTTTGCAGAACTCATGAAAGTTTAAAATGCGACCATCTGCCTAAACCTTGAATCCGAATTTAGCCAGGGATGAAAACAGATCATCCTTTGCAATGGGCTTGGCCAGGTACTCGTCGCAACCCGCGTTAAAGCATTTTTCGCGTATGCCGGTCTCGGCATAGGCCGTCAATACGATAATAGGAAGATCTTTCCGCAGTTTTTTTATTTCCTGTGTAGCGATAAGGCCGTTCATCTTCGGCATTTTAACGTCCATAAGCACCAGCTGAATACCGGGAATCGATCTGCAGAGTTCAACGGCTTCTTCCCCGTTTTCGGCCCGCAAAATCTCGTAGGAGGTATTTAAGGTTAATTCCAGAAACATGTACCCTACCGCTTCATCTTCGGCAACGAGTATCATCGGCCGGTGTGAAGAAGTGTCGCTTCGGACGGGAATTTCGTCAGCCGGGGTTTTCCCGGCACTCGTCGCATCCGGAATACTTAAAGTAAAGGTGCTGCCCTGGCCTTTGACCGAATCGGCTTGCACAGTGCCCCCGAGTAAGGTAACCAGTCCATTCACTATAGCCAGTCCGAGCCCGCTGCCTTCATGACCGCGTGTGGAGGAGATGTCCTCCTGCACGAAATGCTCGAATATGTTGGGAATGGCCTGTTCGCTGATGCCAAGTCCTGTATCCTGGATTGAAAACCCGAGTGGATCCGGAGTATCGCTTATGCTGATGGTAATGGTTCCTTCCCTGGTAAATTTAATGGCATTATCGGTGAGATGTGCCAGTACTTTCTTCAGCAATCCCTTGTCGGAATACATGTTCCACGAATCGAACGAGCTTGGTTTTTCAACTCTTAAGCTAAGGTTCTTTTCGTTGCACAATGGCTGGTATTGCTTCATTATTTCCGCCAGCACGTCCGAAGGTTTAAATTCATTGTTATTGACTTCGATATTTCCCGATGCCAGCAAGGATATATCCATGTAATCCGTCACGGTTTGCATCAGCCGCCTGCTGCTGAAATTGAGTATGTCGAGGAATTCCTGTTTATCCTGGTCCGAAAAGGCCGGATCCATCACCATGGGTGCAAAGCCCAGGATTCCATTCAGGGGGGTACGTATTTCGTGCGAGATATTATTCATAAAGGCTGTTTTCAACCTGTCGCTGGCTTCGGCTTTGTCCCTGGCAAGGATTAAATCAATATTTATCTGTTCCAGTTCACGGGTTCGTTCCTTTACTTTTTCTTCCAGAACCTGGTTCTGGTTTTCCAACTGTTTCACCAGGTAATTTGTGAAAAGCAGGTTCCTTATACGCAATCCCACTTCCACAAGGTCGAAGGGTTTGGTAAGAAAATCGCTGGCCCCGCCCGAAAGCGCCTTTTGCCTGGCTTCGGTGGTAACATCGGCCGTTAGCACCAGTATAGGCAGGAAAGAGGAAGCCGGAACCAGGAATTTCAATTGTTCCATGACCTCGAACCCGCTGAGGTAGGGCATGGCAAGGTCGAGTAAAATCAGGTCAGGCTGAAAGGCCGAAAACAACTGAACCACTTTGCGCGGATCGGTGGTCGTTTTAATATTCGTATATCCCTGCATTTCGAGGAGGCCCTCCAATATATCAATATTGGATTCCTGATCATCGACGATCAGGATGTTTGCATTTTTAAAGGTCGAATTTACCATAGTATTTACTTGAATAAGTGCATGTCAGAATTAATTACCCCGGTGCTACCCGGTGACGATGTCATCAATTACTTTTAACAGTGAGATCAGGTCCAGGGGCTTGGTAAGATATTTCAGCGCCCCTGCTTTCAATAATTTCTGCACCTGGTCGGCCATGGCATCGGCACTGATCACCACCACCGGGATGGAACAGGTACCGGGGTCGGCCTGAAGCATACGGAGTACTTCGCTTCCGTGCATGTCGGGTAAATTCAGATCCAGCAGTATCAGATCAGGAGTGTATTCCCTGGCCAGGGGAACGGCCATTTTGCCATGGGTATGGGTGAACAGGCGGATATCAGGCCGGTGAAATACAAGAAGTTGTTCCACCAGTTCTATGTTGGGAATATTGTCCTCGATATATAAAATGGTACCGGACAGAGGTGTCCCTACCGTTTCATTCTGTTCCGGCACAATTGATTTTCCCGGGTTTTGGTTCTGGCTCTCACATTGCGGGAGTTCTATCCAGAAGGTACTGCCTTCACCGGGCAGGCTCTCAACGCCTATCTGACCGCCCATGGCGTCCATTATTTTTCTTACCACGGCCAGCCCAAGCCCGGTACCTTCAATTTCAGTTTTCTCGGCTCCTATTCTTTCGAAAGTTTTAAAGAGTTTTGGAAGGTCGGCGGCTGAAATACCTATTCCTGTATCGCTCACCGATATGCGCAGCGGCACTATGCCGGCACTATTCACAGGCCTGATTTCCGTTCTTATGCGTACCGAGCCGCCGGGTCTATTGTATTTAATGGCATTGGTAACCAGATTCAGCAATACCTGTTTCAGCCGTAGCTGGTCGGATTTCACAAATAAGCGGTTATCAGGGGAAGTTTCCAGTTCGACCGATAAGTGCTGCGACTGCACCAGCATCTGCACATTATCGAGTACATCCTGCAGAACAGGGTACAGTTGCACCGGTTCGAGGGAAAGCGATAGCTGACCCGACTCAATGCGTGAAATATCGAGTACTTCGTTAATCAGGCTGAGCAGGTGCCTGCCGCTGCGGAGGATCTGGCTGACGCCTTTTTTTTGCACTTTATTCAGTTCAGCCATATCGAGTAACTGGGCAAAGCCCAGTATGGAGTTCAACGGAGTGCGCAGTTCGTGGCTCATGCGCGATAGGAATTCGCTCTTGGCCTGGTTTGCCTTCAGGGCTTCGTTTCGGGATTCCTTGATTTCGTCGATAAATTGCTTATGTTCGGTGATATCGAAAAAAGTAACCACGGCTCCCTCAATTTTCCCATTGATAAATATAGGGTACGACCAATATTCAGCCGGGAAACAGGTGCCGTCGGGACGCCACAGCACTTCGTCGTCGGTGTGTGTGCCTTTGCCTTCGCTGAAAGCCATAAAGATGCGGCAATCCTTCACATCAAAGAAGCTGCCGTCGGCATAGGAGTGATGAATGAGGTCGTGCATATTTTTACCCAGCAGTTCCTCATGGCTTGATAAACCGAGAATCTGAAGACAGGCCCTGTTGGAAAAGGTACAGTTACCCGCAAGATCGAGGCCGTAGATGGCTTCGGCCGTTGAATTGAGAAGGATACGGAAGCGCTCTTCGCTTTCACCGAGTTCGGACATCAGTTGTAGTGCGATTTGTCGGGCGCTGGTGCGGGTGTTGAACAGGGATAATGATAAAGCCAGCAGCAATAAACTGATGGCGCTGCCACTGCACATGATGAGGATGAATTTGCTGTTAACCGACGATTGGTTACTGGATTGGGTAAAAAGCAGTATCCATTTCTTCCCGCTAAAGTCGACAGGCATACTAATGGTACGTGTAGGTGAATCATCGGCACCCAGGGTATCGTTTGCCTGGCTGTTGAATAACATTTTATCGGGCAAGATGCTATCCTCGTATACCTGCAGATGGATACGTTCGGGCAGGTTCAAATCCCAGCGGCTCAGCATGCCATCCATTAAGTCGTTCATACGGTAAGGGCTGTACACCCAGCCCTTGATGGCTGCCCTGCGCTGTTCAACGGTATTCACCGGCATTCCGTTGCGGTACACCGGCACATACATCAGTGTACCACTTTGTACATTTTTAGTCGTTTCCTGCACCAGGGTCACTTTTCCCGAAAGCACAGCCAGGTCCGAATCGCGTGCTTCCTCCATGGCTTTCCGGCGGACAGGTTCCGAAAACATATCGTAACCGAAAGCACGGAGATTACGGCCGGTGAAGGGCTCAATATAAATAATGGAAGTATACATTGCCCGCTCGCCGGCGGGCCGCAGTGTATAGTCGGGAAAGCCCTCGCTGCGTATATGCTGAATGTGGGTTTTCAACTGTTCAGCCGGAATGATAAGGGAATATCCTACCCCCTGTATGCCCGGCAGATTTTTGTAAAGTTTTATTCGCTCAACAAATTTCTCCCATTCCTTGCGGGTTACCGTATCGGTGGATGCAAACAAGGCCGATCCGGCACGCAGCAGCAGGGCATGCGAATGCAGGCGGGCTGAAATTCTGGTTTGAATTTCATTACCAGCCAGAGCAAGTTCCTTTTTCTCCTTGTTGTCAATATCGCGTCTGGCATTTATTGCCGTAGCCACCGTGAGCAGGAGGCCGACCAACAGAATGATCAAAGCCACCCATGCGTTTTTGGCCGTGACCCTGAAAAGCGACAAACTACTTTTAAAATGGCTCGAATTCATGCATGTAGTTTGTTTTTCTTTATTATTCCGTTGATTCATAGACCTGTATTTTCACCGATAAATATACTGAATATCTGCATCCTTTGCCGTTTTCTTTTTCATAGGAAATAAAACAGTCCGTTTGGCTGCTTTATGCCTCATCATTCACTTTCAGAAAACTATGAGGCTCACCGGGAGCCTTGCATTTTACCCCAAACCTCCCGATAATCAGGGAAAGGCCCGGGAAGCACTCAGGTAAAGGAGGTATTTTGTGCAGGGTTCATATTTACTACTTCCCAAAGCGATCGGGATATTTCCGCTGCTGCAACCTATATCTCATTTCTGTATTTCTAAATCTACTACCCTAAGAAACTCCATGACGTCGAGGGGTTTGGTCAGGTAGTGTTTCGCTCCTGCAAGCAACAATTCTTTTCGCTGCCGGGGCATGGCATCGGCACTGACGATGACTACCGGGATATCCCTGGTTTTTTCGTTGGCCAGCAGGAGTTTCAGCACTTCGCTGCCCTGAAGCCCGGGCAGGTTGAGATCGAGCAATATCAGGTCGGGTGCATGTTCCATGGCCAGGTTTACGGCTTGTTCCCCTTGCTTATGGGCCAGCAGGCGAATGCCGGGCCTATGGTTAGCCAGGATCTGGCTGACCAGTTCGATATTGGAATCATTATCCTCAATATAAAGCATGCTGGCTGAAATGCCTGATGATACGGCATCATGCGATAGCAGATTTCCGTCACCTTCGAGCTTACTTAAATGGTTTTCGATCAAGGGCAATTCAATCCAGAAGGTACTGCCCTGGCCGCGTACACTTTCAACCCCAATGGTTCCGCCCATGGCATCCATCAGTTTTTTAACTACCACCAGTCCTAATCCCGTGCCTTCAATTTCGGATTTCTCGGCTCCTATCCTTTCGAAGGCATAAAAGAGTTTAGGAATATCATCGGGGTTGATTCCCGGGCCTGTATCGCTGATGGCAATCCGAACCGGGCTTACTCCCGGCATCTCGTTACGGCTAAGGCTGGTTTTGATAATCACCGAACCGCCCTC
>CAIPFN010000213.1 GCA_903864265.1 uncultured Bacteroidales bacterium | reverse complement strand
TTTAGATATTGATTCATTAATTTTTGCTGATTGGTTCAATTTTATTAAAACATTACCCAGATTCCAAACAGAAGCACAGCTTATAGAATTTTTACGAGAAACGTTTGATACTTTCAGAGCGATGGGAGGGAACCCGTTAACATGGATAGATAAAACCCTTTCAAATATGGAATTACATTTTCAGGCATTCCCGGCAATTTACCGGGGAACGATACAAACAAATTTAGTTGATTGGCGTAAAGTTTATGTAAACTTTGCCACACCTGAACAGATGGAACCCAGCCACACGAAAGAGGATATAAAACAAAACCTGATTAAATACCGGAAATTTTGCGCTGACAATGGCCTAAACGAAACAACCAAACCACAACAGCCAACCCCAGCAGCCGAAACCCCGAACCCGGAACCCGCCCAGGATCCACAACCCGAAACCACAGCCGAAACAATAGCCCGAATACTGGAACCATTACGGGGGGCGTTTCAGGATTCAACCCATATTGATAGAATTATTGAAGGGTTTGTTTCATTCAAAGTTGAAAGGAAGCTACCCAGCGTTAATAAAAAGGTTGCAGATATTGAAATGAGAGAATTTATTAAACCCTTCAGGGAAATACAGGATTTAGGTATTTTGCGGCGGGAACAAATAAGCCTGCTATTGCTTTACTTCATCAAAAAAAATAACAGTGATGAAAGCGGGTATTCACAGGGAACTATTAAAAAGGAATTAAGCCTTTGCAAACTAAATTAAGCCAAAGTAACACCAAAGTAACAAAAAGGTATTTTAATACCTTGTTTTATATAACTTTCAGTATTGATTAACTGCTATTTGCATACTTCATAAGGTTGCACCGGGCCGAATAATACCCGGTAATTTTGTATCAAACTAAAACATGATGCAAATGAATGAACAAGCCCCGAATTTCGACAGATTGCCCGGTATGGTTTACGGGCTTCAACAGCAGGTTACAGAACTGAAAACCATGATTCAGGATTTTGTAAGCAGCAAAACCAACCCCACAGGCCAGCCGTTACCGGATGAACAAAGGTTTTACGGTGATAGGGAATTGGCTGAATACCTCAATTGCACAGTACAAACCGTATCCAGGCAGAAACAAGCCGGGAAGGTACCTTTTCACAGGTACGGGCGCAAATATTACTATTTACGTTCTGAAATTGATGCAGCATTCAGAGGAAAGGAAGCAAAGTAATGGAAGCAAATAAACGTTTGAACCCGGATTTTGAACCATTGAAAGCCCCTGAAACCTTTCAGCACATGAACCCGTTTGAAGGTGAACAGGCCGAACCCGTATTAAAAAGCGGTGAAATATTGGCGCAATTACTTGAAGCGGTTGAACCTATCAATTTTGATAAGCTGGCATTCCCACAGAAAGAAGCCTTACTTAAAAAGCTGGCAGCCCTTGAAGATTCAGGCAAAGAAGATGAAGCCAAACAATTAAGAAGCAGTATTTCAGCTATGAAATTGAACGGGAAGCATTTTTTAATACTGCCAGTTGAACAGGTTTTAAATCTTGCTGGCCTGAATGATTGGGGTTTATGCCTGAATTTGGGCTTCACTTATATTTTTAACGGTTGCCATTGGGCGAAAGTGGAAGCTGAAACCCTTCAGAAGTTTTTAGGCGAAGCAGCCGAAAAGATGGGCGTTGGTAAATTTGATGCAAAATATTTTGAATACAGGGCAAAGATTGAAAAGCAATTTATTTGCACTGCCTATTTACCCAGCCCGGAACCACCAAAAAACACCGTATTAATAAACCTAAAAAACGGCACGTTTGAAGTTACCCCGGAAGCCGTTTTGTTAAGGCCGTTTGATGCAAAAGATTTCATTACCTATCAATTACCATTTGATTACAACCCGACAGCAAAAGCCCCATTATTTGAAAAGTTTATTAATCACGTTTTACCGGATACGGAAAGGCAGAATGTTTTATCTGATTTTTTGGGGTACATTTTTGTAAAGTATGAACACCTGAAGCTTGAAAAAGCGTTGCTTCTGTACGGCACCGGGGCGAACGGCAAAAGCGTTGTTTACGATATCATAAACGCTTTGTTGGGGGCTGAAAATGTAAGTAGTTACACCCTTGAAAACCTAACTTCAAAGGAAGGTTACCACCGGGTAATGATAGCGGATAAGCTTCTGAATTATGCCAGCGAAATAAGCGATAGAGTAAACCCCGCATACTTCAAAGCATTGGCAAGCGGGGAACCAGTTGACGGGCGGTTACCGTATGGCAAGCCCGTAATTATTAAAGATTATGCAAAGCTGATATTCAATTTAAACGAATTGCCAAAGGATGTTGAACATACGAACGCTTTCTTCAGGCGGTTACTGATCGTACCTTTTGAAGTTACTATTCCCGAAAAAGAACAGGATAAGCAGTTGGCAAAGAAAATAATTGAAAGCGAACTTTCAGGGGTTTTTAATTGGGTATTGCAAGGGCTTGAACGGATATTAAAAAACAAAGCCTTCACCGATTGCCGGGCGATTAACCAGGCCCGTGAAGATTACCAAACAAGCTCAGATAGTGTAAAGCTATTCATGGATGAAAACAGCTATAAGGCCAGCCCGGATAACTGGATTATGATAACAGAACTTTATCCAAAATACCGGGCGTTCTGTATTGAAGATGGATGCAAGCCCGTAAATAAACAGAATTTTATCAAGCGACTGAAAGGCTTCAATATTATTATTGAAAGGCGAAACGTTGGGAACGTTGCCTTTGTGATTGCTGAAAAGCCACAGGATGAAAAACACCTTTTTAAACATGAATAAAGAATACCGTTACCAGTTTGATAAGACCGGCAAAAAGCACCTTTGCCCGGATTGCGGAAAGAATCGGTTTGTTCGTTATGTTGATACTGAAACGAAGGAATATTTACCGGAACAATACGGGCGTTGTGATAGGGCGGATAATTGCGGCTATTATTTGAACCCGTACAAAGCCGGGTACAATACAAACGGACTGAAAGAACACCAATACAAGCCCCGGCCGAAAGCGAAGCCCCAGCCCCTTTATTTCATACCTGAAGATGTACTAAACGAAACCCTCAGAGGTTACCAACACAATACATTCGTTCAAAACCTTCTGAAGCTTTGCCCGGTTGAAGATGTTGAAAAAGTAATTTCATTGTATAGAATAGGGACTATAAGCGGCAAATATATGCCGGGGTCTGTTACTTTTCCCTTTATTGACAAGGCCGGGAACATTCGGGCAATTCAGGCAAAGAAATTTAATGACGAGAACCACACAACCAGAACCAGCTTTTTGCACAGTCTTAAAACATATGAATATATTGGTAAGGTCGGAGGGTTGCCCGGTTGGTTGCAGGATTATGCAAAGAATGAATTAAAGGTTTCATGTTTATTTGGTGAACACCTACTCAATAAATACCCATTGAATCCTATCGCATTGGTAGAAGCCCCGAAAACGGCAATAATCGGAACGCTTTATTATGGATTGCCCGAAACCCCTGAAGCTTTATTGTGGCTGGCAGTTTACAACAAAAGCAGTTTAACCTTTGAAAAGTGCAAAGCCCTGAAAGGTAGGAAGGTTGTTTTGTTCCCTGATTTGAAAGCATTCGATTTGTGGAACGCCCAAACCCAGGAACTAAAGGCGAAGTTACCAGGCACCCGGTTTATTGTTTCTGATTTGCTGGAAAAGAACGCCACAGAAAGCGAATTGAAAAGCGGTGCAGATTTGGCCGATTACCTTACACAATTTGATTATAAGCTATTCAGGCCACAGCCCGAACACATTACACCACCACAGGAAGCAAGCCCGGCACAGGCCAGCCAATGCAGCCACAGCGAAGCAGCCCCGAAACCCGAACCCATAGCGGAACCAAGCCCGGCACCAGGGGAACCCGAACCCCAGGCGGAAAGTGTAAACCGTGAAAAAAATGAAAGTGTAAAACAACATTATTTTTGCAATAAAAGTTTATTCAACCAACAGCCCGAGAACTGGATCCATGAAATTGAAATACTTGAAACGTTCTTTACTGGCATTCAGTTAAAGGAAGCACCCGGACAGCAAGCAATACAATACATGCCATTAGCACCGCCGGCAGACCTTCGCCGGGACGTAATCGGAGCGGATGGATTATTGCATATTTATTACCCTGAAATGAAATAACTAACCGATATAAACTAAGAACATGGTTAAGAAAATAACAGCGGAAATACACGCCAACGATTTAGGCCAGCCGTGTATGATTACAATAATTTACTATGATAACCCGAGGCTTAAACTGGCATTAATAACGGAGAGTTACAGCCGATTTGTCGGGTATACTGACCGGAAAGAGTTTTTAGAAGATGCAGGACTATTGCACTGTATAGACAAAGAGGTTTACCACGACCCAGCAACCCGACAACTATACATGCTTGATCAGCTTGCCGGATTAAATTAAAGAGCTGACCACCCTTCACACTGATGGCAGCCTATTGCCACCGACAGCTAAAGCATTCTAACGCTGGCAGGATATGAAAGGGGAAGGGGGTGCAGAAAATACTTTTAGCCCGTATACCCACACAATTTGGGAACGCTTAAAATATTTCTATAATTGAGGGGGTGTATTAAAGTACATGATTACCTGAATAGATTAAGCCGGGGCGATTTGTTCCGGTTTTTTGCTTTTATGGGGGTTCGGGTCTTTTAGGGATTTGTACCCACTTTAAGCCCTGAATATTTGCAAACCGTTACCCTTTCCGTTACCCAGGCCAAAAAGAAAGCCCGTAAACGATTGATTTACGGGCTTTTACATTTTTTTGATGCGGAGAGGATGGGATTCGAACCCATGATACCCTTTTGGGGTATACACACTTTCCAGGCGTGCGCCATCGACCAACTCGGCCACCTCTCCAGGGATTGTTTTAAAAGAACTTTCCTGCTCCATGGATTCGAAACGGGGTGCGAAGGTACAAAATAAACTTATACCTCTGACTGCAAGAAAATTTATTTACTTCTGTGAATAAGTGGCGGGTGTCCTATTCCAGATATCGGGAACGATTGCTGCTTTCGGGAGTTCACTCAGAATTGCCGGCACCCAGGTGGCGATGGTAATGAGTGAGCGAAATAAATAGAAAATAGAAAAGCGCAAACAGGTTTAACCCGCTAAACATCAGGTAGGTCGTGGGCAGGCCGATACTGTGGGCCAGGTATCCGGTAAGCAGCATGCCCAGGCCAATACCCAGATCGAGACCCGAAAAGAGAGTGGAATTGGCGGCTCCCCGGCGACCGGCTGGGGCAAGGTTGTTGACCATGGCCTGGAAAACCGGGAAAACGATACCGGTTCCCAATCCAAGTATAAAGGCGGCAATCAGGAATCCCCTGGCATTAACCATTAGCCCAAGCAGCATATGCCCGGTGGCAAGCAGTAAAATACCGGCTATGGATAGAGCCTGAGGTCCATGCCTGTCGAAAATTTTACCCATATAAATCCGCGCAATGGTAATACCGCCGGCAAATACGATAAAGAATATGCCGGTATATCCAATCCCTGTCTTCAGGGAATAAAGTGAAATAAAAGAAACCAGGCCGCCATAGCTGATATTTATCAGTAGCAGATTGAAGGTAACAGGCAGTGCCGTAGACTCAAGGAGGTTACTCCATGAAAATGCAGGTTTTACGGCATGCGGAACAACAGGATACCGGATTGGCAAGGTGAGTAGAAACCCGGCAAAGGCAAGTGCCCCTGCACAAATGAACATGAGTGTGTAGTTATTGTTCTGGGTGAGATGTAGGCCAGCAAATGGCCCCAGGGCCATAGGGATGGTCATGGCCAGTCCATACAAACCAATGCCTTCGCCTCTTCGCTCCGGAGGCACGATATCCACAATCAATGTGCTGCCGGTAGTAGTTGCAACGCCCCAGATCAATCCATGTGTAAAACGAACCATCAGCATCAGCATGAAGGCCCCTGTAAAAGGATAAGCAGCAAACATTAATGCAAAAAGCAATAAGGAGGGAATAAAAAATAATTTCCGTCCATACCGGTCGATCATATACCCGGAGAAAGGTCGGATAAGCAAAGCCGCCAGCGTGTAAACGGCAAGAATCAGCCCGGTTTCCCCTTCTGCAATATTCAGTTTACGGTTGAGAAAAACAGGAAGGGTGGGCAGCAGAATATAAAAGGCCGTAAACATCATCAGGCTGGCTAAAAAAACCAGTACAAAATTGCCTCTGAAAATTCCGTTCCCGGCTCGCAACATAGTGATTATTATTGAATGGTCGGATATAGATGTATATTTGTGAGCCGATTAAAACAGTCAGTGGGACCCATAGTTCAGTTGCATCAAAGGTACAAAATCAATTTCCGCTTTTCGCGGGGCCATCAGCACTTTCATACCGCCTACTGTACCTGTGTTAAAAGCCTGATGATATATTGATCATTATAAACAAAAAGGCATGCCGATAGTTTGTTATATCAGGGGCCCAAAGATGAAAAGAACCGTATTGACAGCCGTAATAATATTTTTTGCTGCTACTCACAGTATAGCTCAGCATAACCTGTATCGATCGAGAAAAAGCAAAGTGAATTTTGTGTCGGACGCACCCCTTGAATTGATAAAGGCATCCTCCGCCAAACTTCAAGGCGTGATTGATGTGGAAAAACGAACTTTTGCCTTCAGCATTCCTACCGAATCCTTCAAAGGCTTCAACAGCCCGTTGCAGCAGGAACATTTTTATGAAAACTACCTCGAGGCAAAAGCTTTTCCTTACTCTAAATTCGAGGGGAAGATCATCGAACAGGTAGATTTTACGCGCGACGGGAATTATACTATCCGGGCCAAAGGGAAACTAAATATTCATGGCGTGGAACAGGAACGCCTCATCAAAGTCAGGTTGCGCATTTCGAAAGGAATAATATACACAGAATCTGAATTTACCGTTTTACTCCAGGATCACGATATCAGCATCCCGAGGGTGGTTTTTCAAAAAATTGCCGAGGAAATCAAAGTTAACGTAACCGCGGAATTTGAAAAGAAAAGCAAATGAAAGGGATAAATCAAAACCATGCTGTTGACAAACCCCGCGAATTACAACCAGCTGAACCTGTTCAAACAGTTTAAAGCCAGGATTTATAGTTGAGAAGGGCTGGCAACACCCGGACGGGATATTTTATTCGCTGCTAACCTCATTACACGTTTTTAAAACTCACTACCAATCAAAAGCCACTCATCAACATTTAAGAAATCAAAAGGAATGATAAACCCCCAAACAGATGTTAAACACATAGCCACACGCATGGTTGTTTTGCTGGTCGCCATCCTTATGTTTACTTCTGTTTCGGGACAGAAACCTTATTTCAGGAGCATGAAAGTGCCTGACGAGGTACAACAAACATCCATCACCTGCCTCTATCAGGACGACAATAGTTATATGTGGATTGGCACGGGCAAGGGGCTATACCGATTTGACGGCAACGATTTTATTTATTTCCCGGGCAATGGTAAGGAGTCCAGCCTGCAGATCTCGGCTATTTTTATGAGTCCGGAGCATGTTTTATGGGTTGGAACACGCAAAGGCGAAATCTACAGGCAGAAAGGCGACAGTATTTTTATCTGCAACCCTGATAAGGTGCATGTTAAATCAGCTATAACCGGTTTTGTAACGGATAAACAAGGGGCTCTCTGGTTTTCAACCTATGGGGAAGGATTATACTGTTTAAACGGGCAAAATACCTTCAACATAAATACGGAGAATGGCCTGACTGATAATTACTGCTATACCCTTATGATGGACAAGCAAGGCAGAATATGGGCCGCAACGGATGGAGGCATATCGGTATGCAACATCATCAACGGCAGGAAATATGTTCAGAAAATAACCTCCGCCGAGGGGCTGCCCGATAATATTGTACTTAGCCTCATGTCAGAGGGAGAAAGCATGTGGGCGGGCATGCAGGATGCCGGGATTTGTAAGGTTGATATGAAAACGCTGAAAGTTTCGGTCCCCGAAGCTTCAAAAGGATGGACATATGGGCCTGTCAGTTCCATTGTCGCAGGCAGGAACTGGATATGGGCATCGACAGAGCATAACGGAATTATCAGTATTGAAACTTCGGGCGGGAGAATGGCAGGCAATTATACTTCAACCGATAACCTGGGGCTTTCGCATATCAACCATATGTATGCCGACAAGCAGGGTAACTATTGGGTCGTTTCGGGGAACCAGCTGCTGCTTTCCCTGGGAAACGACTTACTCTATTATTCCATGTCAGATCCCCTGAAAGGAAAGAACATCAACAGCCTTTTAACTGACAGCCAGGGAAATCTATGGTATAGTTGCGAAGGAAGGCTGTTTAGTTTAAACGGGCAGAGCGGAGCAACCACTGAAATCAGCCTGCCTTTAAAAAAGCATACGCATATCATCAGCCTTTACCAGGATGAAAGAGGCTATATCTGGGCCGGTACATTTGGCAGTGGTTTGTTTTGCATTGATCCGGCGGGTAAACGTACCAGACTGTTCAGCGAATCCGAAGGCCTTTCGAACGGGAACATTCTTTCCATCTCGGGAAAAGGCAAGGTAATGTGGCTTGCAACGCTTGGCGGAGCCTATAAGTGCGAAATAAGCGGCGATCCCCTGTCGGGCAAATCACAGGTTTTGTTTATCAACTTCGGAGACCAGCATTTTCCCGGCAATAATTATATTTATTCGGTTTTCACCGACTCGCGCAACAGGGTATGGTTTGGCACCGATGGAAAAGGGATCTCGGTGCTCGAGAACGGCAGGTTTACCAATTTCGATAAAGCCCAGGGACTGAAAAGCAACATCATCTATTCTATAACCGAAGATAGTGACGGTGATATATGGTTTAGCACTTCCAATGCCGGTATATATCGTTATAATGGAAAAACATTCCGCAACTATTCCCCCGGCGACGGTTTGAGTGATATTCATATTACCGGTTTACTGGCTGATAAGAGCAGGCATTTGCTGATTATTCATAACAACGGAGTGGACATACTCGATACCAGGAACAATGAATTCGTGTATTACACAGCGGGAGTCGGTATGTCGGAAATAAACCCGGACCTCAATGTCTGCATTCTCGAAGGCAGTAATATAGCCTGGATAGGAACACATAACGGCCTGATAAGAATACAGATACCGGAGGATATACTGAAGCAGCAACCCTCTTTGCAGATGGAAGTGATTTCACTGTTCCCGGCCAAGGGAAATCAAATAGGAACGCATACATATTTCTATGATCAAAACTATATTTCGTTCCATTTCAATGCATTATGGTATATTGCCCCTTCCCTGATCCGGTACCAGATCAGGCTGCAGGGATACGACCGGGACTGGACCGATACCCGAAACAACCAGGTAACCTACTCTAACCTTCCACCCGGGGATTATACCTTCGAGGTACGCTCCTCCATTGAAGGGAACTTTACCCGCTCGGATGTAAAATCATATACCTTTACGATAGGGAAACCCTTCTGGAAGACCAGCTGGTTTATTATTGTTTCGGTGCTTGCATTCTCTTTACTGGTATACCTGGTGGTACACCTGCGCGAAAATGCGTTAAAGCGGCGTGATGCTATGGAACGCGAAAAGATCATGTTCCAGTTTCAAACCTTACGGAGCCAGGTGAATCCTCATTTCCTGTTCAACAGTTTCAGCACCCTGATTACCATTATTGATGAAGACAAGGAAGTGGCCATCAGGTATGTGGAAAAACTTTCGCAGTTTTTCCGCGACATTCTCGATTACCGCGACAAGGACCTGATCGCCCTGAGTGAAGAGCTGAAACTGATTGACACCTATTATTTCCTGCAAAAGAAGCGTTACTGCGAGAACCTGCAACTCGATATTCAAGTGGGTGAAAATGAACTTCAGTCGCTCATTCCGCCTATGGTGCTGCAGATGCTGGTTGAGAATGCGATCAAGCACAACGTGGTTTCGGCCGAAAAGCCGCTGACCGTCAGGATATACACCGAGGGCCGGTATATTATTGTCAGCAATAGCCTGCAGCCCAAAAAAGCGGGCTTGCCTTCGACAGGCATAGGCCTGGCCAATATCCGCAACCGGTACCTCCTGCTTGGCTTTGGCGAAACTGTCATAGATACCTCAGAAGATAAATTTATTGTAAAACTGCCTGTCATTTATCCCGGAAAATGAACGTACTGATTATTGAAGATGAGTCAGCCACTGCCCGCCGCCTGCAGAAACTGCTGATTGAGATTGACCCGGCCATACAGGTGCTGGCCATACATGAGAGCATAGCCCAAACGGTTGCCTGGCTGGTGGCTTATGGCGAACCCGACCTGATGTTTATGGACATAAACCTTTCGGACGGCTTGAGTTTTGAGGTTTTTGAAGAAACTGAGGTAAACTGCCCCGTAATTTTCACTACGGCTTATGACCAGTATGCGATACAGGCCTTTAAAGTGAACAGCATCGACTATTTGCTGAAGCCTGTGAACAAGGAAAGCCTGGAGGAAAGCCTACGCAAATACCGTAAGTTGCACCTTTCAGAAAGTGGACCGAAACTGGAAATAACAAAACTGGATATAGCCAAACTCGCCCTGGCCCTGGGCATTCAGAAACCGGATTTCATGAAGCGGCTTGTGGTACGTTATGGTGAAGTGATTAAAGCGATTGAAGTTAAGGATGTGGCTTATTTTTATTCCGACGAGAAAATTGTATTTATGGCCCTGAAAGAAGGCAAGCATTATCCCGTCGACTTCACTCTTGATCACCTTGAGCAGCGCCTCGACCCAGAGCTGTTTTTCCGCATTAACCGCAAGTTTGTGATCAGCTATCATGCTATTTCGAAAATGATATCTTACAGTAAATCGCGTATCAAGATCACCCTGGACCCGCCCTGCGAACACGAAGCCATTTCGAGCACCGAACGCTCAGGTGAATTCAAGGAGTGGCTGGCGGGAAAGTAGTAGCGGTTAGTGCGGGATTTTCGGGATGCTGAATTCCCTTTCTTTTCAGGGTGCACCTGAGATGAAGAACTCCAGTCTTATTGAGTTTGCAACGAAAGAACTGATTCCGTTATAAAAGAGTTGCTTCCGGGTTCACTTATTCGGCCTTAACCCATTCGTCAATACTGCTTTCGATATTTTTTGCATTCACACAGGTAACCGCGTAAAAACAACTTATCCCTTTCGGTCCGGTTACATCATTAAATGAAGTGGTTTCGGCCGGCAAAGTGCCCAGCAGCAGGGGCGGCGTATTGTCGGAGAGCCGGTAAACTTTATACCGGACTATATTTTCCTGCATGGTTTTCACCCATTCAACCGTATTTCCCGAACCGGTATTCCGTGCCGAGATACCGGCAAGCGAAACCGGCCTGTAGACAGGGAGCCTGATCAGGGCGGGCATACTCATTGCGCTTTTCGTAGTATTAACCCCTACAGCCTCTACGGCATATGCATAGGCTACGCCTTCGGAAACGGTTTTATCCATACAGAAATTCAGCATATGCGAGTACGTATTTTCATCAATGACTTGAAATTCGAGGGAATCGCTGCCATTTTGCTTCAATATTTTACGATATACATTGTATGCTACTATATTGCCATCCATCAGAGCCGCATCATCCCAACTCAGCAGTATTCCGCCATTGTGGTAAGCGGCCATTACGCCCAACGGCACAGCTAAAGGTATTAAAAGCCGGGGGTTTATAAATACCGGGGCCGTCATGGCACTTACGCGGTATCCCGTATTTTCGGATTTAACGCCATACGCAAGGTTGACGCTTTGTACATCCTTCAACGAATCAGTAAAGGCAATTTCAGTTTCGCCGGTAAGTATTAAGTTTGAAAGCTGCCGGTAGGTGTTTCCTCCGTCGAGCGACCGCATAACATAATACCCGCGGGTTTCGCCCGAAGGTTTCCGCCACGAGAGTATCACCCTGCCTGCTTCAGCGCCTGCCTTCAGATCGAAAGGGACCGCAGCATCGCGGTTAGCTTCGAGCATGCCCGAAATGCGGGCGCTGCGTTCGCTCTGGCCATATGCATTATTCACCACCAGGTAATAAAAATAGGTTTTGATGGGGTCGACTTCATAATCAAGGTAAGATGTGTCGCCGGGAGAGGCTGTGCCAATGCGTTGGTAGTCCTTTTCGTAAACCAGGCTTCGATAAACATCCACGCTGCGCAGGAAGGCAGGCACTTCGCATTTCCACGAAACGGAGATGGCATTTTCTTTTTCGAGGCTTACCGTATGCAAAGCCATGATCACAGATTCAGGTTTGTAAACCAGGTTAATGATTCGCACGGTATCCGACGGTTTCCCGGCATTGCCATACAGATCGTACGGAATAGCGGTATAGCAGTATATGGCTTTTTTTTGAACTACGGTGTCTATGGCCCAGGCCTGCAGGCTATCGTGCCGAACGGAAAGACCCGCTATGGCCGGGATTTCCCTGAAATCGCCCTGCAAATAATTTTGCCTTAGAATGTGTACCTGGAACAGCTTCTTCCGCGAGGCTATATGATAACGCAGGTTTATCCTGTCGTTGAGTGCAGTGCCTGAGATGAGCCGGATTTTATAATCAACAGGGGCGGCCGGGAATCGGATTTCCGCCGTAAGTGCATCCTGGGTGTTGGCAGGGGCTGTTTTGTGGATTTTGTACACGTATTTTGTATTGGCCAGGGCGGTGACATCATAAAATACAACGCCCAAAGCTTCCCTATACAAGGGCCATGCACCGTAAAACGGTATGGAATCCGCATCGTTGGTACCCTGAACAAAACTCCATATCACTCCTTTGTCCTTTTCTTTAGGGAGCGGATAGATGCTGTTGTGTCCGCTGAAGGCTGACAGATCGCGGAAAAATTGATCGAAGTTGTTGCTGAAGGAAAGCACTTTCAACATTTCCCAGGAGTTTTTCCCGGCTTCGCTCCTGAACACAGAGTAGGTAAATCCGAACGGGATTTTGTTGCCGCAAATCACATAAATTCCGCCCGGACCTGCAACGGCATATGGGTATGTATCCTGGGCTTTGGTCAGCAGGGCGGCTATTGACAGCAGAAGAATGAGGGTATATCGTTTCATGAATTAGCTATTTCAAAAAGTTCAATCCGTATGGTTTATGATCGGTTCAGTTTGCCCGGTATTAATGAAAAACAGGAGGTTCGCAGGTGTTATTGCTACAGCTTCCCGTTTCGAGGCTTACGCTGAAGCTGGGTATGCCGGGATTGAGCATATTAATACTGGAACTCATCAGGGCTTTCATCGAAAACAGGGGTGTACCCGGATCGCCAAGGGTAAAAATGGTCGGGCCGCAATCTAACAGCAGAGGCGTTTTCTGTTCGAGATACCCGAAGATATTGATGCTGGCGCAGGCACTCAGAGCCCCGATATGGGTTCCCAGGTCAATGTCGGCCTGAGCTTTTACTATCCCTTCGGCACGGGCCGAGAGGGTAGTACAGGTGATGCTTTCGAGTTTCAGTTCCGCAATGGCATAAAGCATGGCCGAAACCCCTATACGCGGCGTGCCGACAAACTGTGCCCAGGCCGAAGCCTCCACGCCCAGGTCGGTATAAATAGAAGCTGTGGCCACCACAAGCGGAACCGATACATTGAGACTCAACAGGGGCAGGCTTTTACGGCCGGTAACATAGAGTCCCGAAAACTGATCGCTGCTTTTAATGGCACAAGGCAAATCTTTACCAACAGAGAACCGGTGAATCAATTCCTGGACTTCCAGCGGCATTCCCCCGGCCACGCCTGAATGATAGCTCCCGATCAGAACGCCTGCGGCCATAGGGCCGAACGATGGCACATCAGCCAGCCCGGCTGCGGCAAAGTAAAAGCCTTTAGTGTCGATACAGGTTTCGGCAGCGCCGCCAAAGGTGATTCCACCCATGTTTTTTTGCTGTATGTTCATGGCTCCAATCATTCTTTTATTCGGCAGGTCGAAGGTCATGGTAAAATCGCCGAAGGGAGAGGATGAGCCATTGACGTTGATGGATTGATTTTTAACATCCGGATCGGTAGCAATTTCGCCGAATACAGCCAGGTGCAGCGGGTTATTCCCAAAACCGCTGGCAGCGAAGGCGGCGTCGGGCAGCAGCTTCAAACGAAGCAGATCCCAGTCGGGGCCTATGACTTTCATCAGGGATGTGTCGACCAGGAATTTGCCCGCTCCCGTGCCACTGCCAAACTGAATGAATTGATTTCCCTTTGCCGGATCGCGATCGATCCTGGTGTTATAAATATTGTTGATACCTATACGTTTTTTGGTTAAAATAATACCGATAGGATCGAGCTTGGGCTGTTCGTGCACGGTGCCGAATAAAGTAAGTTTTCCTTCCTCGAAAATCTGCTTGTCGTTACTGGCAGGCATGGAAGCAAATTTCACATAACCCGGAGCATCGAAAGTGATATTCTGGGCAACCGGCAACACCGAAAGTGCGTTGTTTTTCCTGGTAAACTGCAGTTTGTATGTCAGCTCTGACGGGATACGAGGAATGCCCAGGTCCATGATGCCGTCGACGCTGAACATATCGGCATAGGAATTCAGAGCCACTGGTTTAAAATCGGCTATGTTATAGAAGCGCATGTTTTCGGAATTCGGGGCAAAACTCACAATCTGTTGCCCGTTGCTGAGCAGGCTTACGGCCTGAAAGGCAAGCAGCTGGGAGCCAAAGCCAGGCAGTCCGCTTACTGTGGCGGCAGGATCGCCTACAAAGCACAGCTTATAATGAGGTTTCAGGTCCCTGCCCACTTTAGGGTCGAGCCCGAATTGTGCAGTTTCGGGATGAAGTACTTTCATCGTCCAGATGCCGCCCAGCGAGAGTTCTTTCACATCGGGTTGCCCCATGAAGATGAGGTCGTTGCGTAGGATGAATTCTTTCACCGGAATATTGAGAACCCCTGTTTGTATCTCTGTATTTGTTGAATGTATGCCGCCAACCTGGGGTCCGACTTCGCAATTGTGGGCTACTATATTCCAACTTTCAAACTTGATCTCTATCTTATCCACCAGGCTGCCTCCCGTATTAATGCCATCAGCCGTGATACCTATCTCCGGAAGGGCTATTTTAATGGTGTCGATGATATTATAGGCTTTCAGCAAGGGATTGAGGGTCCATGCATCGGGTTTAATGATGATGGTACCTGAAGGAGTGATGTAACTGGCATTGGTTTTTGAGCCTGCACTAAATTCCAGGAAATTGAATTTAAGGTCTTTAGCATTCAGATCCGTAAGGTTATATGATTTTGTAATTCTCTGGTACTTTTTTAGAAGCAGGAGATGCAGGGTAGTGTCGGAGCTGGCGCTGAACACAGGGATGTTGGCAGAATAGGCATTGTTGTTTTTTTCAGCCAGGTAGAATTGCTCTTCTTCGAAGCGGAAGTAGCTTCCCGGGAAATTGAAGGAGTTATCCACTATACGGGCTTTGGATTTCAGGATTCCACCCTGGGTACCGTCTTTTTGAATCCTGAGGAAGCTGCTGTTTCCAGCTCCTTCGAGGCGTATAAAATAATTATAGAGTAGCGGGCTGACCACCTTCGAACGGATCACCCCTATATTGGGAGTACCTGTATACCTAACTTTTAAATTGGGTTTATCGAGCGGGAAATCAGTCTGGCCGGGATTGGCTTCCAGGTAGGGCCGTCCCTTGCTGTCCTTATTAGCCGGATCCGGTTTTACAATCAGCTTATTGAACCCAATAGGCTGACTATTGTCGATCATGTCGAAATTGGTAGCCGAATTACCAAGAAAAAGGGCGCCGGATATTTCGAAAGTGCCGTTCTTCAGCTCATTGAGCGAGGTTACCTGAATGGGGAAGCCATGCAGATAGCTCAGATTTGCTTTTTCGAAAGCGGAGAGTTCAAAATTCAGGGGCAGAGGGCTTCCGGGCGTTGCCGGGAATGAAACCGTTTTCTCCTGGCCGGCCAGGTTGTGGAGATCGATTCCGGGAAGCTGTACATTGACGGAGTCGGCAGGGCCGCTGCAGAATATCCTGGCAGGCCTGTTATTAGGATTATTTATGCTTTTTTCGGCTACAATTCCCCGTAAAAGATATTGTCCCTGCTGGTTCGCAATGGTTCTTTTAATGATGTTGCCGAAATTGTTGACCCATACCTGGGCATAAGGCACAGGATGGCCTGCGGTGGTAACCACTCCCTGTGCGCTGTATCCTGTTTTTACATAGAACTTATAGAGGGTCATTGTTTTGGATTCCTCGTTCGAAAACTCTCCGGAAGTTTCTACATAATCAGGGTTTTTTACCGGGCTCAGGTTGAACCAGAAATTCCTGAGCGAGGCATTCCTGAAATTAAACTCCACATACCCCTGGTTATCCGTTATGGCTGAATAGTCGAGTATTTTGACGCTTATTCCCGCAACCGCAAGGTTGGTTGTTTTGTCGGCAATCAAAATACGGATGCGGTGCCGTCTTTCCTTCACTATAACGTAATCCAGGTTTCTTACATTATTTTGATCGGTAAGAGCCTGTATGGGAATAGCTTCGCTAAAGTAGGTGAGATCTTCGGGGATAATGAATAAGGTATCCGAAACATAGGTAGGCACATTTATCTCGAAATACTGGCCCGTTTTCATAGTAATGGTAATTGCTTTAGTAACGGTTTTGCTGAGCAGACTTCGTGTAGTGCGGATAAAAGCTTTCACCGGTTCCCCTTTTTCATTTGTTACCCAACCTTTTACAGTACCGTTAGGCATCATGAGTATCTGCGGGAAATGAATCTGCTGGCCCATTTTGAGCGTGAGTTGGGCATTGGAAGGTATCATGCCTGAGGATCCGGCACTCAGAGTGGTGGTATCGCCCGGGGCAACCAGCTGTTTTGCTTTTAACAGTGTGTATCCTTTTGCAACGGCACTCAGTTGGTAGGTCTTGACTAAATCGAGTCCCGGAAAAGTAAAATAGCCATGCTGGTTGTTTTCCGATACCTGTCGCTTAATAATCAACGTGGGGATATTCGGAAATATCGACTTCCCAAAGAGTGTAACGCTTCCGTCCTCCACGCTGCGCATGGTATTGGTGGCAACCAATACACGGCCCGAAATAACAGGCGTTTTAGGTTCCATGTACAGGTTGATGCTCATGCTCACGGGAGCATAATCCTCCTTAATAAAATAGAAATCAGTAGCTTTACGATAATAGACCTTGCTCAGGGCTATGCGTTCGTTTTGTTTATAGATGTCGGCATAGCTGGTATTTTTCAATTTCGTGTAAACGGTATCTCTTTCCCAGTCTTTATACGCACGGGGAAACGAAACTGCTCTCGTGGTATACGAATTCTCACCGACAGTATCATTGGTGGATGCCTGTACCTGGTAATCGTCCCAGTTCACATTTTCGTTATGCCGAAGCATTCCGAAAAAGGTACAGCCTGTGCTCTTATCGACGTATTGCTCCTGCAGCATGATGCCGCCCTGCAGAATCTTGACTTTTGACCCGTAAACGACCCCTGTTTTAGGGAGTACCGACGACTCGGGTGAGCTGCGCGGGGTAACTTTTAATTCGTAGGTTTTCAGGTAAGCGGTTAACACACCGGCATTCACCGAATCGAGAGGCTGTACAGCAATGTCGGTTGAAGGATTAAAAAGAAATTGTCCAAGAGGTCCGCTGGTGACGATTCGTATGGAACGCTTTATTTTACCATTAAAACTGGCAATGTTGCAGAATTCGCCGCTCCCTTCTCCAAAAGAGCCACTTGCGTTTTTGTAACCGAGTGAATCGAGATGTGTAAAATCCTTGAATACAAATTTCCCTTCCCCATCGGTAGTGGTGTTAGCCAGAATAATATTTCCGTCACCGAAGGGTTTTTTCAGGGCATCTTCAAGTTCCTGGTCTTTACCACCGGTATTCATACCGCCTATGGCTTCATTTTTACCCTCTGATCCTTTACTTATCTCATCTTTCACATGGTAAGGGTCAAGAATAGTCTGGTTGCCTTTTTTATCCTCTATCAAATAGGTAAGTATCAGGCTCACTTGACCTAAAGCAAACGGTTTTATAACTCCTTTTGGGTTGGTGGGATCGCGGTAAACCAACTGGCCACTTACGGTAGAAGTGGGCGGATCGTCGGAAAGCAGCGTGGCTTTTAAATGGTATTGGTAGTTGGTGGTTTTATGCTGAGCGGCTGTAAAAACATCCAGTAAAGATGGCACATAGGTGAAATATATAAAATTCAGGTCACTGCTATAATGACATTTTTTCCCATTGATCACGGTATCCTGAGTGATTTCGATTTTATATGCATCGCCGTTCATATAATTACAGATCAACTTATCGATCACGATCACCGTATGGGGTAAGCCATCAGCGCCAACAACAGTCATTCCCCTTCCGCTGGCCACAGGCTTATTCTGATATGCCTCTATTTTTGTGTCACCTACTTTTATATCGCCTTCGTAATAAGGAATATCTGATAGCACGCCTCCGTTCCGGTAGATTTTTACTTTCACGTTTTTAGGATTCATTTCTTCGTACCCCCCCATTTTAATCCGTTTGGCGATGTTCGAATAGTATCCTTTTTTCACGTCAACGGTCAGAGTGAAACTGTTTACGCGGGTTACTATTTCGCCCAGCCTGAGCGAATCGTTGCTAAGTTCAACCTGGGTTCGAGGGTTCTCGTAATATGAACTGTTGACCTCAAGCTGAAAATACTCATACACCCGTCCTTTCACGCTGCTGTAGGTCTGGCCAAGAGGCATGTAGACCAATACTGTCTGAAATCCAAGATCACCGCCATTGGTCACAGCGGCCACTTTTGTTGAAAAAGAACCATCTTCGGCCAGGTCGACTTTATATCGTTCGGGGCCGGTTAATTGAGCTATAACCGGAGGTTTGATGCCTTTTGCGAGTATAGCCTGTGTATTCGTATCGCGGACCATCTGGTACCTGACCAGTTCGACCTGTGAGGAGTTCAGGGGATATTCATCAGGATAATCCTGAAATTTATACAGCAGCCGTCCCGTGACCAGGTATTCCGACTGGTTGGCAGCATTGGCTAACACCCGGTACGTAAATTCGCAATGCGATGATTCCGCAATTTTATCGTTGATGCCGTTTTTTTTATCAATCAGGACTATGCTGTTGGTTTTGCTTCCGTTAAAAGCCTGGATAAACAGGGTATAGTTTTGATTGTCGGAAAAAGGAAGGCCAGCCATTCCCTGCTGGTAATACGGATTTTGCCAGACCAGTTTTTCCCAAACTTTTCTGTTGGAAGCGTCAAAAATTTCAAGTTGATACGCTATTCCATGCACTGCCTGGCCTTTGGAAATATTCTGCTGTGTACCGCCAGTCTGACCGGGGATGGTCATTTCAGCCTTGTCTTCCCAGCGCAGATAGAAATCATGGGTATTGTTAACCTGTATCACCTTATTGTTTGTGATTTTCCCGTTGGGCAGGGAATTCGATCCCGGCAATACCATGGATTCGCCTCCGGATTTTAGACTACAGAATGGGACAAAGATGTCGAGCTGGTCAACCATTGCTGTACCGTTTCCTCCCGGGGTGCCTCCACCACCGCTGTCGGCTTTCGTCTTTCCCCAAACAAAGCTGCAAACCTCGCTGCGGCCGTTGTTACGGTACGAAGTTTTACCGGAGGGATCGATGGCGGTAACTGCAAAGGCATATCGTTTGCCTTCGACCAGAGCAGGCTGGGCAGGGCCAAAAAGGAAGCTGGTTGACAAGACGGTGGATTCGAAGAAAACAGGATGCCCTGCCGTATTCAGTGCTTCGTTAGGGTCGCGCTCGCTGGGCAGAATCTCGACCATTTTTAAATAATACTGGGTGTTAATGGGCGTGCCGGGAGGCATAGTCCAGCTAAAAGTAAGTACCTGAGGTGTAGTGGCGGTAATGCTGTCGTCGCATACCGGGCTTAACACCAACGGGGGTTCCACATCGGTAATGGTAAATATTCCACAGCAACCCTGGGGCGAATCGCCCGACACCGGATTGTTGGTATAAAAATCGTATGCCTGCAGGCAAATCTGGTAATCATCCTCCGGGAGCCCGTTGCCATATAGCACTTCCTGCTTTGTAATGCCTTCGAAACGAATCTGGTTTTCGTTGAAAATAGCTGCCAGGTTATTGACATTGAGCAGGTAAGGCTGTCCGGGATACAACACCAGGGGCTGAGGATTCCGGTATTCAGGACTGGTATATACTTTAATGCCGCCGGCACTGCTGATGGTACCCATCAGATAAACCGAAACAGGTCCACCCGCAGGGGAGGTATTTGTAATGGTTGCCATTATTTTGCCCGGCTGAGCCATATAATCCGAAATATGATTGGTGTAGGGGGGAGCCACCGCCATGGTGATGGTTACCTGGTCGGTTTGCGCTGCCACTGCCATGCTCAGCAATACCATGAACGAAAGCAGCAGATTTTGGATAGTTTTAAAATGTATACACATAGCTCAGGTCTCCTTTAAATTCTTTGTAGGAAGGTACAGATGCACCTTCGGCATAATAATTCCCGGTGAAATAAGTATTGAGCCTGAAACTGTGTTGTTTCATCAGGCTGTATGAAGCTGTAAATCCGGATATTAGCACTTTGCCGCTATTGCCAAGGTAATCGGTCTTCATTAAACTGTTGGTCAGCGCCAGCATAAGCTTATCGTTAGCCAGCATGCTCATGATGCCTATGGTGAAACCCATGGCCTGGTTACTGCCGCTAAAGTTGGTCATGTTCATATAGTTGAGGCCTGTGGTAAAGGTGATTTTTGACTTCAGCAGGCTTAACGCGTAGTTCAGGTTTGCCGTGTTCACCTTGTTTTCGGTCAGGGCTTCGGTAAGTGGATTTTTATCATTCAGGTTGGTATGGTTCAGCATGAGCATCACCATATGAGAGCAAGTGGTTTTCATAAGGGTTAACCTTGGCGAAAGGGTAATATTGGAGGTGCTCTGAAAGATTTTAACCGTGTCGACCAGCGGTAAACGGCCGGCTTTCTGGCTGGTGCTGAAATTGCTGAAAGAGCCGTCGATGCCAAACATCTGAGAGGGATTAAATGAAATATTGGCAGAACCTACGGTACGCTTTGAAGTGTTTTTTTTGGTGTTCCTTAGGTTATCGGATTGCAGACCGATGTTTCCCCTGATGTTCAGCTTTCGTTTAAACAGGGAAAATGCAGGGCCAACGGCCAGGCTTTGAATATCGTTGCTGAAATAATAGGTTCCCAGGGATGTGTAATTGGGGTCGATTCGTTTGTATTCGGCTTTCAGGGTGAATATCCTGGTTTTATAAACTAACGATGCCCTGGCCGCTGTAAAATACCGGGAGGACTGGTTGATGAGAATCAGTTTTTCAACTTTTTTGAGGGTGGCGGCATCGGTGCCGGTAAACCCAGCCGCATATTGGTTATCGGTATAAATGCTAAGCGCGGCTTCGCCTTCGAACGACAGTTTTTTACTTAATGCCAGCCTTGAGTTGATGCCGGTGACCAGGTTCTCTTCGGGAGTGCGTTCGGGAAAAATGGAATCATAAGGAATGGATTTTTTATCGTCCTGTACCCTGAGGAATATCAGGTCGACAAAGGATTTATTGCTTCCAACGCCAATCTTAACAGCAAGCCCGTTACGCCTGTAATAGGGCAGAGTGTCCACCCTGTCGTAGGTATTGCCATCGGTACTGCGGTTAAACCGCCCGGCGATAAACCCGAATCTGAATCTTCCCGGGTTCATTTCGACGCCTGCACCCAGGAAGCTATGTCCTGCCATTGTAAAACTGGAGAAATTCACTGAACGATATCCGGCATGCACCGTCAGCCACTTGTAGTGAGGACTTAGGCCGAAACGATTGAAAGGTTGTGAAAAATCTTTCTGCCGGTTGCTGTAGGTAAAAGCAAAGGGTAACTCAACACCGTAAAACGAGGCGGTTGCGTTTGCCGACATCACATAGGAGAAGGGTTGTTGCCGGGCCTCGATGCCCAGGGAATTATAAGCAATAAGGTTTGCATTAAAGCTTCCGTGTAAGGTGAAAGGTTTTTGCCCCTTCAGATTACCCACATCCTGAGCATGCAGATGAGCCGAAAAAACCGTTAACAGGCAAAACAGAGCCAGGCAAGCATACGAGTATCTCATAAATACAGAGTGAGTACAATATATACGAAAGCAGAAATGCAGTTGGCCAGGAATGGCCTGGATACGCCGTGGCGTTTTGTATTTCTATGCTACAAATATACATATTTTAATAACATAAAATACATCGCAGGCATTTGAATATCAGGCGTCTGTAACGAGTAGAATTGGGGTAACGAATCTTTTTTTTAGAAATCAAATTTCCGAAGATTTTACAAATTATACTGATTAGCTGATGCTTTCAGTAAATTAATAGTTGACATCAGAGTATCGACAATAAATTTGTTTACAAATTTCTGAAACCAGCAGCAGATATCAGTTTGCCAAACATATAGACGAACTGAATAATCACGAATTGGATAATACAGCTATTTTTGCAAAAAATGGCAGGAAACACCTTCCTCTAAAGGCGTAGAAATAAGATTATATTCTTCAGGGCTGAGTCCGGGGCGGTTTTAAAGAACGACTTATCTAAACTCAACAGGAGTCCTGATCAGCAGTAAGTATACCTGAATTGAAAAGAAAGGCCTGTAAACGGAAAGTCTATTTAGCCTGCTGAGTGGTAATTTTCCAGGATTTGGCTGAAGAAGCCCCCGATTTATCGGTCATTGTGAGCACGTAGGTATACTGATTTCCATTTTGAGCCGTGTCGTCCGAATAGGTGCTTTGGGTCAGGTTTTCCGCCAGTACCTTCAGGGGTGATTTACTGCCTGCTGAACCATATTGTCTGGCCAGGGTATAGGATACAAATTTCTGGCTCCTGCTTACCACGTCATCCCAGTAAAGGTCCACTTTTTCCTTAGCAGGGAATGCATAAAAATAAGCCACCTCATCGGCGTTGGTATTCAGGGTTACGGGCATTTCTTCCGATAAGCTGCTGATTCCGACTCCTTCTTTTTCGTTTCGTACGGCATAAAACACATCCTTCATATCCTTGCGGGCCAGGGTTGAATCGGTAAAGACTATTACGGCTGCATGATTAATTTTCACCAAAACAGGCAGAACGACCATTCCTCCTTTTTGCCCCCTAAAAATCCTGAGATGTGTGGCTGCTGTGTCGTTCACTTCCACCAGGATACGGGTAGCGTTGTTGGAGGCGGATGCCAGCCTGAGCCGGGGGGCGCTTAATTTTTCACCGGTAACCATTCCGGGAACCCTGGCCATCAGCATCTCGCTCTGTTTGGTCCGCTTGCCGGCTTTCGCCACACTCTGAATAAAATAATAGTATGTTTTCTGAGGCAGGATTTGCTGGTCGAGGTATGAGGTGTCGGATGAAGGGGCCTCATTCAGTTTCCGAAAACCGGCGTCAGGTGTTTCGCTGCGGTATATTTCAAAGATTTTCACGGTAACGGGGTCGGTGAAGTGCCAGCAAATCTGTACGCCTGATAGTTTAGGCATGAAGGCGATATGGTCTTTCACAAAAGCCGCCTTATTAAAATCATCCTGGGTAATCACAGCCACCTGGGAGGATAAGCCTGCATTTCCATACTGGTCGTAGGGCGAAACAAAATACTGCATCTCTTTTCCTGCATCATTATTCAGGGCGGTATCGCGATACGTATAATATGTTGTGTCATTCACCTCAAAGCGGGATGTTGAGCCGTGTGCTACAACCGGTGCATTATATTTGAATTTGTAAACCATAAACAGGGGAGCCGGGTGTTTGCCTGTCGATTTCCACCTGACCAGCACCGAGTTCTGATTATAGCTGCTCTCGCTGTACCTGATGGTGTCGAAGCGGGCCTGAAACGGGAGGGAAACCGTGTCGGAAAGCAAGCTCTGCAAGGTCTCGCCCGAAGGCTTAACGGCACTGATTTTATAGCTGTAGGTAATGTGAGCTTTTGCCGTGGTATCGTAAAACATAACTCCCAGGGCTACCCTGACAGGGAAAAGGAGCCGCATCCCCTTCAGCGAATCGGTATTTCCACTGGCAAGAGCTTTCTGGAACAACTGGCTGAGTTTGTCAGCCGGAGGCAGGGGCTGGGATGGGAAGAATGCCTTTGCATCATCCACTGCTTTACTAAATGCATCAAACGAAGCAGGGGTTTTTAGTTCCGCAATTTGTTTCCAGTTGGTTTTGTCATCGGAACGCTCAATTTTGTAACTGATTATATTTTTGCCGGAGGGGATCGCATTCCCGGTATAAAGAAAAATTCCGTTCGGCCCTTTCTTCACGGTAGCCGGAGCCTGGGCCCAGGCGTAAGTAACCATGCATGCCAGGCAGGAAGTGAGTATCACAGATTGAATGAGTTTTCGCATCGGGGTTTCTGTTTTGAAAGGCACAAAGTTACGTCAGATTTTCTATTCCATTTCAATAGTTTCGGCGGGCAATTCCGTTTTTACCCGTTCAGCGGTTAAAAATGCCGGTTCATCCATCTTCATTTTAAAACCCGAACTAATAGTTGTTACTTTGTTTCACCAAAAAGGGGAGAGAAGCAGATCCCCTGATAATGAAAACACTGCTTTTAAAAAGCCGGTTTTATACCGGGGGAAAAGTAAAACAAATCATTGCAATAAAAGGGTGCTTTCGAATGAGCCCCGTTGAAATTAACAATCTGACAACATTTTTTATCCCATAACCTGAAAAAACAAAACACTATGAAAAAGATCACAACATTGCTCGCAATCCTCCTGTTGACCACCACCCTGGTTAATGCTCAGAAATACATGACTAAAGGAGGCACCATTAATTTCTTCTCAGATACGCCTATGGAAAAAATTGCAGCTGTCAACCGCCAGGTGAACAGTGCTCTCGATTATACCACCGGCGATTTTATCTTCAAGGTGCTGATCCGCGGCTTTGAATTCGACAAAGCCCTTATGCAGGAGCATTTCAATGAAAATTACATGGAGTCGGAAAAGTTCCCCAACGCAACCTTCAAAGGAAAAATAAACAACATAAAGGATGTTAACCTGAGTAAAGATGGCACATACAAGATTATTGTTGAAGGTGACTTGTCGATGCACGGGGTAACCAACAAGGTGAAAGTGAACGGAACTATGGAGGTGAAAGGCGGAAAAGTAATTGCAAAAGCTAATTTCAATACCGCTCCAAAAGATTACAACATTGCTATTCCAAAAGCCGTGATCAAAAATATTTCAGAAGCCATACAGGTAGACGTAAATGTAGCACTGGATAAATTAGGAAGCTAATTCCCCTATCTATTCTCCGCTTTGCCGGGTAACCGGGGCCTTGTTTCGGTTACTGCCGTAAATCATCATCCTGAATTCAATACAAGGGCTAATAACCCTGGCAAAACTCTCCTTACAGATAGGTGTAAGGGGAGTTTTTGTTTTCAAGTTCTTTCAACGATGGCGGCTGTTTGGCACCTGTTTCCTTGCCGCAGTGAAAGCCATGAAATTTCACGAAAGGGCTGTCGCTTGGGAGCCGAAACCGGGATGTAATTCCATTGGTTTGATCTATTCGGAAACGGGTCTTAAATGCGGGCAATCGGATCCGAAAACAGCCCATTAAAAATAAAGAGTATGGTTTCCAGTGAAGGGACTTGGCCGGCTTAGCTTAATCCCTGATTTTTATTTTGCCACAGGCCGGATTTATCCACCCGATAGAATTAATTTTACCCGCTTAAAGCTAAATGCCAACACCCTCTACGTCCATTCACTTAACGTCCGCTCTATGTGCCACTTAACAAATATAGTCTTATTGTCGCTGGTGCAATATTTTCAGGCTATAGATATAGGCATATTGAAGGCAATCTATGAAAACAGGGCTCCCGTGCTCGACACCATGTTTATATTTATTACGGATACTGCAGCGGCAATAGCTTTTGGAGTACCCGGAATACTGTTGATTATTTCTTGGATAAAAAAAAATCCGGCATTGCGGTTCAAAGCTTTGGGCATGTTGATACCGGTAGCACTATCGGCTATTCTGGCCAATATTATCAAATACAGCATTAACCTGCCCCGGCCGTATGAGATTTACCCCTTTATCGAAAAGCTCAGCGGGGGTGGCAGTCCCACTTTCCCTTCGGGACATACAGCTGATGCTTTTGCATTTGCAGTAGCTGTTGCTTTGCTTTATCCAAAAAAGGCTATTATAATCCCTGTTCTGATCTGGGCCTCACTGGTAGGCTATTCCCGTATGTGCCTTGGAGTGCATTTCCCCTCCGATGTGCTTGCCGGGGCCATGATCGGTGCTGTTTGTGCCTATGGATATTCCCGCTTGGCAAACAGAAAGCGGATAACAAAAGCATAAACAAGCCCTTTGGCTTGCCCGACTCTGATTCCATTCGTTATTTTTGAAACCCTTCTTTACCAGTGGTATATGCTTTTATTTATTGCAGATACCCGATATTTCGCTTTTGCCTGATACAGGTTGTATTATC
>CAIPFN010000212.1 GCA_903864265.1 uncultured Bacteroidales bacterium | reverse complement strand
TCATATTGAACACGAGTTGCTGCTTCCTGGGCAGGCGAATGATAGCCTGTTGCAGGCGTCTCTGGATTTCCTGCCCGTCGAAATGAATATCATTATTCACAGTCCTGATCATCAATGCTTCGGGTGACGACAAGGATAAATAACACCTCAGCCTTTTACTTTTAAGGAAGGTCAAGGATTCGTTAGCTGCAATACGGTATAGCCAGGTAAACAATTTGGAGTCTTCACGGAAGGTATCCAGGTTTTTCCAGACTTTGATAAAAATATTTTGCACTACATCATCCGCATCATCATGGTCAACTACCATGCGGCGCACAAAATAATACAGCTTTTCCTGATACTTTCGGACCAGCAGGTTAAAAGCATAATGCTTTTTGTCGGCTAGACGGAATAGCTCAATTAATTCATTGTCAGTGTATTCAGGCATATGTCAGGCAAAGCTATTTAAACATCATAAGGCCATTTTTCAAAAAGTATGATGTCTCTTCAGGAAATACTGGTTGGGGTGAACTGTTTTCAGTAAGGTTAAGCAACGGCAGATTTTTTATGGCTTCTGGTTAATAAAGGGTATGCTGAAAATCCTTTTAAAGGGTAGCCTGCACCGGGTTTATTTTCCTGCCTTAAGCCCTGCCTGTTAGTGGTAACAGCTGGTAAGACTTCCATTTTTCCTAAAAGTTTAATGGCTGTATAATTTTGGGTCGCGGCAGCATTCCGGTTTCTGAAACTAACGACCTATTTATACAGTTGAATATCAGTGGTTTTACCCGATTCAATCAGGAAACTCTGTTCAACAGAATATAAGGTGGATCGGGAACTTTTAGGCCGGAAAACAACGCGGTAGCTGCCTGGTTGAAGGTAAAGGGTTTCAACCGTCAGGGTTTCGTTGAGTTCATAGATACGGGTTAGCTTGTTTTTATCGCTAAGCAGCAGGGTGCCATACCCGTTGAATGATTTCCTGAAGACGGCGATGCCCGGTTCCGGTATTTCGATGGTAGTGGTATGACTCTGGCTTACATCTACGTCTTTCAGCATGATGCGAGGCAGTGAGAGTACTTCCAGCTCGTATTTCCCGATAATGTACTTTTCGGTTTCCCCAAAATTTTGCACATTCAGGGTTTGGGAGGATCCTTTTTTCCTGACAATAGTTTGTAATCCCTTTGATGCATTGCTGGTTCCGGCCATTTTCAGCTGCAGGAATCCCTGTGGCACATCGGCAGCCACAACCGTATGCTTACCAGGAGTTATCCTTAAAGTATCGATTGAAACAGGAGGAAGGGTATGTATATCAATCCGATAGGTAATGAGAGGGTCAACTACCAGCGTATCAGGCAGGCCGCGGTTATTCATGGTATGAATAAAGTTGTATTTCACTTTTCCCGAGTAAAGGTCAGTAAAAGTCATGCCGGCATCGGTTTCGGTAGGATTTCCTGATTCATCCAGCAGGTTTACCTGCATGGTGGTTGAATTCAGTGCCTGAGAGATCACCACATTCAATGCCTTCTGGAAGTCTTTTTCGTTGGTGGCATCAAAATAGGTTCCCACGCAATTAAAGGCCAGGTTAAAATCATGTCCAATTCCGATTATAAATGGTTTAAGGGCAATCCCTTGTTTCTGCAACATCCGCGAAACAGCACAGGGGTCGCCTCCACATTCCTCCAGACCGTCAGTAATCAGGATAATGATGTTCCGGCAGTCGGCACAGGGCGTGAAATCCTTTGCCGATTGTTCAAGCGAAAAGGCAATAGGGGTAGTGCCCCTGGCATTGATGGTCCGGAGGCGACTCTTGATTTTCCCCGCATTCCCGGGTGCAAAAGGCACTTCGAGGCGGGTGTCGGTGCACACCTGGGGCGGATATTGGTACTGGTGACCATACACCCGCAGGGCAAATTCCGTATTCTTCAGGTTGGCGATACTGTCGAGCATGGCTGAAACAATCCGCTTGGCAATATTGAATTTGGTATCGCTCTGCCAGCGGCCCAGCATGCTCTGGGAAGCATCAAAAATAAATAGGATACGGGTCACCGGAGGTGCTTTTTTAACAACCGTGGGCTGGTTTTGCGCTGTAACACCCGATGCTATCAACAGCAGGAGAGCGAATAACACCATCCTTGTTTTGTTTCTGATTTTTGGTTTCACGATGCAGTTTTTGGGGACATGAATATAAGATACAGGAAATGGAATACAAAAAGAGACAAGGGGATGAAGCGGGTGGGGGAGTAGAAACAGACAGCTTTAGCAGGGTAAATTCAGGGTGAAAGCAGGTAAGAGAAATTAATATCCAGGTATGAATTGCCGAAGACGACTGAATATTCAATTGCCGGTTTTTGCATAAACGCTAATCTACAACATTTCAGTATAGCTGTAAAGAATTGTTTACGCTAACTTTCATCCGGCAGCTATCAGGCGGTCCTCTCAGGTGCAGGGTCCCCCAGGTTAAAGACGGAGCGCTGTTGCAACCGGAGCAAATGTTTATAAATAATTGGCTAATTTATGTCATTAGCGTGTCAGCTGTTCGGAATGTTGATAATTTTGGAAAACAATTCTACCCGCTTTCCGTTAGTCTAATTACTTCGCAGGGTAAATTGAACTTGTTGATTTTTAAAAACTTATTAATGCTTATTATTAAAAAAAACCAATTCACCTTCCATTTTGTGTCATTATTGCTTTGCCTGATGTGTTTTACAACCAGCCAGGCACAGGAGGTATGGCATCCCATTCCTGCTGAACAGCAATGGGTTGATTCAGTTTTTAACGCCTTAACTCCCCGGCAAAGGATAGGACAGTTATTTATGCTCAGGGCGAATTCGGATATTGATTCAGCCGAAATCCGACAGCTTACAAGGCTGATTAAGGAATATAATATTGGCGGCCTGTGCTTTTTTAAAGGAGGTCCGCTTCGCCAGGCCATACTGACCAATTATTACCAGCACCTGGCTCTTACTCCAATCCTGGTTTCGATGGACGCCGAATGGGGTCTGGGCATGAGGCTCGACAGTACGGTTTCCTTTGCCAGGCAAATGACGCTTGGGGCCATGAGAAACGAGCAACTGATATCTGAATGCGGTCTTGCCATTGCTGCGCAGTTGCACAGAATGGGTATTCATGTGAGCTTTTCACCTGTTGCCGACCTGAACAGTAACCCGGCCAACCCGGTGATTAACATACGCTCTTTCGGTGAACATAAGGATGATGTAGCGCGGAAAGCAATACTGTATATGAAGGCCCTGCAAAAAGGCGGTATTATCCCGGTTGCCAAACATTTTCCCGGCCACGGTGATACGGATACCGATTCGCACCACGCACTGCCTTATATCAATCACTCCCGGGCCACTATCGATTCGCTCGACTTATTCCCGTTCAGGGAGCTGATTAAAGCCGGATTGGAAGGCATGATGATTGCTCACCTCGACATCCCTGCCCTGGATGCTGCCAAAAATATCCCCTCAAGCCTGTCGCCCCTGGTGATTGATTCATTGCTTCGAAAAAAAATGAAATTTGACGGATTGGTATTTACCGATGCCCTTGATATGAAAGGGGTTTCAGGTTATGATGCTCCCGGTTTCCTGGAGTTAAGAGCCCTGAAAGCCGGGGCCGATGTGCTGCTGCTCTCGGTTTCGGTTGAAAAAACGGTTTCTGTAATCCAACAGGCTATCGACAGTTGCTGGTACCCGGAAGAAGAACTTGCAATTCACTGTAAAAGAGTGCTCTCGGCTAAGTACCGGGCTGGGTTGAACGAATTTCAACCGCTAAACCTGGCAAATCTGATGAACGATCTTCATAGCTCACACGACGAAAACCTGAACCTGGAACTGTACCTGAATGCTGTCACGGTGCTGAAAAATGAAAATAATATTCTTCCTCTTATCCATACCGATACTCTCCGTATGGCCACCCTGATGATAGGCTACAACGACATCAGGCTGTTCCAGCGTCGTATTGATGATTATGCAAAAGCGGATCATTATACCCTGCCCCGGAATCCGGATAAGAAGGAAGTCACGCAGATGCTGGACAACCTTAAAGAGTATAACCTTCTGATCATAGGAGTCAATAATACGATACCGTCGCCGGCAAGGAATTTTGCGATTTCTGATGCAACTATAGCCCTGGTTGATTCTTTGATGGAAACAAGGTCCTGTATACTTTCACTTTTTACACTTCCATACAGCATTAACCTCTTCGCGAAAGCGGAAAAGGCCAAAGCACTCCTGGTGGCATACCAGGACAATGCCGATGCCTACGATGGGGTTTCCCAGATAATTTTCGGCTCTGCCGCCGCCAATGGCCAGCTTCCGGTAGGCGTGAATGCGGTTTATCCCACCCATTCCGGACTTGTTACTGCCTGTACCAACCGTTTGAGGTATAATCTTTTTGAAAACACAGGTTTACATGCTGAGGATTTAGTTGTTATTGACTCTATTGTCAATACCGGGATAGTGAAGAAGGCCTATCCTGGCTGCCAGGTACTGATAGCTAAAAACGGGAATGTGGTGTACCGGAAATCTTTTGGTTATACCGACTACCTGAATAAACGGCCTGTTACTGACGAGGACCTTTACGACCTTGCCAGTGTAACCAAGGTAGCCGCAACTACCCTGGCTGTGATGAAGTTGTACGACCAGGGACTGGTAAACCTCGATGAGCCTCTATCGAAAACCCTGAAGTACCTCGATGCAACCAACAAGCAGAAGATTACCATACGCGAGGTAATGACACACCAGGCAGGCCTGGTGGCCTGGATTCCTTTTTATCAGAAAACGCTGAAGGGCGGATATCCTGACAGCACAATTTACAATAGAACTGTGTCGGCTGAATTTCCATTCAGGGTTGCCGAAGGGATGTATCTCCGAAAAGACTATAGTCAAATTATTCTGGATTCGATTATTCATTCGCCTTTGTCAGCAAAAAAGGAATACCGGTATAGTGATCTTGGCTTTATCCTTATGCAGCAATTTGTTGAGCAGCTTACAGGGAAAAGTCTGGCCGAATATGTACAGGAGCAGTTCTATAAACCCCTTGGTTTGCCTACGCTTACCTATCATCCCCGTGATAAATTCCCCGTATCGCGGATTGTTCCCACCGAAAATGATACCTTGTTCAGGCATCAGCTGATCCAGGGGGATGTACATGATCCGGCAGCGGCTATGTTAGGCGGTATAGCCGGTCATGCCGGCTTGTTTGGTACTTCGAACGATATGGCTGTGTTGCTTCAGATGCTGTTACAACATGGATCGTACGGCGGCAGGCAATACCTGAAGCCGGAAACGGTGGCGCTGTTTACCCAGAGGCAATTTAAGGGAAACAGGCGGGGGCTCGGATTTGATAAACCTCAGCTCATTCCTTCGGAAGCCGGGCCGGCCTGTGATGAGGCTCCGGCAAGCAGCTTTGGACATACCGGTTTTACCGGCACCTATCTCTGGGCCGACCCGGATAATGACCTTATTATCGTCTTCCTGTCGAACCGGGTAAACCCGGATGCCGAGCCCAATAAACTGGTACAACTGGGAACCCGTACACAGATTCAGCAGTCACTTTACCGTGCCCTGGACAAAAATCTGAAATCGGGGCAACAAATGAAACGAAAACCAGTTAATAGTACAGAGTGAAACGTAGTCAGAAACTCGCCGCTATTAAATAATAATGGAATCTGTACTAAAAATCTGCTTTCTATCGAATTATAATTTTCAAATAACATTTAATTAGGAAAAACATGTCAAAAGTAACATTGCAAGGTAACCCGGTAAACACCATAGGTGAATTACCTGTTGTAGGATCAAAAGCTCCTGAATTTTCACTTGTAGGAACCAATTTATCGGATGTGAAAAACTCTGATTTTGAGGGTAAACGCCTAATATTAAACATTTTTCCCAGCCTCGATACCGCTACCTGTGCTGCATCGGTAAGGCGTTTTAACGTGGAAGCAGCCAAGCTGGAAGATACTGCCGTGGTTTGCATTTCCAAGGATCTTCCTTTTGCACACAGCCGTTTCTGTGCTGTCGAAGGCATTGCCAACGTGGTTTCCGCTTCGGAGTTCCGAAGCAATAACTTTGGAAAGAATTATGGCGTTATGATCACCGATGGCCCTTTGCAGGGTTTAATGGCCCGCGCCGTTGTTGTAATTGATAAAGATGGAACAGTTCTGCATTCGCAGCTGGTTCCTGAAATTACCGAGGAGCCTGATTATCAGCTTGCTCTGGATTCGTTGAAATAATAGGAAACGGAATTTTGCCGGGCCGAAAATAATTGTACCTTTGCGGCCTTATGCAAATGCGGATGTGGCGTAATTGGTAGCCGCGCCAGACTTAGGATCTGGTGTCGTGAGACGTATGGGTTCGAGTCCCTTCATCCGCACAATTCCTGAAAAAGCTGCCCTGAGGCGGCTTTTTCCATTTTTACAGAAATGGAAAACAGAGGAAATTTCTCAAATAAGTTTTGAATAAATCCGGCTATAATTGATGGTTTAACTTAACTTTGTTCTCAGCTTTGAAATCACAGGCTGAAGCCAATGCTTTTAACGTTGCCTCCATTGTGGGAGTGCCTCAAAACAATTTTTCCGAAACCTTATGGAAACACCCAAAGACCTTAAACTGGCAGTATTGATAGATGCCGACAATGTGCCTTATGCCAATGTGAAGGAGATGTTCGAGGAGATCGCCAAATACGGAATCCCTACTTTTAAACGGATTTATGCCGACTGGACAAAGCCAACGGTGGCGGGATGGAAAAACGTGCTGCTCGAAAATGCGATTACCCCCATTCAGCAATACAGTTACTCCACCGGCAAGAATTCATCGGATAGTGCCCTGATCATCGACGCCATGGACATACTGTATACCGGTAAGGTGGATGGGTTTTGTATTGTTTCGAGCGACAGCGACTTTACCCGTCTGGCCACCCGCCTGCGTGAAGCAGGGATGAAAGTTATAGGAATCGGAGAAAAGAAAACCCTGAATCCCTTCATTACCGCCTGTGACAAGTTTATTTATATAGAAATTTTAAAAAACAAAACGGCCATCCCGGCGGAGAGTGATCAACGAAAAGTGTCGAAAAAGACAGCCCCTTCCGTAAATGAACCTCTCAGTAAAATTGACCCGGAAATTATCAAACAGTTCACTGACAGTATATCGGATCTGGCAGATGAAAATGGCTGGGCTTTTTTAGGTGACCTGGGAAACCTGATGCTGAAGAAAAAACCGGACTTTGACTCCCGGAATTATGGGTTTCCGAAATTATTGCCTTTGCTGCGAAGTATCAATAAATTTGAAATCGACGAACGCGATTCGGGTAAGAACAATATCAAGCACATTTACATACGGAAAAAAATCGCTGCCGCCAACCGATAAGCAGTATGCAGCGAATAATTATGTACCGGCCTTATCCTGCCCTATTCACTCGTTGACACATATTTTCCGGGTGGATATGAAGATGCGGCTGGTACAGTTCGTTTTGAGAAACCTCAACGAAAAACAAGCATCCCTGGATGACTGCTCCGGATTGAAATGCGAAACCGGAAAGGAAAAATTTATTGAGCCAGTCGGGCATAAAAAGGTAAAATTTAGTGTATATTTGTAGGTGTTTACGATGTAGCCTTAAAGAATTCAAATCTTAATAGGCAACGCATATAGAATTCAGGCCTGGCTTTTCGTGGCGGTTCTTTACCGGAAGCATTCACTATTCTCCAAAAACTGTTCTTTAAAATTCATTTCTTAACCTATACCGGCACTCCTGTTCTAAGGCAGCTTTGCACGGGATTCATGCAGTACATTCTCCTTGGCCCGTAGGACTTGCAGCAAAAAAACTTCCTGTAAGAGCTGTGAGAAAATGGGATAGCTCTATCATACCTCCTTAAATCTTTACTGACTTCCCCCGACTGTTCGCAAACTATTTCTATTCATAATTACTATACTTTCCTTTCAATGTTGAGATACACAAACAACTAAAAAACAGTGTAATATGCGAAACCTTACTTTATTTTTCCTGGGCTGTTTCCTTTTCGTTTCCGGCTTTGCCAAAACGGTGACCGTAGGCGAAGCCCGCAGGGTGGCCGATAATTTTATCGGTTATTATGGCCACAAGCCAAGCCCGACACCCGAAAACTCTTTCAGTGTTCAATACAACGGGACTTTAGTGTACCATGTATTTAATTACAGCGGAGGCGGATTTGTGGTTGTGGCAGCTGACGATGCTGTTGTTCCCGTTCTGGCCGAATCGGATCAGGGTTTTATTGAACAGAACCTCAGTAACCCTTCGGCAAAGTACTGGTTCGAATGCTATAGCAAAGAAATTGAACAAATTATTCAGTCCAATACTGACAATACCATTACACTGGAGCAATGGAACCATATCCGCAACAGGGAATTCGACCAGTTAGCCACTAAATCAGGCCCTTTACAGACCACAATTGGTCCCTTACTTACGACCATCTGGGACCAGGGCCAATGGTACAATAATTACTGCCCTTCCGAAGCCGGCGGACCAGGTGGACACGTATGGGCCGGCTGTGTTGCCACGGCTATGAGCCAGATCATGAAATACTATAATTTCCCTGAACAGGGCGTTTTATCCCATTCCTATTCCAGTCCGGTATATGGACCACTATCCGTCAATTTCGCTGAAGCCACCTACAACTGGGCTGCCATGGGCAGCACGGCCAACAGCACCAGCTACCAGGATATTGCCACTCTGCTGTATCATGCAGGAGTGTCGGTCAATATGAATTATAACATAAATGGTTCAGGAGCATCGGATCAGGATGCATGCTGGGCCCTGGCAACCTATTTCAATTACACCCAGTCCGGCTTAGGCGTTGCCTTGAAGTCCGGCTATACAGATACGGAATGGAAAGAACTGCTGAAAGCAGATCTCAATGCCTCGCGCCCGGTGTTTTATTCGGGCGATGATTCCAGCCTGGGCGGCCATGCCTGGGTTTGCGACGGATGGAACTGGGCCAACGATATGTTCCACATGAATTGGGGATGGTCGGGATTATCCGATGGATGGTATTTTATAGGTTCACTGAACACCTTTAATGGAAGGTATAATATTAATAATGCCATTGTTACAGGGATTAAACCCGGTAATGCCGATATGATTGTGCGAATCACCAATCTTTATCCGGATCAGCTGTTCGGTTTTGGTTCAGTCGTTGGGATTGACTGCTCACTGATTAAAGGAACCCCCGATGCCGTAAACTTGTATGTCGACGATAACCTGGTTTATAGCACTACCCAGTATAACTTCACCTATCAACTGCACACTTCAGATTTTTCCTCCGGCAGGCATGTAGTTAAACTTATGGCTTTAAATGCAAGTGATACTTCCTTCCATGAGGTGACCATCCGCAACAGCAGTTGGATTCCGCAGGCAACGGCATTTGCCACCCCTTCGCGTGGAATCAACCACTTGCATATTGTCGATTCTCTGGTGGTTTGGGCAACTGCCTACGACGGGGTTAACACAAGCAGTTCCATACAGGAGTATACACGAACCCTTGATGGCGGTAAAACCTGGATTTTTGGAACCATCCCGGCTTGTACAGGTCTTACCCCTTCCATGATCTTCGCTTTAAATGCCGATACGGCCTATTGCCCCATGTTCCGGCAGTCGGGTAGCAATCAACAGGGCATTTATGTTACCAGGGATGGAGGTGTTAGCTGGATGCGTCAAGCCAGCGCTTTATTTGCTGACCCGGCTTCATTTCCCAATGTGGTTCACTTTTTCAACAGTAGCGAGGGCTTTTGCATGGGTGATCCGGTAAATGGGGAGTTTGAAATTTATACCACCCAAAATGGCGGCGATACCTGGACACGCGTAGCCGCCGACAGCATTCCTAATCCCCTGGCTTCAGAATATGGGGTTACTGATTACTATTCAGCTGTTGCCGGTAAAGTATGGTTTGGTACCACCCTGGGAAGGGTTTTTCGGACTTCCGATAGAGGGCATCATTGGGAGGTAAGTTCTACTACCCTGGCGAATAAATATGTAGATATAGATTTTGCCGATGCGTTTCATGGCCTGGCACAGGACAAGTCCCAGGGTAGCGGAGGAGCATTTTCCGAAACATTCGATGGGGGCATAACCTGGGCAAATGTGATTGTCAGCGGGGTGGCAGGCACCAATGATTTTTGCGCTGTTCCCGGTACAACGAACACCTGGATAAGTACCGGATCCGGGCTGGCATCCGGCCCCCAATCCGGGGTTTATTTCAGCTGCGACGGAGGGCACTCCTGGGCGCCTTTTACCGGAAATGAGGCCCAACAGCTGCTCTCCCTTGACTTTATCGGTAAGAACATCGGATGGGCCGGAGGTTTCAATAAAAGCTTTTCGGAGGAGGGCATATTCAAGTTTGTGGGTATCATGCCTGAGGGAACTGTTTTAAGCCCGGTTTCAAACGTGAAAGCCAGCGTATCCGGCAGAAATGTTCAACTTGAATGGTTAGCTCCCGTTTCCGTTCCGGTTTCGGGGTATAATGTCTATCGCAATGATACTCTCCTTACCTCACAGCCTGTCATTACACCTTCTTTTACCGACTTTATGGTGGCCAACGGGCATCATGACTATTGTATAAAAGCGGTGTACCCTGCCGGTGAATCCAATGCAGTATGTACCTCTGCCTGGATTACCTTTGGTCTTTCAGAGAATGAAGTCGCGCTGAAAGTGTACCCGGTTCCTGCTACTGAGGTAATCCATATTGAAACCCCGAAGGCCTTCAGCATGGTCCGTATTTATAATCTATTAGGCCGGGAAATTTATAATTATGCCTCTGCAGGCAGAAAACTGGATATACTTACAGCCGGTTTTACTCCTGGCATTTATGTATTGCAAATCAGCATAGGCAGGAATACCATCACACGCAAAATATGCCTGAGGTAAAAGCACTTTTTTAATTGGCTTCATGGCATGAGTTCCCGGGTTATTGAAGCTGAAAAGGCATACACCTGGAATACCCTTTTAGTACATTTGTAATACCGGCAATATTCGTATGCATCGGGTTTTTAAAGTGTACAATAAGCTGACCGCTGCTCAGGAACCCGCCTGAAAAAGAATCGCTGTAAGATGAAGTGAATTTAGCCAGGTTTTACAAAAATTCACCTTCGGGTCTATAAATGTAAACCGGATCTGTTTTCCTGTTTCAATAATACTGAAAACTATAATACATTTGCCGGTCCGGTGAGGCTTGATTTTTTAAACATTAAATGCCCGGGCATATTTAACTGTAATTACTATATAACTCATGAATACTATTTTCTCTACTCTGATCTTACTTTTAATAGCAACAGGGTCCTTCGCACAGGTGATCTTCGAAAAAGGTTATTTTATCAACAACGACAATCAGCGAATTGAATGCCTGATAAAAAACCAGGATTGGAAAAATAGTCCCAAGGAGTTTACTTATAAGCTCAACGGGAGCGACAAATCTGAAAAAGGCGGGCTTTCAAATGTCAAAGAGTTCGGGGTTAGCGGGATTTCGAAATATATAAGGGCCGAAACAAAAATCGACCATTCCCCCATGGACCTGACCAGCCTGTCGGATAGGAAAGAGCCGCTTTGGTCGTTGGAGACATTATTTTTAAAAGTGCTGGTCGAAGGCAGGGCAAACCTGTATTATTATGAAGATGGGTCATTGAAACGTTTTTTTTATTCACTTTCCGACTCTTCTGTTCAGCAATTAATCTACAAGGAGTACCTCGTTGACCGTGAATTTATTGCGGTTAATGCCGGCTTCCGCGATCAGATGTGGAAATATATTCAACTCCCCGGCGCAAAGCGGATTTCGCTTGAGAGTATTAATTATAAGCAAAAGGAGTTGGTTCCCTATTTTAAAAAGTATGCTGAGGCATACCATGCCACTGGTGGAATTACGGAGGTAAGCAATCAAAATATTCAAAAAAGAGACTTTTTCCATCTGAGGATTACTCCCGGATTCAATTATACATCTTTATCCATACACAACAGCGTTTACGGCGATAAAGACGCTGATTTCAACCATGAAATCCTGCCCAGGATAGGAGTGGAGGCTGAATTTATTCTCCCTTACAACAAGAATAAGTGGGGTGTTGTGTTCGAGCCTTCCTACCAGTATTATCATTCCGAAAAACAGATCAAGACCGGCACGGCTGAGGTTAATTTCCGAAACATTGAAATTCCGGTCGGCCTCAGGTATTACTGCTTTCTGAAAAGGAACGTCAGGATTTCGTTCAGTGGCTATATGGTTACAAAAGTGGGACTGAACCTGGATTCAAAGGTTATTTATGACTATCCTTTTGCCTCGCCCTTGCTCATTAATCC
>CAIPFN010000211.1 GCA_903864265.1 uncultured Bacteroidales bacterium | reverse complement strand
TTCAGAGTAATTTCTTTGTTCAGCTTATAAATTCTTGAAATATAGTATCCCTTAAGAAGATATTTCGTGCGGGCCGTGTAATGGCTTGTTTGTTTGGCACATGCTAACTGAAATGTGCTGTGTTTACTTGTAAAACTATACAAATCTCCGATAATGAGTGTCCGTCAGCATCCATTGTATAGACAGTAATTGGCAAGTATTAACTTTCATTAATCAGGAAATCATGATCAGCCTGAACCGAAACCATATTCATCCCATACTATTGGCAATACTGCTTGTATCAGCTCTGATATTTACAGATAGTTGTAAAAAAAGTGATGACACTAATCCTCCTTCCGGCCTTACCGTTACCGATATCGACGGTAATGTCTATCATACGGTAAACATTGGTTCTCAGGTCTGGATGATCGAAAACCTGAAAGCCGGCAGGTACAACGATGGTACTTCCATACCTTCCATACCTGGTAATACGGATTGGTATGCATTAACCAATGGGGCCTGTTGCGATTATAACAATACCCCGGGCCATAGTATAACCTACGGGAAATTATACAATTATTTTGCAATAACCGATTCACGCAGGCTCTGCCCCTCCGGCTGGCATGTTCCCACTCATGCTGAATGGACTGCTCTTGCCACTTTTTTAGGTGGTGAAGACGTGGCAGGAGGTAAACTTAAGGAAGCCGGCTTTTCCCATTGGATGGACCCAAACTCAGGAGCCGACAACAGCAGTGGTTTTACAGCTCTTCCGGGTGGGTACCGCAATAACATCGGGCTATTTGCCAGCACCGGCTATGGTGGCATCTGGTGGAGTTCGTCAGAGGAATCGGACATCACCGCTTGGGACTGCGATATAACAAACAATGACAGCAAGTTATACTCCGCCTCAAACTTTAAGGCTATGGGGATTTCTGTCCGTTGCATTAAAGATTGACATCTCAGTAATTTCTTTGGCGGGTTATATAATTGATATTCCGGCAGCAGTTAACATATGTTGAAATTCCTTAGCCTTTCAATTATTAAATAAATACTAATCAAGATGATATGAAAACAAAATTATCTACATTCCTTTTTCTGGCAGTAAGTATTATCCCAAACTTACTTTTAGCTCAATTTACACAGCAAGGTTCAAAGGTGGTTGGCAGCGGTGGCGGTGCAGATTGTTTTCAGGGATCTTCAGTTGCTATTTCATCCGATGGGAATACGGCTGTGGTTGGGGGTATTTATGACAATTCCCAGCAGGGTGCAATCTGGATCTATACCCGCGATGCAGGTGTTTGGTCGCAGCAGGGTACAAAGCTTGTTGGTACCGGCGGCACCGCCGATTTTGTATATCAGGGCTATTCGGTTGCCATTTCTGCTGATGGCAATACGGTTATTGAAAGTGGCTGGAGAGACAACAATGACATAGGAGCGCTATGGATATTCAATCGGAACTCAGGTGTCTGGTCACAGCAGGGCTCAAAACTCGTAGGTACGGGTGCTGGAACGGGTCAGATTCTTCAGGGAACATCGGTTGCATTATCTTCTGACGGCAATACTGCCTTAGTGGGCGGCTCGGGAGATAATGCAACAGGAGCGGTATGGGTATTTACACGTAATGGCGATATATGGACTCAGCATGGAACAAAACTGGTTGGAACCGGTGGAACCGGGCCAACGAACCAGGGAGCTTCCCTGGCTATTTCAGGCGACGGAAATACTTTTGTTACAGGAGCAACAGTGGATAATGGCTACCTGGGAGCAGTGTGGGTATTTACCCGCAGCGGCAATGAATGGGTGCAGCAAGGAGAAAAACTTGTTGGTTCCGAAAGTATTGATGCCTCGCAACAAGGTTCTTCCGTTGCCATTTCGTATGATGGGAATACCGTTATCACAGGCGGCCCCGGCGATTTTCTTAACGAGGGAGCAGTCTGGGTTTTCACCCGTAGCAATGGTATTTGGTCACAGCAAGGACCAAAACTTTATGCAGAAGGCTCTACATCACCAATCCTGGTGGGCCGTTCAGTTGCCATGGCGCCGGATGGGAATACAGCCCTGGTATGCAGTCCCGGAGCTGACAACTCAATCGGGAAAGTATGGACTTTCACACGAAGTGGAGGGATTTTGGACAAAACAAAGCGCGCCCATTCTTGGCACAGGAGCTGTGTCACCAGCCCGGCAAGGATGGTCGGTTGCTATATCTTCGGAAGGTACTTTTATCGAATCAGGTCCATTTGATAACGGCGGTCAGGGAGCAGTATGGTTTTTTCACAATCCATCGCTTGGAATATCTGAGATTTCAGCAAGTAAACCAACAACTTCACACCTGGAACAAAATTTTCCTAATCCATTTATTCAAAGCACAAAATTTAAATTTCAGATTTCGAAATCAGCAATTGTTAAAGTTACCATCGCTGATATCATGGGCAGAGATGTTTTAACACTGGTAAACGAAAAGCTCCACCCGGGAACATTTGAGGTTGACATCGATGGCAGTAAGCTGGTGCCCGGAACGTATTACTGTAAGTTAGTGACCGATGGAAGTTTTGAGATGAAACGAATGGTTTTATTGAAGTAGAGGGTAAAAAAACTGTTTGTTTACAGCTTACTTCAAAACAGGAACCCTTAACGAAGGAATTAAACTGATGATGCCCCGGTTCAAAATACAGAGCTGGCATCAATTGTTGAATGAGAATCAATAGCATTTTTCAATGTACTACTAAACAGGTAATTATGAAACATAGCAACAAAATATTTTTTGGCGCATCAGTTATAATTGGAATGTTTTTAATTTTTATTTTCAGTTGTAAGAAGGAAGATAGCAATGTTCATTCAAATGCAATTACTGATGCAGATGGTAATATTTACCATAGTGTAACCATAGGTACACAAGTATGGATGGTTGAAAACCTGAAAACGACCCGTTTCAATGATGGTACAGCAATTCCCAATATTCCCGTTGATGCGGCATGGGGTACTTTAAGCAGCCCTTCCTATTGTTGGTATAATAACGATGCGGCTTCCTATAAGGACACGTATGGTGCACTATACAACGAATACGCTGTAGGGTCAGGTAAACTATGCCCGGCCGGCTGGCATGTGCCAACTGATGCCGAATGGTCGACCCTTGAAAATTACCTGGTAAATAACGGGTATAATTATGACGGCTCAACTGATGGAGACAGACTTACGAATAATAAAATAGCCAAAGCCCTGGCAGCCAGCACGAACTGGAAAACAGCTAACGGAACAGGCAATGTTGGCAATATTGATTATTCGGCGAAAAGAAATGTAACCGGTTTTTCAGCTCTTCCGGGTGGTTTGCGCGATTACGATGGATCCTTTAAATGGATTGGAAGCATTGGGTATTGGTGGAATTCGTCAGAGTATAATACAAGCGATGCCTGGAGCCGGCTCATGAACTTTAGCATTAGCAACGTTTACAGTTTCTACGGCGGAAAGGGAGCTGGCTTTTCTGTGCGTTGTGTAAAAGATTAATTTTCCCCGTTTAATTTGCCGGAATTGAGAATTTAACCATGAAGCCAATTGTAACCTATTGAAAATGAATATTAAAACCAGGCAATTATGAAAAGAAGAAGCAGGCATTTTATTTGCCGGATTGCAATTATCGGATTGTTTTTTTTGCTTGCCAACAGTTGCAGGAAAAGCGATAGTAACAATATTCAAAAACCGGGTGATACCGTTTTTGACCTCGACGGCAATGTGTATCATGCTATAACTATAGGTACTCAGGTGTGGATGCTTGAAAACCTGAAAACAACCCGGTACCGCAATGGGGATGCTATTCCTGAAAACAAGGAGGGCATTTTGTGGAACGGGCTGACAACCGGGGCATATTGCAACTATAATAACGATGCAGCGGCCGGAAATAAATATGGCCGGCTCTATAACTGGTACGCAGCAGCTGATGGCCGCAACATAGCACCGGAAGGCTGGCATGTAGCTACTGATGCCGAATGGACCACGTTGCTCAATTATATTGCTGCCCATGCAGGCGCTTCGGGCTCGCAGGCCAAAGCCTTAGCTTCAAAAACCGATTGGGTTCCCTCCATAACAATTGATGCTGTGGGCAACGATATTTCAAAAAACAATACCAGCGGTTTTACGGCCCTCCCGGGCAGCTGTTATTTCAACGGAATGTTCCGGTATATTGACTATCTCGCTTACTGGTGGTGTGCTACCGGGATTAACGATGGCAGTGCCTGGATGAGGGCTATGTATACCGATAATCCCACTTTGCTCAGAGCCAGCAATCCAAAGGTGGATGGGTTCTCTATCCGTTGCGTCAGGGATGCAGTTGATTAGGCTGATTTATTAAATCCAGCTAAGGACACCTTTACCAAAAGAATGTACATTTTCATTGATGATTCTGAATCCTTCAGATTACTTATATACCCGGGCAAATACCAGGATTTGCGAAAGTAATACCACAAATACACGATTTCATTTGAAATAGGTGTATTTTTGTTAGGATATGGGGATAAAACTTGTTGTTACCGGATTTGTATTTCTGGCTGTCATCTCATTTTGGGATGGCATAGGTTTCGCCCAGACAGCTAACCTGAAATCCTTGAAAAAGGACCTGCTTCTCTCACAAAATCTGAAATCCAGGCAGGAGGTATTATTGAAAATCTGTGCACAAAATCATTCGTTTCCATTGGACAGTTTACGTAAATACGTTCGGATGGGTTTAGAGATGTCGCCTAAAAAAAGTCTGGAATACCTGCGGTTTCTCCGCTTTGAAGCTTCCTATTTAAGTAAGGCAGAGCAAAATGAGGCTGCCATAGCCCTAACTGACAGTGTTTTAAATATTCCGGCTGTGAGGCATAATATGCAGATATTCCAAAGCATGCTGATGGAAAAAAGTAAGGCGCTGATCAGAAAGGGACAGGCAAAAGAGGCCATAGCAATTCTGTTTAATATGCTAGGGAAGGCTGAAACCATGAATGACACTACAACGGCTCTCGCGGCTTTTTCCATTCTGGGTTGGGCCAATATGGAGCTTGGAAAGGATGAAGAAGCCATAAAGTGGCTCGAGAAGGGTAGAAACTTTACCAATACCCAATCTTATTTTATTCAGAATCCCGCTCTTTATGTTAACCTCGGCTCTTGTTACAATAATGTTTTCAACTTTGAAAAAGCTTTAGTGATCATCAACGAAGGACTGGAACAGGCTAAGAAAGCAGAAAACTTAACCATGATAGCCAATGCCTTAAATATCAGGGCTGATATATACATGAACCTAAAGAAAACTGAAAAAGCACAGGGCGATCTGGAAGAGTCGCTGAGCATCAGGGAGAAAATAGGTGACGAATATTATGTGCTTTCGGATATGGCACAACTGGCCCTGTTTTATGCCACTTCGCATCAGTGCGATAAAGGAATTGCACTGGCTCATAAAGGTATTGCAAGAGCACAGGGCGAAAATCATCTGTCTAAAATAATTTACCTCTATGATGCACTGGCCGAAAATTATAAGCAAAGCCATAAAGCCTCGGAATATGCCGCTACACTTTCTACCCTCCTGATTCTGAAAGATTCCTTATACCGTAACAACACAGCCAAAGCTTTAGCCGATTTAGAAGGGAAATACCAGTACCAGAAGAGTGAGAACATCATCATACAGCAACAAAACCGTATTCTCCAAAACAGGTATCTCGCTTTTGGGTTGGGAACGTTATTGCTATTAACCATTGTTCTTTTCGCGTTTATTTATTTAAACTTCAAACACACCCAGAAACGAAAATTGGATGCACTTACCCTGGCGCAAAACAAGAGGGCTGAAGAAGCGGTGCGTAAAGCAGAGGAGAATGAAAGGAAAAGAATTGCCGCCGACCTGCATGATAATTTAGGGACTCATGTAGCCGCTATCTGTTCGGGTGTTAAGACTTTTAAAAATGGGAATACAGACCAGGCGGAGGTATTGGAGCAACTGAACACCAATGCCACTGAAATTATGAATCAACTAAACGATACCATCTGGGTGTTAAAAAACGAAAAACTACTTTTTATCAATCTGGCTGATCGGTTTAAACTCTGGATACAACGGGTCATGAAGAACTACCCCAACATAAAGTATTTCATTACGGAAAATATAAATGAGGATATCGCATTAACTCCCATCAAAATCCTGAATCTGTTTTTAGTGCTGAAGGAAGCCCTGAACAATGCGCTGAAACACAGTGATTGTACCGAGTTAAGAATATATTTCCACTGCGCTGCCAGCAACGAATGGCTGGTAAGCATAAGTGACAACGGGGTGGGATTTGATATGGACAATCCCATTGAAGGAAATGGAATCGGCAATTTGAGACTCAGGGCAAAAACATCCAATTTTAACGTACTGTGGAATCGGATAGCACCTTCGGGAACTGAGATTGTATTTAAAAGTAATGATTCAGAACCGGAATTGTAAATGTTGAATACTAAAAGTTTAAAAACCGTGGATAGTGAAGCAAAACATATCAGAATCGGGTTAGTTGAAGACAACCGTGTAAACCAACAGAATTTTGCTCAAAATCTCAAACTGTTTCCTGATCTGAAACTAACGATTCTGGCATCTTCGGGAGAAGAATATCTGGATAAAATCAGCGCTATGCCCTCCAACTTATTCCCTGAGGTGGTATTTATGGATATTCAGATGCCCGGTATGAATGGAATTGACACCATCCGATTAGCGAAAGCACACAGCAACCTTATTAATTATATTGTTTTAACCGTATTCGAGGATGAAGACTATATTTTTGAAGCTATAAAAGCAGGAGCCGTAGGCTATTTGTTAAAGCATGCCAGCTATTTGTCGGTACATGATGCCATAACGGAAGTATTGGAATACGGAGGTGCGCCCATGAGTCCGGCTATTGCACGTAAAGCATTGAGAATGTTAACCAGGCCCATGGTTGCTGCCAATGAAGAGGATAAAATTCTTCGGCTGCTCACCGACCGGGAGCGGGAGGTCTTGCAAAACCTGGTAAATGGATACGATGCCAAGCGAATTGCTGAGATTTTAGATGTTAATCCGCTCACCATCCGGAAGCACATAGCAAATATTTATACCAAATTGCATGTGAACTCCAAGGCACAAGTGATTTCTTTAGCCTATCAGAATAAATGGGTCGATAAATCCTGAATTCCCGAGTCCGCTGGTTTACCTGCAGCCTGCTGAAATTAAGTATGCCCGGGGCACATACTAAGGTACGATTAACAGGTATACCGTGCAATTGCACCCCGTTAATCGTACCTGGTATTATTAAGCCCGGCTATTTACTGCTTTACGAAAGTACTTGGCGGGGCATCTTTATCTGATTTGGATCGGATGGGAATTACACCGCCCATTTCACCCATCACATTTACCAGGTCGGAACCGGTAGGCACTACGATTTTCGAATTGTCCTTCAACGAAGTCTCCATAGCCTGTATCCTGCGCAGCATCTGGGCATTTCCGACAAAATATTTCTCGGCGGCTTCGTTCACCAGCTGAATCGCCTGAGCTTCCCCTTCGGCACGAAGAATGGCGGCCTGCTTGATGCCTTCGGCACGACGGATTTCGGCCCGTTTTTCACCGTCGGCTTTGGTTTCGGTGGCAGTGGCATAGTCGATGGCCGCTATCTTTTCATTTTCGGCCTTCACAATTTTATTCATGGTTTCCTGCACATCCTTGGGCGGATCAATTTCCTTCAACTCGGTACGCACTATTTCAATTCCCCAGTTCGCGGTTTCTTCGAGCAGGGTGCCGTGCAGTTCCTTGTTGATTTTCCCGCGCTCGCTGTTGGCCGATTTAAGCGTCATGGTACCGATAATGTTACGCAGGGTAGTGCGGGCCAGGTTCACGATCTGGTATTCGATGCTGTTCACGTTGTACTGGGAGTTCTTTACGCTTTCCTCGTCAGGCCTGATTTTGAAATACACCTGCGCATCCACGCTTGCATTCAGGTTATCGTTGGTGATGATTTCCTGAGGCTCGGCATTGATCATTTTTTCGGTGATGTTAATCTTATACATTTTGTCAATCCCGGGAATAATCCAGTTGAAACCCGGAGGCGCAAAATGATGGTATTTGCCAAGCCTCTCAACCAATGCGCGGTTTGTAGGCCTGATAATACGTATTCCTGCAAAGAAAAGCAGGACTAAGATTCCCAGGATGATAGATAACAGATTTTCCATAATTGCCGATGTTAAATTAGAATTAAATGAATGTGAATGATATGAATTTGCTTAGGTACAAATATACATTATACAGATACGTAATTCAAACTTTTACGTAAATAATATGAATCCACAGCTGATTATTATTTAGACTCATTTCGGATCATCACAACAAAAGTCCTTAAAGTTCTTTAAAGGCATAACATCAAGCATAAGAATCAGACCTATTGATATGTATTGCTTTGACTTCCGGGAGGGAATTCTGTCAGAATCCCTGGAATCGTATTATGAACTAAATCACACTCACTTATTTTCTGTGGCTATTCTTTCAACTCAACAGTCTTCGCCATGGCTTCTGATGCTCATATTCCCGGATTTCACTTTCATGCCTTTCCAAATTTCCGCATTTAGGTATTTTCAAATTCTTAAATTATTCTTTACCTTCGCAAATCCGAAATTTCAAATTCTTAATATATGAAAAACATTGAAACCTACGACTTTACCGGAAAACGTGCCCTGATCAGGGTTGATTTTAACGTTCCGCTCGACGACAATCAGATGATTACCGATGCTACCCGGATTGATGCCGCTTTGCCGACCATCCGTAAAATACTGGCCGGCGGTGGTTCAACCATATTATGTTCGCACCTGGGCAGGCCCAAGAAAATCGGCGAACCCAAACTTTCGCTCCGTCACCTGGTTCCATACCTGGAGAAGGTGCTGAATACCACTGTAAAATTCGCTGACGATTGTATGGGCCCATCGGCTGTTGAACTTTCGGCCAACCTGAAACCGGGCGAAGTGCTTTTGCTCGAAAACCTGCGGTATTACGAGGAAGAAGAAGGAAAAGCCCGTTTGCCGGAAACGGCAACAGATGAAGAAAAAGCCGCAGCAAAAGTGCGTGTAAAAGCGGCTCAGAAAGAGTTTACAAAGAAACTGGCCAGTTATGCCGATTGCTACGTTAACGACGCTTACGGAACGGCTCACCGTGCCCATGCTTCAACGGCGCTGGTTGCCGCTTATTTCCCCAACGACAAAATGTTCGGTTACCTGATGAACAACGAGGTAAGCAACATCACAAAAGTATTGCACGAAGCACAGCATCCTTTTACAGCCGTGCTTGGCGGGGCCAAGGTTTCGAGCAAGATCGAAATCATCAACAACCTGTTGAGTAAAGTCGATAACCTGATTATAGGCGGAGGCATGATGTTTACCTTTATCAAAGCCCGGGGCGGTAACATAGGCGGTTCGCTGGTGGAACCCGAATACCTCGAACTGGCCAGGAACATAATGGACGGAGCTGAAAAACTCGGCGTGAATATCATTATTCCTTCCGATGCCGTTGCCGCCAATGCTTTTGCCGACGATGCCGAACGACAGATCTGCAAATCCGACGAAATCCCTGACGGCTGGCTGGGCCTGGATATTGGTCCCGAAAGCATTCAACATTTAACTGAAGTGCTGCTGGCATCCAAAACCATTCTCTGGAACGGGCCTATGGGCGTTTTCGAGATGTGTAACTTCCAGAAAGGCACTAAACAAATAGCCCTGGCTATAGCCGAATCCACGGCTAACGGAGCTTTCTCGCTTGTGGGCGGCGGCGATTCGGTGGCGGCAGTTAATAAGTTTAAACTGGGCGACAAAGTCAGCTACGTTTCCACCGGGGGCGGCGCCATGCTCGAATCCATCGAAGGCAAAGTGCTGCCGGGAGTGAAGGCCATACTCGAAGATTAGGCCTGAATCAGAAATAACGGAAATGCCTTGAGTGTAAGATTTTTATAAAATCGGAACTCAAGGCATTTTTCACTGAATCAACATCTGCTATTCTATTTTCGCTCCATCGGTTCCCATTGAAGACCCGAACCCACGTTCGGGTTAAAATTCGGGTTGTCGCTCACAATATATTCTCCGTTATTGTTACTCCAGGCATGATTGTATCCGGCTGGCAGTTCAACTTCCCTGCCTTCGTGAGGATCGTAATACCGGTCGATGCCCAGGGTGTTGTCGCTGAACTTTTGCGATACTTTATCATACACCTCCCCACGCGCTTCAAACTGCTGCATCTTTTCATCACTGATCTGGTCGCTCACGCGGCTGAGCATACGGCTTAACTCGCCTACGCTTTGTATCTGCCTTATCTGTTGCTGTGCCAGGTATTCGATTACATTGCTGTACCTGGCATACCATTTAGGATTCAGTTTAAACGAAGAGATAATAGTTTGAAATATCCTGGCCGAGTTCTCCACTTCCCCTTTTTCGCCCTTGAACGAGAAAATATAATCCACAAACCACATAGTGTTGTAGGTGGTTCCAAACATGCCCCGCACCGGGAAAGTAAATTGCTCCACCACGGCGTAAAATTCCTCCTCCATGGGCACACCGTTTTTGGTATAGCTAACCCTCAGGTTAGCGCCGCTTGCCCCCGACGTACCATAGCCCTGAGCCTGCTTGCCGGCGTTCAGCGCCTGTGGGAGCCGGGGCAGGTCCTCGTCCTTAAGTACCTTCAGGTCGGTATACTGGCCGCGCTGGCCGGTAAGGATAATGTTGCGTAGCGCCTTCTGCGCTGTAAGCGGTTTCTTCACCACGCTGCCAAAGTATTTGGTGCCCGGGGGGAACATGCCCAACAGCTGTAGGTTAGAGGTCCAGAAATAACTCTGGTTTTCGAAAACCTCAAATTCATCCTTGCCTTTTGGGTTAAAAACCCTGAAAGCCGTTACCGAAGGCATTACCGGATTGTCGAGAATCCATGTCATACCGCCTTCAAATGCCCAGTCCGACGGCATCAGGAAACTGAAGGCTTCCAGGCCGGTACCCTGCTGATCGATATACTTGTATTTGAGGAAACGTATGACCTTTGGCTGATCTATTCCTGGGGTTGTGCCGCTTGTATGGCCGCAGGAAAAACAAGGGTATGCGAAAAGTATCACTGAAAAAACAAATCTCAAGGTTTTCATGGCCTGTTTTTAGTTTTTCTTCCTGATTGTAAAGATAAGGAAAAAAGCAAAAAATACATAGAGCGCCGACCTGCAGCGAAAAATATTGTAATTTTCATGGCCGTAAAACCGGGCACTGATGAAGAATATTATTTATTATATCAGCATTTCAGGGATAATTGTCTTATCCTTTTTTCTCTATTCTTCGAACTTTTACCCTCTTTTAGGTTCCGACGATGCCATACAGGTGCTGATGATACATGATTTTAAGCTGCCTCATGATTTGTATTTCTGGGGGCAGGACAGGTATGGCTCATTAATCCCCCTGCTTGGACAACCTTTGTACCGCGGACTGGGCCTCTCGCCCCTGACTTCCGAATCCATAGCCCACTACCTGTTGCTCGTGGCCGGGTATTTTGCTTTTGCAGGATTGTTAAAAGCAAGATTCAGCCGTTTTGCATTGGCTGTCATATGGTTTTTCCCTCCCATACGGCTTATCGATTTATTGCGTTTAAACATAGGGGAGGAATATAGCCTGCTGGCCATCGGCATTTTCCTGATTATTAAAATGTATGAAGTGCCTTTTGAAAAATACCGGCTGAAACAGCATTTACTTCTGCTGTCCATCACCTTCCTTTTTATTCTTGCAGCCTGGGTTTCGGACCTGGCCGCGCTTTCTGCTGTTCTGATCGTGGCAGTGCAGGTATATTTTGGATCAGGACAAAAGAGGGTTCCCACCAAAAAGGCGTTCAGGTGGAGATGGGAACTTTGCTACGGCATAACAGGAAGCCTGCTGGGGGCAGCCTTCATTTTATACGGGAAACACTTTGCAATGAAATCGCCCCTGTACAATAATTTCAACGATTTAAATACGGTTGTTTCTTCGCTCCGATTGTTCGGGGATTCAATGAGAGAACTGCTTCTTTTTAAAGCTTCGGAACCATTTACAAGTGCTTATCTTTACCTTGTTCTCGTGCTTGCCGGTGCATTGTTGCTCATGCGTAGACATATCCATTTCCCGCTGAACGAGCGCAAATGGTTGTATTTTTTCATTCTTGACTTTATATTGCTGTTCTGCCTTATCATGCTTTCGAAATGGGCCTATATGAATGGCGTGCCCAGGCGATATTTTACCAGTAGTTATATAACCTTCTGGATGGCGTTCCTGCTGATATTTGAATATCTGTCAGCATCAGAAGTGAAAAAATGGCTTCAGGCGGCTATGATGATAGCCGTGGTTACGGCAGGCCTGGGCAGCGTGTATAACCTTAAATACATATGGCCGAAAACGCTGAAACCGCGGATCGAATATGTGCGGGAGTTCGAAAGCCTGGGAAAGATCGGGATTATAGGTGATTATTGGAATTCCTATATCAATTCGGCATCGAATCCTGATCAGATTGTAGCAACACCCAACGATAGGTCGAGTGTGCGGAACCGGGATATGGCCTATAAGGTGATGGAACGCGACACTTTATACGTTATCCGCGATGGGTGGATGGATGCTTTTCCCGATTCGCTGAATCAGTTTGGAACGCCAATCTATAAAAACGGAGATGAATTCAGGATGGGTGATTGCTACGTTTGCCGGTACAGGAAATAAAACTGAAATTTATACCCTGGCGCCCCTGGTCGGTTTCGCTGGGCTGTCATCGTGATGGAGCATATCCTCAACCTTAACGGTGTATTTCTGCAACAAAGGGATTACGGCCGGGGCTATGGCCGAAACCGGCTTATATAATACCGAACCTTTTTTGTGTGCAGCCGTAAACAGGCTTCCACTGGAGTCCAAGCGGGCCAGCAGTAAAAACAGGAAACTGGCGATCAACAAACCTTTAGCTATGCCTAATAATGCTCCGGCCAGCCGGTTTACAATTCCAAGCCCTACCGTCTTCACTATGCCGGTCATAAACCTTCCCAGCCAATATACCAGCACAACTACGATGATGAAAGTGACAAAATAGGCTATAAGCCTGATGTTCCCGCTTTTCAGTCCCATATCGTGCTGAAGCCAGTTGGCGGTAAACTCGGAGAAATGCGAAGCCGCGTAAAAACCAAGTACCAGCCCGGCAAGCGTAGCAATGCTGATAATGAAACCGCCCGTGAATCCTCTGAAGGCAAAGTAAAAAAGGAAGATGACAAGGATGATGTCCAGGGTTGACATTTCTTTTTTCGGGTTGAGGTGAGTATGGTAAGCAGCGGGATTTGAGATGGTCACTTTGTAAGCAGGCCGGAATGCTACATCCGGTAACGGCAGCTGCCCCGACCGGCATCAGGCATCCGGAATTTTAAGCGCCTTTTTTAGGCCGCAAACGTTTGGTCAGTTCCGAAGTAAATACAAAAGCCTGCAATTCGGTATTTTCCGTGTGTAAAATGTTGTTTTTATTGCCTTCCCACCATAGTTTCCCCTGGTAGATGAAGTAAATCTTTTCACCGATTTCGAGCACCGAGTTCATATCGTGAGTTACCACCACGGTTGTCATATTATACTCCAGGGTGATTTCCTTGATGAGTTCATCGATGAGGTGGGCGGTCTGCGGATCGAGGCCCGAGTTGGGCTCATCGCAAAACAGGTAGCGTGGGTTCATGGAAATGGCGCGGGCAATGGCCACTCTTTTTTTCATGCCCCCGCTTAGTTCCGAAGGGTACAGCTTATTTACATTCTCCAGGTTTACCCTCGAAAGACAGAAGTTGGCCCGTTCCAGTTTTTCCTGGGGAGTCTGGGTGGTGAACATGGTAAGGGGGAACATCACATTCTGCTCCACGGTGAGCGAATCGAACAAAGCACCGCCCTGGAAAAGCATACCGATTTCCTGCCTGATTTCCTTCATTTCGTTAAACGACATCTTGGAGAAGGCCCGGCTGTCGTAAAAAACCTGTCCCTGGTCGGCTTTGATCAGGCCCACCAGGCATTTCAGCAGTACGGTTTTACCCATGCCGCTCTGACCTATAATCAGGTTGGTGATGCCTTTCTCCATGGTGACCGAAATATTGTCCAGCACCAGGCGGTCACCAAAACTCTTGCTTATATTTTTACCTTCTATCATGCCAGCAGGATTTGAGTGAGGATGAGGTTGGTAAAAATAATGGATATGCTGCTGTAAACCACTCCATTGGTGCTGGCTTCGCCTACTTCGAGGGCTCCGCCTTTGGTGTAGAATCCGTTATATGCCGACACCGAAGCGATTAAAAAGGCAAACACCACCGTTTTGATTAAGGCGTAGAAGATATCATACATGTGAAAAAACGATTGTATGCCGGTAATATATTCGGCCGAAGGGAAAAGACCAGTTGAAATGCCGGCGAGCCATCCGCCGCCAACCGAAAGTATCATACTCATCCCGATCAGGAAAGGGTTGATCAGCATGGCGGCAACAATTTTAGGGAGGATCAGGAAGGTAGCCGGGTTGATACCCATGATTTCGAGGGCGTCAATCTGTTCGGTCACGCGCATGGTTCCCAGCTCGGAAGCTATGCGGGAACCCACTTTACCTGCCAGGATCAGGCTGATAATGGTAGGCGAAAACTCAAGCACCACACTCTGTCGGGTCACAAACCCGATAGTATACGACGGAATCAGCGGAGTGTCAATGTTAAAGGCCATTTGAATAGCCACAACAGCACCCATAAACACGGATATGATGGCTACAATGCCAACCGATGCCAATCCCAGATTCTCCATCTCAACCAGGATCTGCCGGATGTAAATTGACTGTTTCTCAGGACGTTGAAAGGCCTGGCGTAAGAGGCTTAAGTAACGCCCAAAGTGGAATAAAAATTTCATTTCGTACAATAATAAGTGCTAAATTAGCGTAATTTTTAGGATTAGCACCCACTGTTGAATATTTTCTAATCAAGCTGACGGAATTAATGTCAGGAATTCAAGTGAAATGATGTGTAAAAATACCTTAAAATTGGCTCAAATGAAAACTCTCATGTTCCATCACATACCTTCCCGTTTCAGGATACATCAGCTGGTTCTGCTGCTATTCGTTGCAACTCTGCTTGTCGCAACGGGGTGCAGCAGCAGCCGGTACCACAGCCAGCGCAACTGGAACCGTACCCCGGCATCAACGGGTCATAGCCGTTGCGGATGCCTGCTCACCCCATCCGGTAATCATACCATCAAAACATACCCCTTAGCTGTCTATGCCCTACAAGCCTGAATCCATTGAGGGTGTACTTTCGCGATTCCCGGAGCAGGCACACCGGCTGACAGAAGCACTTTTTACAGAATACCATTTTCTTTTCCGCATCACCAAGCCGCGCCAGTCGAGGCTCGGAAGTTTTAAAGGTGTGCGCAATGGCGGGCGGCCTACCATCCAGATCAATTCCGACCTGGGGCAGTACACTTTCCTGCTGGTGTTTCTGCATGAACTGGCGCACCTGGTGGTAAATAAACAATTCGGACGAAAAGCCAGGCCTCATGGTCCCGAATGGAAGAATGCCTACCGTATGCTGGTGCAACCCTACTTTGAACAGCAGGTGTTTGAGAGGGTGCTTTCAGCGGAATTGAAAAGGTATTTCATCACCACACCTGCCACCTTTCACCGCGACACCAGGCTGATCAACACCCTGGCATCGCTTGAAGGCGGAACGGCCATAGTTACCGTGAACGATATACCTCTTAACAGTACCTTTACACTGGCTAGCGGGCGGCAGTTTGTTAAGCTGGAAAAACTCCGCACCCGATACAAGTGTTTTTGCCCGGCAACCAGGAAATATTACCTGGTTCCCCGATCGGCACAGGTGCTCCAGGCGTGACAGGTTTGTGGATTTTCATTGGAGGGTTAAAGCTTGCAGATCAGAAACCCTTTATACGAAAAGAAATATCAGCAAATCCGTAAATCCTCAGGAACAAAGCATGAATCTGAAATTGGTTTTATTACCTTTGCAAAAAGTGATTCTTCGTCAAATTGTTGTAATTTAAATTGTTATACTAAAAAATTTAGCTGATGAACAAAGACTACTATTGTGTTATCATGGCCGGGGGTGTGGGCGCACGTTTCTGGCCTCTCAGCCGTAATGCCCGCCCCAAGCAGTTTATTGATATACTGGGAACGGGTGAAACATTGATTCAGCAAACCTTCCGCAGGCTTACAACCATTTGTCCTGCCGAAAACATTTTTGTAGTCACCCACCAGCAGTATTTCGACCAGGTAGTAGAGCAATTACCCTACATTATCCCTGCTCATGTGCTGTGCGAACCCATGCGCCGCAACACCGCTCCCTGTATTGCCTACGCCACGCACAAAATCTACAAGCTTAATCCCAATGCCTGTATTGTAGTTGCGCCTTCTGACCATATCATACTGAAAGAAGAAGTCTTTACTCAAACCTTGCTTTGTGCACTGCAGGCGGCCTCGAAAAACGACTGGCTGCTCACCCTGGGCATTACTCCCAGCAGGCCCGATACCGGGTACGGCTATATTCAATTCGATGAAGCCCATGCCTACCAGCCTGACTGTAAGGTTCGTAAAGTAAAAACCTTTACCGAAAAACCAAATCATGAACTGGCCTTATCCTTCCTGCAAAGCGGCGATTTCCTGTGGAATGCGGGCATATTTATCTGGTCCATCAAAAGCATCATGTCGGCCTTCGAGGAGCATCTGCCCGAACTGAACGCACTCTTTAAAGAGGGAGCCGATCTGTACTATACTGATGATGAAGCCACGTATATTGAAAGTGCCTATACGATATGTAAAAGCATTTCAATCGACTATGGCGTGATGGAAAAGGCTGATAATGTATTTGTACTGGCCGCTGATATCGGCTGGAGCGACCTGGGTACCTGGGGCTCGCTTTACGATACTTCGGCTAAGGATGCCAACGGAAATGCTCTGATGGGATCAAAACCACTCACTTTCGATACGCATAACTGCATTATCAACCTGCCGAAAGACATTGTAGCCGTGGTACAGGGACTCGACGACTGTATAGTGGTTGAAGACAATGGCATACTGCTGATATGCAAACGCAACGACGAACAGAACATCAGAAGCTATGTGGATGCGGTCAGGAATGCCAAAGGGGAGCAGTTTGTATAGATTATACGGAATGATTGCGGGTTCCATGTTCCGGGGCAGTGTACTCCGGGCAAAGGAGTAACCAAAGGAAGTAAATGGGTTATTAAAATCCCTCCATCCTGAACTGAGCCTTCAAACACCTGATTTATAGCCATACATCAGCAAGGTCCGGTAATAAGCATAGGTTTATTTTTTTGCCGCTGACCGGAAATTGGAATCTGTTAACGTTCAGCAGCTTCGTACATTTTTCTATAAATAAAAAAAGCATACCATTTTACTGAAACATAACCATCAATAAAACCGAAGAATAAAGCAGATGAAAAAAATTACTCTTGCGCTTTTAGTATTGTTATCAACTTTCACCTTTCAGAGCCGTGCCGACGAAGGCATGTGGCTGCCAATGTTTATACAGCGCCTGAATTATGTAGATATGCAGAAAGAAGGGCTGCATCTTACGGCGGAAGAAATATACAGCATCAACCACTCCAGCCTGAAGGACGCCATTATCATGTTCGGTGGCGGATGTACCGGTGAAATTGTTTCGCCCAACGGCCTGATCTTTACCAACCATCACTGCGGTTACGGCTCCATTCAGTCGCACAGCACAGTTGACCACGATTACCTGAGCGATGGCTTCTGGGCAAGCCGGTACGAGGAGGAATTGCCTACGCCAGGGCTCACGGCCCGTTTTCTGGTGAGCATACAGGATGTTACGGCCACGGTATTAGCCGGGGTAAAGGACAATATGACCGAATCGGAACGATCGGATAAAATAAAGGAGAACGCTAAAAAAATTGAGTTCACCAATACCAAGGGAACTCAATACGATGCCCGCACGGTTTCGTTTTTTAACGGCAACGAATATTATCTGTTCCTGTATGAAGTGTATAAGGATGTCAGGCTGGTGGGAGCACCTCCTTCGTCGATCGGAAAATTTGGTGCCGATACCGATAACTGGATGTGGCCGAGGCACACCGGCGATTTTTCTGTTTTCCGCGTTTATGCCAACCGCGAGAATCAGCCAGCCGAATACTCGGCCGATAATGTTCCTATGAAGTCAAAACAGTTTCTGCCCGTTTCGATCAAGGAGAAAAAACGCGGGGATTTTGAGATGATCATGGGGTATCCCGGTTCGACTGACCGATATGCTACCTCCAATACTGTTAAGTGGGCCCTGGAAAAAAACAACCCCATGGTGGTTAAAATACGCACTAAAAAACTGGATATCCTACGTACCGATATGGCTGCCGATGCGGAAGTGCGTATAAAATATGCGTCAAAATACGCCGGGTCGGCCAATTACTGGAAATTTTTTATCGGTCAGAACAAGGGCTGAAACGTCTTGCTGTGTACGACCGTAAACAGGAAATTGAGGAGCAGTTTGTAAAATGGCTCAACGCTGATAAGGACCGCAGCGTTAAATACCGCGATGCTCTGTATACCATTTCGACCGCTTACGAAACCATCAATAAATACGAAGCGGCAGTGCGATACAATTCGGAGGCTATTAACCGTGGCTGTGAGATCATCGCTTTTACAAGGAATTTCAATAAACTGGCCGATGAACTGGCCAAAAAGACTCCTGATCAGCAGCTTATTCATAAATATTCCGACCAGGTGTCGGAAGCATCGGGCTTGTATTTCAAGAATTACAATATGGCTACCGATGTTAAAATGCTGGCCGCCATGCTTCAGCTGTATTACGACGATGTTCCCAAACAAATGCAGCCCGCATACCTGGAGAAAATCCATAAAAAATACAAGGGCAGTTTCGAAGCCTATGCCCAGGCCGTTTTCAGCAAAACTATCTTCGGCAGTAAATCGAAAGTGGATTTGTTCCTGGTAAATCCTAAATTAAAAACCTTGCAGAAGGATATGGCCTGGCCCCTGCAAAAAGCCTTTGCCGACAATGCTACAGTCATCGACAGCCTGGTGAAACCGGCCAACGATCTGCTGGCTAAAGGTCGCAGGCAGTTCGTGAAAGGATTGCGTGAAATGCAAAGCGACAGGAATTTCTATCCCGACGCCAACAGCACCATGCGGGTTACCTATGGCAAAGTGCTCGACTACAGTCCTGCCGATGCCGTTGATTTTGATTACGTCACCACCCTCGACGGGCTGATGGCAAAAGAAGACCCTTCGAACTGGGAATTCGTGGTGCCGGCAAAGCTCAAACAGCTTTATAAGGACAAAGATTATGGCCGCTATGGCGAAAACGGCAAAATGGTGGTGGCCTTTCTGACCAACAATGACATTACGGGAGGGAATTCGGGAAGCCCTGTGCTGAACGGCGATGGCGAACTTACCGGCCTTGCTTTCGACGGCAACTGGGAAGCCATGAGTGGCAACTATGCTTTTGAACCCCAGCTGCAGCGCACTATCTGCGTCGACATACGCTACGTTCTGTTTATTATCGAGAAATATGCCGGTGCCACCAACCTGATCAAAGAACTGGATATTCGCAACTAACGTTTTTTTACTTCATTACACATTATTCTGAACTTCAATGAACCTTAAATATTTTAAAGCAGCCTTAGTATTTGTTTCACTTCTGGCTGTTCTGTCTTCCTGCAATAAGGCGGAGCAGGTTACACAACAATACATGCGCGGAGGAAACAGCTTGTTACTGGCTTCTGACGGAAACCTAATCGTAGCCGGGTACAATTCCTCCTCCACTAAAGGATATGAAGCTACCCTGATCAAGATTGCCCCTTCAGGCGGCAGCGACACCAACACCCTGTGGCACCATAGTTTCGGAGGTTCCTATGCCGATGCATTTTATAGCGTTAATAAATCAAATGAGGGTGGATATATCGCGGCAGGCTTCAGTAACAAAGCCATTTCCGGTTCCCCTTCCATGTTCGTGGTTATCACGGATGCCCAGGGCGTCGGTATTAAATCCCTCACTTACGGAGGAAGTGCCTACTCGCAGGCTTTCAGCGTGCTGCCCAATGCCGACAGCGGATACCTGGTGGCTGGGTATATCCAAAAGACGAGTTCTTCTGACAGGGATATCTACCTGGTTAGGATTAACAATGCCGGGGCCGTCATCTGGGAGAAAAGCCTGGGTGCGAAAAGCATCAACCTTTCCGACACGGTGAATGATGCCGCTTATTGCGTTATGGCAGCCCCGGGCGGAGGTTATTTCTTGACGGGTTCCCTTAACGGATACAGTTCGTGTTGCGGTAAAATTTTCCTGATGAAAGTTTCGTCAACCGGCGATAGCCTGTGGACACGAACATATGGAACCGGTATAGGATTCTCGCTCGCGCTTACCCACACAGCAGGAATTGCCGACGGAGGATTAGCCATTAGCGGAACCCTGCAGGAAGGAACTAACCAGGATGTTTTCCTGATCAAAACCGATACAGCCGGCAATGTGCTGTGGCCTGCCAGGAAATCATTCGGCGGAGCCGGCTATGAATACGGCGCCACCATGATTGAAACCAGCGGGGGAGGCTTTGCAATGACAGGCATCACCGATAAAAGCGGGTCCCAGGATGTTTTTCTGATCCGCACGGATGCAAGCGGTGTGCAAATCGGTACCGATTATACGTTTGGCGGAACGGATACCGATCAGGGCTATGGTTTGGTGCAAATGCCCGATAACGAAGACTTCTGCATTACAGGACTTTCAAACTCCGGAGGAAGCTATATTTTCCTTAACAGGGTCTCCACTGCCGGGGCACAGGTGTGGCAGAAGAAGTTACAATAAAGCTGCTTTTGGAAATTCCGGATAGGGCTTTATGCAAAAGGCGATCATCCGGTTCAATCAACCTAATAATCACATAATCTCAAACAAAATGAAAACATCATCATTCGTTGCAGCCATACTGCTGCTTACAGTCTCGCTTTGTGGCTCCCTGTCGTATGCACAGTCGGCCGACAAGGCCGCCGATAAGAACAAGCAGGCTAACCTCGAGAAACTCAAAGCCCACCAGGCCGAAATGCAGAAAAAATACAATGCAATGACTCCTGAACAGGCTGCCGATGCCAGAAAGAGAGCCCATGATTATAAAAACGGGGGGTACAAAAACAAAACCGGTCGGGCTGCATCAGCTTCAACTGTCAAAACCCCAACCGTTTCTTCAGCCAGGCCATCTGCCACCGTTAAACCTGCACAGGGAAAGCCCACGGGCACACACCCCAGGGTAGGTGCCAGTGCTAAACCTATACTCATGGATGCCAACGGGAAGCCACTCCGTACAACAAGCCCGGCTGCAACACGTGCTATTAAGGCTGAGCCAAAAGCACCCGCTTCCAAAACCGTTATGCCAATTTTAAAAACACCTGCAAGCGGAGCCGACAAAAAATAAGCGGATTGGCTTTGAGCATATTTAAAAACGGCTGTCCTTTCACAGGGACAGCCGTTTCGCATTTGGGATATGCTGTTGAAAAAAGCTATGAGGGACGCCATTGAATGAAACCCTGTCCGGATTCTATATGCGGGTCTTGACTAAAGCAAAGCGTTGTTTCAGTTTCAGGAAAGGCTTTTCGAGCAGCTCGTAACTGATAATAGGGATCAGAAGTGAAAGCACGAATACCAGGGCGAAGTAAAAATATATATTGTAAATGTTGTGGGCTACCATGATTTTCCTGATTACAATGGGCACCAGGATATTGCCATACATATAGATGCCATACGAAATTTTACCCAGGTAAAGCAGCGGATTGCGTTTGCCAAAAATCCCGGCACGGGCGGGGTTGAATAAGAGGTCCATCATGGGTAAGGCCAGCAGGGCTATATATACGGGCCTGCGCAGAATGCCGTTGAACATATTCGAGAAATCGGAAGCATCGTCGAATGAAAGTACAACCAGCAGGAAGGCAATCAGCCCGGCAATAATATACCCGTTCAGCCTGAATTCGAAAGGTTTGCGGATATAAAGCACGGCCAGAAGCCCGCCCATCAGGATTACATCCATACGGCTGAGCGTGTGGAGGTAAAGTTCAAACCAATTGGCCGGCAGGAAAATATAGGTATACATTTTATATCCCCAACTCAGGCCGATCAGGGCGATGATAACAGGTATCAGTTTGCGGAAGGGGACAAATGCAATGATCAAAGGCCATACAATATAGAAATGTTCTTCAATGCAGATGGACCAGAAATGTGCAAAGGGATATTCCCAGTTCTGGGTGGCCAGGGTCTGAAAGTTATTCACCAGCAGTATGGTGCGCCAGTATTCGGGTTGTTTATCTCCCAGCCAGTTGATGATAAACGGGGCCAGGGCCACCAGGAAAAAATACAGGGGCCAGATGCGCAGCCCGCGACGGATATAAAACTTGGGAATATTCACCTTCCCGAATTTCTGTTTCTCCATCACCAGCAATATGGTGAGCAGGTATCCGCTGATGAAGAAGAAAATATCAACGCCCATGGGCATATTTTTAATCAGCCTGTCGATATGAGCGCCAAAGGCAGAAAGCGTTTTAAAATCCCCCGTAGAAAGCATTCCCGGAACCCCGAACCATCCCCGCCACGCTATATACGAATGATAGATCACAATCATGAAAGCGGCAAAGAAGCGAATGACATCAAATTGAGGGAAATAAACCCGTTCAGTATTTTTTTGTTCCACCAGAGCTGAATATTGATATTTGTCAAAAGTATGCAATTCATCCGGATTCACCTTGCCGCAGTTTTATATAACCAGCTGTTATGGCGTGAACCAGCTGTTTATTCCTCACAGTATCAGCCTTTTTAACGGGGCTACGTTAATATTGATTAATTTTGTAAAACTAAGACATGGAGCCCGGGCAAAATTCTGCCAACCCTTGAATACAAATAGGCCAAAACTGATGCAACTCCGGATTATAATCATCTTTCATATATGGATGGTCTGCGCTGGCGGGGTAGCTTTGGCACAGGAAAAACCCGGGCAAGCGGGTGATTCGGGAGTATATAAGAAAATTGAAGACTATTCAACCCGGCGAAAATTTACCAGCCTGCTGCACGACCTGATACTAAAACCGGTTCTGAACACTTCATCCGTATCCACCAGCCTTCCCGGGAAACCAGCACCTTCTATATCCGGGAATTTTGAAGGGAAAATCATACGGCAGATCCATGTGGTCACGCTCGACCCTTTTGGTTATTCCATTCACGATACCATGGCCGGTCCGCGAAGTTTCCTCGAAAAGAGCGGGAACTCGCTCCACGTGAAAACCCAGCATTTTATTATCCGCAACCAGTTGCTGATCCATGTAAATGACCGGTACGATTCGTTGCTGGTTAAAGAATCGGAACGCCTGATCCGCAGCCAGAGCTATGTTCACGACGTACAGATTTCGGCTGCCCCCTGCGCCGAAGATCCTGATTCGGTGGATCTTGACATACGGGTAACGGACCTGTGGAGTATTGTAGCCGACGGGTCCATGTCGGAGAGCCATATGATGGTGAAACTTTCGGAAAAAAACCTGGGGGGCTTAGGTCATACGTTTTCGGATACCTATACCCAGAACTATCTGAACGGGAACAATGCATTTTCGACCTATTACTTTATTCCCAACATTAAAAACAGTTACATCAGCACCCGTTTTAGCTATGCCCTCGACGAAAACAGGAACTTCAGCAAAAGCCTGAATATTGAAAGGCCCTTTTTTACACCCCTTGCCAGGTGGGCCGGAGGAGTGTATGCTGCTCAGGAAAAACAGCCGGTCTGGATATATAAAAATGACACCACCCGTTTGTTCCTGGATTCAAAGTATAATATACAGGATTACTGGGCTGCTGTCGCATGGCAGATTTTTAAAGGGAAATCGGAAACGGATCGGACTACAAAACTGATCTTCTCAGGCCGCATATACAATCTGCGATATCTCGAAAAACCCCTCGAACAGCCCGAACTACGCGATTACTATACTAACGAACGCTTTTATATGTCGGGGTTGGGAATTTCATCGCGTAAATATGTAAAACAGTACTACATTTTTCGGTTTGGCACTCCCGAAGATGTTCCGGTAGGCATTGCCTATGGCATAGTGGGCGGATACCAGGTAAAAAATACAGGGCGCTGGTACCTGGGATTACAGCATTCGTGGGGGAATTTCTTCAACTGGGGGTATTTCGGCACCCGCATCGAATATGGAACTTTTAGGAACGCCACCAGGTCAAGCGAAGAGGTTTTAACCGCGAGCATGAATTACTTCTCCAGGCTGTTTACCATCGGAAGCTGGAAATTCAGGCAATTTATGAAACCGGAAGTCACTATTGGCATTAACCGGGCATCGTACGACCGGCTGACCCTCAATGACGGCTATGGGCTGAACGGCTTCAGCAGCGATGTACTGTCGGGCACCAGGCGATTCCTGATCATTTTTCAAACCCAGTCGTATGCTCCCTGGAACCTGCTCGGGTTCAGGTTTGGCCCTTATTTGAATCTGTCGTTCGGCATGCTGGGAAACCAAAACTCCGGGTTTGGACACAGCCGCCTATACCCCCAATTAGGTGCAGGCGTGTTGATTAAGAATGATTACCTCGTAATCCGCTACTTTCAGTTATCCTTTGCCTTCTATCCTTCTATCCCCGGCGACGGGAATAACGTTTTCAAGGCAAATCCCTTCAGGACCACCGATTTCGGATTTCCTGATTTCATTATCGGGAAACCGGGGACTGTCGAATTCCGCTAATCCCGACAGCCGGGAAGCACATATTTATTTGAAAAAATGGATTCTGAACTAATCTGATGCATTTATGCCGGTAGTTAGTTTTCATTAACTTTATCGTTTTTAAAATGGCCAGGTTTAATATTATCAGCGTATGATCGATCTGCTCCGTAAATCTTTAGTCTTATTCTTTTTTGTATACGTGGCAAATTGCCCGGCCCAAGCCATTGTAAAAGAGTCTGTTCCGTATATGGAAGGCAGCCGGGCTGAAAATTCCGGGGCAGTTTCGGGCATAGGCAGGGCAACGCACTACAACCCCAGGCTGTTAGCCGATTTGCCGGAAATGGTGAAGGAAACATCAGGGCTTGTTTTCATTCATGGACAGCTATGGACCATGAACGACAGCGGAAACCCGTCGGAAATATACCAGATCGACACTTTAAGCGGGAAAGTTCTGCGCACGGTATTGGTCAGCAATGCCCCGAACGTGGATTGGGAAAGCATTACCGCCGACGATTCAAACATGTATATAGGCGATTTCGGGAACAATAACGGCAACAGGAGAAACCTGCGGATATTGAAAATCCGGTTGGCCGATCTGTTGGAAGCCTCAAAGGATACAGTGAGTGCCGGCTTTATCCATTTCAGCTACCCCGATCAGGTATCGTTTGCCGCTTCCATGAATGCTAATAATTTCGATTGTGAAGCCTTTTTTGTCAGCAACGATTCACTGCAGCTTTTCAGCAAGGACTGGTCGGACCTGCATACCCGGCATTATGTACTTCCCCTCACAGCAGGCACTTACCGCGCCAGGTTTGTGGAGCAGTTTGATGCTGCCGGGCTTGTTACCGACGCCTCTGTGAATGCTCAGGGCAATATCATACTTCTGGGGTATAAGAATACAGGGGGAAGATCCTATACCTGCTTCGCCTTGCTGCTTTCGGCCTATACGGGTAATTTGGTTTTCGGCGGCAGTATGCGGAGAATAGAACTGGGGTCGGCTTTGCACCTCGGGCAAACCGAAGGCATAGTGCTGAAAAACAATGGTACAGGGTGGATCTCGGCCGAAAGCATACAGGCTGGCTGGTTTTACGAGCCGGCCAAATTATTCAGGTTTGATCTGAAGAAGTACTTTTAACCTGGATGCGATAAAAATGCCTGCATCATAATGTCAGAATAATGCGATCAGTAATCCGGATCAGAGAACACCCGGCATCTTATTTAGGTTCACCGAATCCCTTTCAGTGCCTGTCCCGGTTTAGCAGGAGGCCAGGGGGAATAAGCTGAAAAGTAAATAAATCAGTTTATCCCGGCTTAGTCTCATCCATCCCGGCTTGTTTTCCCCGTCGGACCATTTTCGATATCGCCATAATAAACAATGACAATGTCGGGGACAATGTAAGTTACCGAAGTAAAAAAAATAATAAACAGGCAATATACCACCAGCAGGATAAACCGGTTTTTTGCCAGCGACTCGGGGGTATAGAGTGCTTCGGACTTTCCGCCGACCTCCTGTATCAGGGCGGCATCGCTTACCGAGATCATGGGAGGATGATGGGCAATAATAGAGTCCTTTAAAGCCTTGATATTCAATTCGTTTTTATATTCACCGGTAAGCAAACGGGTCTGGGTGTCGTAGGCTTTATAATTCAGGGTACGGGTATTTACCAGGTAAAAATAAAAAAATCCAAGGCAAACCAGCCCTATGCCTGAAATGATAATACCGGCATCGATTCTCCTTTTAAAGACCTTGAATTTCGCGGAATTCCTGTTTTTATAATCCACTTTCAGAACCAGGGAAAAAACCATACAGGTTATAAATGCAAATAGCAGGGCAAAAATGCCCCCGAATTCCCCCAGCAGGTTATCGTCAATTTTCAGAAGCAGCTTTTGCAATGCAAAGCCGAACAACCCGAAAATAGCTGTTACTATTCCCGCCCTGCCTTTTATAAAGGCAATAATTTTACCGCTCATTGTTCCAGTTTCAGCCATATCTGTAATTGTTTTTTGTTGGAGTCGCAGCTGGCAGTCCGTGTATAAATCGTCTCGCTTTTCACGGGAGCTACACCGGTGTTGGTTCCTTTGTAAACACTGAAAGTCCACTTAGCGTCAGTGAGCGTAGTATGGGCAGCCGAGGCCAGGCCGCTGAAACATTCGGGATCGGCGCCGATGCAACTGGCAACTACCGTGTATTGCCCCGAGCAGCCGTCGAAGCATCCGGGCGTATTGTTGCAGGCATCCCCGGGGCAAAGTTCGCCCGAACATTTGTACACATACACGTAAATGGTCTTTTCGGTCCGCGGCCTGAAGAGTTTCTCCCACCAGGTCAGATGGTAGCAAACATCCGGATCGTCGGCATAGGGCAATACTGCCGGTGCCGGTGTGCAGGCAGGCGGCAAGGGCACAGCCGGGCCGCCCGAGGCAAACAGTTCGTTTACTGGCTGATCCATATACCCGGTTTCCCGGGCGGCAGAGTAGGGCCTGACGTGATAACGGTCAGCAATTTTTCGGACATTGATATAAATATTATCCATCAGCAGTTGGCAATCCCTGAATTGATCGTCGTTTATAGCCGATTTGCTGACTGATTCGCGAAGAATGGCATTTAAGGCATCTGTTTGCCTGCTGAGAAAAAGCATCGTTTTTCTGCCTGTTTTCCGGGAATAGGGCCTGATGTTGATGCAATAATAATTCAGCTCTTTGAGTTTACTTTCCAAATGTTGGACTGAGGTGTTCTTAGCCGGAAACCTATGTTCGGAGAACATGGTGAGGCCTTCCTTAAGGTTCGCGGCCGAACGGTCGTATTGAGCCGAGAGCGCCGGGTCGGGTTTACGGCTTTCCTTGTACTGCTTCCTGGCGGATCTTCTTTGTTCAAATGTTAAGGCCGGGAAAGGGGGCATTTTGACCGCCCCTGTTGCCAGCACCGAATCTTTTCCCGACAGTTCCGGGTTGAAGGCTTTCAGCAAATCCAGGGCATCCCGGTTTGGGAAAATCCGGCTGTTAATAATCACGGAGTTCAGCTTTTGAGCCGGGAGGACTTTGCGGGGCGGGGGCGGAGCCTTGGTAACCGGACACAAAATATTCAGCGCTTTGACTTCTTCTATATTTCTTTTATCCGCCCTGCCGAAGGTAAAGCTCCCACTGCTCCCGTTGCCCCGGCTGTACACTACCGTGACGTAAACGGTGAGCGGGTTGGCCAGCCAGTATTGATTCAAATTCAGCGGGCGAAGCCGTACCAGGCTGTCATTCCGCAATAACACTTCAGTGCGGATATTGGTTCCCTGCGGGTATGGAGCAACTGAAGTAAGGTATATGCTGCTTTTCATCCTGGCGGAACGGGTCTTATAATCAAGGCACACAACGATTTTCGATATATCGCTTTCGCTGAATCCTTCCAAATGAGCCTCCATGCCGGCATCAACCGAAATTTTCATTGATTGACAGCAATATTGGTATGGAATATCAGCCGGCCTCATGTTGACTTGTGCCTTGCAAACCCGAACCTGGAATAAGAAGATGATGAAAATGGAAAGCATCGTTTTCATGGCAATTGGTATTTAAAACGATATACTAATTTCTCAGTATCCTGCCTGTTGAAAGCACGGTGTTTCAGCAGGGGTTTATGACCAATTCCTGGTTAGATCACAGGAATCCGGGATAATTCATTCAGAATAAAAGTTGGGGGAAGAAAACCAGCCTAAGTCGATCGGAGACCACGAGGGATATCTTAATGTAAAAGTACATTAAATATTAAGGAAAGCAAAAAAAATATGTGCAGTTATATGCACAGTGCTCCGCTGTTCAGCACATTGAGGGAGGGTTTATTACTGGATTTACGAATGACCTTCCTGCATCCCTGCCCCTGGAGAATCAGCTTGTAACATTCTTGTATGGGAATTCAGGGCACAGATACAGGAGGAAAAGGTGAAAACCAGGAATATACTGCCGGATATTTGGTTTATTTCCCGGGCAACCGTATTTTCGACCAGGCGAATCAGGTTACATCACATAAAAAGACTATTTTTGAACGAAACAATTCCCTGGCTGTTGGATTGGATGAAGATGAAACATCCCTCATTCTGAAAAGAGCCAGCTCCGAAATGTTAAACCCAGGGAAAATGATTTTATGCATGGCATGTCCCTTTGAGGCGCGACTGTTGGAGATCGTAACAAGCAAATGCATGAAAACCAACAGCATAATCCATGGTTTAGTAATTTTCACTTGCATGCATGCAAGTACAGTACAAGCTACAATGCACCACCCGTCGGGTTAAACGGGAGCATAAACACAACGGGACTGATATACGGATTTGGCGTCGGGCATAGCCTCCTGCAGCATAGTTAAGCGCTAAACTCGTTACGAAGAATAATTTTGCTGACGGGAGATGCCACGCCTGATTTGAAAGAGCCTGAATACATGCGGGTTTAAATGCCACAAAATGAAAAATTTGAGGGCAAGCGGATAAAATAGGTTGACGCTAAGTGCGTTATAAGTAAAATCCTGCAAACTCCAGTTCCTGAAAAACTAACATTAATATTTCGTGCCATGAATAAATATCTTACTTCAGCCGGAATCTTCCTTCTGATGCTTCTTCTTTCGAACTGCAATAAAGGAGTGAAGGAGGCCGGTGCTGATGGCAGGTATAGCCCTAAAAAATACGTGGAAATAAAACATCCCGCCTGGAGCCACAATGCCACCATTTACGAGGTGAATATCCGGCAATATACCCCCGAAGGCACTTTCAGGGCTTTCGAAGCACACCTGCCCCGTTTAAAGGAAATGGGAGTCGATATTATATGGCTCATGCCGGTTAATCCCATAGGTGTGAAGAACAGGAAGGGAAAGCTGGGCAGTGAATATTCAGTGAAAGATTATTATGCCGTGAACCCCGAGTTTGGCAGCATGGATGATTTTAAGGCGCTGGTAAGGAAAATACACGAGATGGGAATGCATGTGATTATCGACTGGGTTGCCAATCACTCGGCCTGGGACAACAAGCTGGTAAAGGCACATCCCGACTGGTACACCAGAACGGCAGAAGGCAAATTTCAGCCTACTCCCTGGTACGATTGGGAAGACATTATTGATTTTGACTACACTAAACCCGGGCTGAGAAAATATATGACGGAAGCTTTAACCTACTGGGTGAAAGAAACCGATATTGACGGGTACCGCTGCGATGTGGCGGGGTTTATTCCCCTTGATTTCTGGGAAAACGCCAGGGTTGAACTGGATGCCGTCAAACCGGTATTTATGCTGGCCGAATGGGAATCGAGAGACCTGCATAAAAAAGCTTTCGACATGACCTACTCCTGGAGCCTCTGGGATAAAATGAAAGAAGTAACCACCGGCCGGAAACCAATTGGCGGTTTGGTGGAATATATGGCGCACGATGTGAATACCTTTCCAAACGATGCTTACCGTATGACATTTACCGACAATCACGATAAAAATGCCTGGGAAGGTAACCAGTTTTCGAACTTCGGCGATGGACTGAAAGCCTGTATGGTACTGGCATGCACCGTGAATGGAATGCCGTTGGTTTACAGCGGGCAGGAAGCCGGACTGAACCGTTCGCTCAAATTTTTCGACAAAGATCCGATTGAATGGAAGAAGCACCCGTTTTTCGATATGTATAAGAAACTCTTCGCGCTGAAGCATAAAAACCAGGCTTTGTGGAATGGAGATTCGGGAGGGGAAATGCTGCGGATATATAACGACAAACCCTCACAGGTACTCTCCTTCGCGAGGGAGAAAAACGGAGAAAGAGTCATCACGCTGATCAACTTTGGCGAAAAACGAGTGACGGTGAAACTCAACTCCAGGCGGTATGCAGGGATTTACACGGATTTGCTGAGCAATATTTCCTATACTCTTAAAGGTGACGATGAGGTGAGTCTTCCATCGAAAGGCTACCTGGTACTGGTGAAGTAACAGAAACAAACCATCTGTAATTGGTTAGTACTGTTTAATTCCATACAGCAGAAGGCCCCCTGTCCGTTTCCAATGAATCTTTTATGAGCCTATGGCATTTTCCTTTGAGTGAGATGAAACAGAAAAGGTTGAAATTGGGAACTAAATCCCAACCTTAACCTTAACCTGAATTCCCCGGGAGGATTATTTGTTTTTCAAAGCCTGAACTTCTTTTTTCAGTTCTTCAATCTGGGCCTGCTGTTCCTGTATGGCTTTCGTCAGCACAGGTATGATTTCGCTGTATTTTACGCCATAGGTATCCGCTTCTATGGTTCCGCGGCCTGCCTTGGCGGCGGATTCAATTTCTTCGGACGAAGCCGTGGAATGAATGACAGCGGCAGGAATTACTTTTTCCAGTTCCTGTGCAATAAAGCCCAGATTAGTGCCCGTGCCTAAACGGCTTTTCTCTTTTTCCCATTCAAAACTGACAGGATTAAGACTCATCACCGAACTGATGCCGTATTTCAGTGATTGTATATTCTGTTTGTCGCGTTCGTCGGAGGTTTGAATCACTCCGTTGGTTGACCACACGGATGTCCACCGGTATGATGAACTTCCCAGCGAAACGTTGGCATCATACCAGGAAACCAGCCTTTGGTTTCCGGAACCGTCAATATAAGCATTGGCAATATAGGTTGAAATTCCGGCGTTCTGAGCAATCGATCCCAGTATCAACCCAAAGGAGTTACTTCCCAGGGCGAAACCGCCTCCGCCGTTCCCGCTCGAATTTCCAAACAGTTTGATACGGCCCGCGCATAATCCGTCGTTGTTATCCATCCTGATCAGGTCGCTGTTGCCGCCGTCGAAAAATTTGGCAAAAGTGGCATTCGATCCTGATGTTCCTATGGCATTTACAAATACTGATGTGGCATCCGTACTGTTGCTTTCGGCACACAGGCTTATGCCGGAGGCATGGGTACTTTTACAGTGTGCGCTGGGATAGCCCAGCCCTGCCCCCTAATTTTCGACATACAGTATAGCAAACAGAAAAGTTTGTTTCATAGTTTGTGATTTGAGATATTCATTTATGTAGTAATGAAAATACGAAGGTTTTAGACGGGAAACAAAAAATCATGCTATTGTCTGATTATGAATATATTAAATATGCCTCATTAACTGAATTACCCACATTTTTAACGGCGGGTCCGTTTTTGTCCGAAAACCTGAAGTGGTCAGTCCCCAGCTCAAAATGAACAGGGCTTAGTTGAAAATCGAATACCATTGTAAATTTGTTTCCAGAACTGAGTATATCGTATGTACTGCATGTAATTGGCAAACAATGAGATATAATAAATTCTATAAATGATTCCGGGCAGGTTTAGTGCATAAATACCGGGTAAAAACAGGCAAGGAAAAGGATGAACCCCGTCATTTCAACACTCTAAAGAAATCGTACATTTAATATAGGACTCATTCGCGAATAATTGATAATTTTACATTCATTAAAAAATGGCCAGTGTTGAAACAGCCACCACGGTAACCATCACCTGCTGTGATGAAATCATATTCAACCCGGCGAATCTTCGGTTTATAGCCTTTACCACATGCGTAAAAACCTTTAAATAAGCAGCTCGTAAGAAGTTACAAAGGGCCATAAAAAAATAAAATATTAATCCATGAAAAAAATCTCCATTCTTTTTCTGACTTTGGCTCTGAGTGCCCAATCTTTTGCACAAAAAAATGCCAGCGTTAACTTCAGTCGGTATTTTACCGGTCTCACCATGCGGGTGGATTATTTTCATACCGGCACTGCTGCGGAAGAGCACTTTTCTCTCGACCGTATACTGAACGACGGTCCGTGGGCCGGAAGTGAAACGGTACTGCTGGATGAGCTAAACCGGGGTTTGTACTTTTTCAAAATTACCGATACCGCCACGAATACGCTTCTTTACAGCCGTGGCTTTGCCAGTGTTTTTGGCGAGTGGCAGAGCACAGGCGATCCTTCCTGGGGCACTTTTCATGAGTCATTGCGATTTCCATGGCCCCTGTTACCGGTGAAACTCACCATCGAAAAGCGGGATGCGAAAAATAACTTCGTAGCAATATGGAGTATGGTCGTTGATCCGAAGTCGCGGATTGTAAACCCTTCCGTACTCAAAAGCACCTATAAAAGCTTCCCGTATATCGAAAACGGCAAAACCAGCACTCATGTTGACATTGTTATTCTTGGGGATGGTTACACGGCTGCCGAAATGGATAAGTTTCATAAAGATGTGGCTACCCTTACCGATGAGTTATTTACCGTTGAGCCATACAAATCGCGTAAAGCCGATTTCAACGTGAGGGCTGTTGAAACGCCTTCGGCCAGCAGCGGGGTGAATAAACCTCATCCCGGTGTTTTTAACCGAACCCCGCTTTCCATGTCGTACGGGGCGTTCGATTCGGAACGCTATGCACTTTCGTACGATAACCGAACCCTTCGCGATGTGGCAGCCACGGTACCTTACGATTATATGTTTATCCTGATCAACGAACGCACATACGGAGGCGGAGGTATTTTTAACCTGTACTCCACCGTTGCCGCCGACAACAAGTTCTCGAAATATATTTTTGTGCATGAGTTCGGCCACTGCTTTGCCGCCCTGGCCGATGAATATTACACTTCGGATGTTTCGTACCAGCCGGCTGCTGTTACCGTCGAACCCTGGGAACCCAATGTTACCGCCCTGCTGGATCCGGCTAAGCTGAAATGGAAGGATCTCGTAAAACCGGGTACCCCTGTTCCTACGCCCTGGGACAAGACTGAATTCGACAACTTTAGTTATGGCATACAAAAGGAGAGACGCGCCTTACGTGCCGCCAATGTGCCTGAAACGGAGATGGAGAATTTGTTCGAACGTGAGAAAAAGACCACCCTCGAAATGTTTGGGAAGAACAAATACAAGGATGCTGCCGGTGCTTTCGAAGGAGGCAATTATATGCAATTCGGTCTCTATCGATCAGCGCTCGACTGCATTATGTTTACCCGCAACCGGCAGGAATTCTGCCCGGCCTGTACCAGGGCCATAACGGAGGTCATCGACATGTATTCGCACTGATTACTGATGGATTTTGAAAATAATCTGCTGAACCTTGTTTAAGGTCCGCACCAGGCCGGCATGAATAACCTGATCAAGTTCCTCTCACAGCCTGACGCGATGAAATCGTAGAACGAAATACACTTAAACGGGATATAGTATTTATGCGGCTTACACACTTGTTCCGCGAATTTTTCGATAGTGAAAAGGCCGGCGGGATTATACTTGTTGTTGCAACAGTTCTTTCGCTGCTGCTTGCTAATTCCGCCTTTCAGGCAGGGTATACCCGGTTGTGGAATTACGATCTTGCCGGGCATAGTCTGGTTCATTGGATTAACGATGGCCTGATGACTATCTTTTTTCTTTTAATCGGCCTGGAGCTGGAAAGGGAGATTTACCAGGGAGAACTCTTGGATATTAAAAATGCTTCCCTTCCCCTTTTCGGTGCTTTGGGAGGCATGCTTGTGCCTGCCGGCATCTTCCTGCTATTCAATTTTGGAAGGCCTACCCAGGCTGGAGCTGGAATACCTATGGCCACCGATATCGCGTTTGCCATCGGGATTTTATCCCTGCTCGGGAAACGGGTTCCGGCATCGCTTAAGATATTCCTAACCGCTTTAGCTGTGATCGATGACCTGGGAGCCATTATCGTGATTGCCGTTTTTTATACCACATCCCTTTCATTCCTGAATCTGGGCATGGCCGTTGGTATATTGGGTGTGTTAGGTGTGCTGAACCGCCTTAAAGTGCATAACCTTATTCCATACCTGGCCGGAGGAGTGTTAGCCTGGTATTTTATGCTGCATTCCGGGGTTCATGCCGCCATCACCGGTGTGGTCCTCGCCTTTGTCATCCCCTTCGGCGAGGGAGGCGAAAAATCGCCTTCCTACCTGCTTCAACACTTTTTGCACAAACCGGTTGCATTCATTATCCTCCCCCTGTTTGCCCTTGCCAACACCTGCATTGCCCTGGGAGGTGACTGGATAGGCAACCTGGGCACATGCAACAGCATGGGGATACTTACAGGCCTGGTTGCAGGAAAGCCACTGGGAATAATACTTTTCACTTCCCTGGCAGCCTGGCTGGGACTGGCTGCCTTGCCCGAAGGTCTGAAATGGAAACATATCCTGGGAGCGGGCCTCCTGGGTGGGATTGGTTTTACCATGTCCATCTTTATCACCTTGCTTGCATTCGATAGCAATGTGCTGGTAAACAGTTCGAAAATTGCCATACTTATCGCATCCGGTATGGCTGCCCTGGTTGGTTATGTTACCCTGAAAATGACACTTCCCGAACCTGTTGACGAAACCCGGCAAACCTGAAGTGGCCTTCTGTTCACGATCTCCTGCAAAGTTTCGCCATTCGCTTACAAGACACTGACCGCCTCCGGTCAGAAGGCGGTCAGTTCATTTTGAAATGGAAACGAACAGCTATTTCCGGATAAACAACCTGCTTAGAGTCAGGTTTTGACCCGTGATCTTTAAGGTATAAATACCGGTATTGAGATTTGTGATATCAATTTTCAAACTATGAACGTTGCTGATGTCCGGTTCGGGAAAACGGGCCACAAGCTGACCGGCAAAGTTGTAGATGGTGACTTCGACCGGAGTTTTCATATCTGAGTTGAATACAATATCCAGGTGGTCTTCAGCCGGATTGGGATACACGTTATAAACTTCCGCATTATTTTCAGTCGTACCGGTACATTCGTTAACAGCAACAGCAAGCGCAGGCGAAAGGCCGCTGCAACCTGATGCCGTTGTTTCACTTACCGAAACACTGCCGGCACCCGTATTCACCCAGAGTATGGATACCTGAGAACTTCCCTGTCCTGAAACGATATTTCCTCCCGTAACCGTCCAGGCATACGTACTGCCTGCATTATAGAGTGTTGTGTAGGTGACCTCCTGGTTTTTGCATACTGTTGCGATTCCTGCAGCTACGGGAGCTGGAGCCGGGTTAACGGTAACACTCAGTGCATTTGAGGCTGTTCCTAAACCACACTCATTCTGCCCCTGAACGCTAACCGACACTATGCCTGAGAATCCGGTATTCCAGCTTACGGTAGCGGTGGTGGAATTGGGTTGCGAAATGCTTCCGGCACCCGGAGGCGACAGGGTCCACACCAGCGTTAAAGCATTGGCTGGTAAGGATGCCGTAAAAGTAGAAGGGGTATTATTACAGCTGCTTGCTGCACCTCCTGGCATAGATGCCGTGGCAGGCGGGTCGATGAGGTAAACGCTGGAAGTTCCCTGCATGCTTGCTGAACATGATCCGTTTACACCGCTTACGGTATAATCCCCGGCCGTTTGAAACCCGAAACTCAGCATACTTCCCGTGCCGGGTACAAGTGGTCCGGAGGCAACGCCATCTTTATACAACTGGTAATTGACCCCAATATCCGAATTGGAAAGTTTGATTTCATAACCCGCCTGCCCTGCACAATATCCGCCCCCGGTAAACAGGAAATAGGCATTGGGCTGGTGAGTCAGAACCACATTCAATGCAGCCGACGACGGACCTGCACCACAGGCACTTACACCGGAAACCTTAACCGTGAAATTGCCATTCCAGAGATTGGAAGCGGCAAGCGTACCCGTTAAACCAGTTCCCGAAAATACACCGGCATTAATGGGATCGGCAGTCCAGCTGTAACTTGTGGCGGCCGGCACCGCTGTTGTAAGGTAGTCGTAATTGAATGAACCACAGATAGCCGTCGGACCGCTGGCCTGGGAAGGTGCAACCGTTACCGGGGCTTCAACATGGATCATTCCGGGATTTGATAAGGTATTGGTTATTGATCCTTTGCTGACCAGCAGGGTAACATCATAATTTCCCGGTGTTGTGTAGGTTACCAGGGGGTTCTGTAGTGTTGATGTGGCAGGATTTCCACCGGCAAAAGTCCAGTTCCAGGCAGTAGGCGAACCTATAGACTGATCGGTGAACTGAACGCTGCCTCCATTACACACATGAGTGGTACTGGCCGTAAAAGCAGCCGTAACCACAGGCACCTTACGGTAAAACCATCCCTGCGAACCGCACATCAGCCCTATTCCATCAGGGGTGTACATGATCTCGTACAAGGCAGGATTATAGGTACTCTGAGGATAATCGTCCACCCAGGTTGAACCGCCGTCAAGCGATTTAAAAACAAATTCAGGCGTTCCGCAGGCATACACTTCATCCTGACTGGCCCAGGCAAAGTCGTGCCATAAGGGCTGCCCGAAAGCTATTACCTGTTGCTGCCAGGTGGCACCTCCGTCGTAGGTTTTAATGATTCGTCCATCTTCGCCGGCAGCAATGCCGATAAGCGGGTTATAGAAATCAATTCCAAGCAGGAGTCCGCCAGCAGCATAAACCGTTGCCCAGCTTAAACCTCCATCCGTTGATTTCTGTATATCACCTCCGTTGGTAACCAGGAAATAGGTATTCCCTGATACAAAGCAAAGCTTGTATGGAACTCCCGTTAATCCGGTTCCGGTAACCCAGGTGGTTCCACCGTTGCTGGTGGAGTATACGCCAATACCCGTATTGGTTTGGGCAGTGACCACACCATGGGTTGCATCCTTAAACACCACATCGGTATAATAATAAATATCCGTGCCGGGGTTCTGAGGCGTCCACGTGAGCCCGCCGTCGGTGGTTTTGGCAAAATAACCGCTCCACCCCCCAATATAACCGGTATTCATATCCGGGAAACTGATTCCTTCCAAACCTTGTTGCGAGCCGGTCCAGAGTTGGGTCCAGGAGATGCCGCCATTGGTTGTCTTTATCACGATTCCATCTCCCATATAGGTCAACGATTGTCCCCCGGCCCAGCCTACCTGGCCCTGGCCACCCGGGAATTCGATTCCCTTGAGTATGTAATTATACCCGGTGTAAATCTTTTCCCAGGTTTGGGAATTTCCTGCATGTGCTAAAAGTACTACCAGGCTGATTAAGACGTAAAGCTTTTTCATGTTTTTCTGATTTTGAGTACTGATTTGTGTTGGATGAATCCTGATTCCTCACTCTTCCTTCCTGTTCTGTAAACCGTGCATCCCTGCGGTGCCTTTTGCGGCCGCAAGGATGCAGGGATAACGAATTAACAAGGGCTACTGGCCCGGGTTCATGAGGGTATTTATTTAATAACAATTTTAATCTGGAAAAGGTCAGATTTTGCCTGGATAACGAGTGAATAAATACCTTTGGATAAGCCATGCAAATCCATACGGTAATGATGGTCGTGAATTTCGTTGGTCAGGATTAGTTTGCCATCCATACCGAACAAAGTTGCCCTGGTATCCTGGCAATTTTCAAGGTTTACAAAGTCCGCGGCAGGATTCGGGTAAACGGAATACTGAGGTTTTGTCGACTGTTCCATTCCTGAATAAATATTCATGAGCACATTCGAAAAGGCTAATTCCGATTCGCCATGGCTATAAAGGGCTTTTATTGCATAGATATAATATCCGTTTTCAGCCGGTGGCCAGGTTACATCTTCGTAAACGGTCGAAATGCTGCTGTTGGCATTCAGTTTAGGCCAGCTGCCTGCATTGGCAATATCCGAAAGAAGTCCCCTGAAAACATCAAACCCGTTTACATCGTTGGCTGAACCCGGAGCCATTATGGTTTTTTTACCTCCTATCATGGCATTGGCATGGATAAGAAAAGTTCCGTGTTCACCGGTTACGTCCGACAGGTGCTGAGGTGTTCCGCCCGGGTACAGCAAATATGCATAATTCGGGGTTGTGGCTGAAACCGTATCAAAACCCAGGAAGGTGGATTGCGCAAAGGTACCGCTCCAGTGAATCATCACATAATAGTTGCCTTTAAGGGTTAGATTGGGAACATCCACATTCACCCATTTATCCTTACCCGAGGTGAACTCGTTACTGCTGGCCAGCAGGTTCGCCTGCTCGTCGAATATATCGAGGCGCATGGTCTGAGGCGAATTTACTCCATACCCGGCCCAATATACATCGAAACTGCTGACAGTGGCTTTTGCCGTCACAGGGAAATAATTCCCAAGCCATACTTCTTCGTTTGGTTCGCCTGCATACCCGTTCGAGTTTGTACCGTCGTCGAACGATAATACTCCCGCAGCAGTAATATCAGGTGTATACCAGGTGACACGGGCTTTGTTCATCTGGTCGACAGCTGTTATGGCGTAAGGAATAACCAGTTTCTCGGTAAGTGTAATAATCCCCAGGTCGACATTTGCGTTGAGCATCACAACCTCACCGGTGTAGATCTGATAGCGTTCGTTGTTGATGAGCAGCGAGTAGGTGTTGTTACTGTAAACATTTGGAATGGTAAAATAGCCCTGTGCATCGGTCGAAGTACTATAGTTGCTGTACCCGCTGAGTGAAACCGCGGCATTGGCAATTCCAGCCGATGTATTGTCGTTGCCTACCACACGGCCCGAAACGGAAAGCAAATCCAGAAGGCTAAGCACAAAATCTACGGTAGTGGTATTATTCGAAACGATAGCTGCAGCTTTGGTGAGCGGAAGATATTGAAACTTTTCGGCCGTAACCTGGAAAGCTCCGGCAGGCACATAGGGCATGAAGTAGTGCCCTGTGGCATCGGTTGTTGCGGTGATGCCCAGGTCGTCAACGCTTACCTGAACACCCGGAAATACTGCTCCGCTGGTTTTGGTAACGTTTCCTTGTAGTGCACCTACCCCGGTATTGAAAACAAACTGTATATTTGGATTTGTTGGAGTTGCATAACCGCCTGTAGGGGCATAGGGATCGGGAATAATATCATCGCCGCTCATTTCGATGGATGAATTCGTTGCCGAGAGATAGGCATAGAAATTTTGATTTACATCAAAATGGGTATCGATTTTTTCGGTCATGATTACCAGGTTTTTCGAAGCATCAGCATGATTGAACGGCAGCTGGAACGGAATGTAGATGGCATGTTTCCCTGCCGGGTAATTCAACAACCCGTCATACACCAGTGTCATAGCCGTTGCAGGAATCCAGTCAGTGATTTCACTGACAGTGGTTTCGCCTACCCAAATCCTGACCGGAACATTGGTTTCGGGAAGTGAAAAATTATAGCTGTAATCTATGCCGAATAGCACACCTGACTGCATGATTTCGGAATTGAGATAAATGGTTTCGGAAAGACTTTTTTTATACGAAAAATCTATAGGCCACGAAACCTGGTACAGGTCATTCCCAACCGTGGCTACGGTGGAACCACCCGCCAGACCTGTCAATTCCTTAACTGCACTCTTGTTGTTTACAGGAAACTGGTCTTCGGCATATTCCACTATGGCATACACCGAAATGTTTTCAACCTGGGTGAAGGTACAGCTCAGATCGTAGGTGGTTTCCTGCTGCATGGCCAGGGCCTGTCCCGCTACCGATGCAAGTTCAACCGGAACGGCACCATCTTTCATAAGTTTCACGGTATAAGTTCCCGCAGTTGCCGCAAGCAGTCCATCGTTCCTGACTACAAACTGGAAATGGGCAGGTTCGTTTATATTGTAAAAGCTGTTACCTGTAAGAGCCTTGGCTTTCAGGTCATGATTGTCGTGATGCACGGTTATTCCCTGTCCGAGCACATTATCAAGCTGAACGCTGCCAGTCCACGAAAAAGGATCGGTAACATTTACAAAGAAACCTATACGGTTGGTTCCTGCAGCCTGTGTCATATCGATGGTATGCTGGGTATAGCTGAAATTGCTTAAGGGTATGGTTTGCATGTAATTCCATTGCCCGTTCAGTTCGTTCAACCAGTACACATCCAGGTTCCCAACCCACCAGGGGGTGGTTTTAGCTGCAAAAGTGAGCATATCGCCTGCATGAATATCGAGACGCGGGCTTACCAGGGTGTCGGACGAAGTATAATCAACATAACATTGCGCATTATGGGCTCCGACAGCAGGCGAATTACCCTGCGACCAGGCGCCTCCGTGCCTCCAGTTTTCAGGAGGGAAAACGCTGCCTTCGAAATCTTCATAAAAGGTGCCGAAAGGGTACACGTATTTTTCAATGGAAACGGTATCGTTGGGAACCGCACCCAGGTCGGACGGCAGACTGGCCACAATGTGATAGTTACCGGAACCGGCAGGGCTGAAAGGCACCGAAACCCATGCTGTATCACCGGGATTCAGAACGGGGGTGGTTTGAGTGCCGATAACGATATTGTTCGCTTTGAACGTTATGGTTTTGGCTTGGGAAAGTGTCCCGTAATTCTGCACCTTAGCGGATAAGATGGAATTGTCGCCGGCAAACATGGTTGGCACATTACAGTTCAGCGCCAGGGCAACAAAATCGTCGGTTACCGGCGCATAGCACGATATATAGGCTTCCCAGCCCGGCCTGGTTTCCCAGCCTGGTCCTTCGAAATGTACTGTTAGTGCGCCGGCTGCATTCAACGCCAACACCTGTCCCGGACTGTTCGTCCCGTTCCAGGTTCCTATCAGCGGCGCATTTAGATCAATACCGTCGTAAATGCTGAAGCCACCCCAGCTGGCATCGAAGGACAGGAAGTTAAGCTTGATCCTGTCGCCTGCATTGGCCGGGTAAATGGTGGTTGTAGCATTGTCGTCCATCCCGAAATCACCGCCTGTTCCACCTGAATCCGTAAAAGTTGCCCCGCAGGAGGTGATGGCCGAGGTGCCTGTTGAAGGCATAGGTATGATAGTGCCCAGGTTGTAAATCAGTTTATATGCAGAGTCATTATCGTGCCGCGTATCCGTTGCCAGGTTTACCGAAGCCCTGATTTCATGAGGCCCGGGAGTCGATAGGTTGGCGGTGGCATTAAAGGTATACAGCGAAGCCTGGTTAGGTGAAAGGGAAAACGCTCCTACACTTTCCGAAACAGGGGCACCCCCGTCGATGGTAAAACTTACGTTAAACCCTGATTGGGTGTCGGTGCCTTCGTTCGTCAGCCGGACCGTGATGGCTTCGGCCGTGCCCAGACCTGCCGCATTCACAGGCGATTCAATCGAAAGCATGGATAGGTCGTTGGCCGGGGCCTGTCCGTAAAAGGCAAATGCCAGGTCAAAATATCCCCACGAAAACAAAGAAGATGCTGTCCAGTCGACCATGCCGGTGCCGAATCCATCCTGGGGATTTTTCCACTGGTATTCGTTTCCAATGGTTAGCCCTACATGTTCGCTCCAGCGCCAGGGACCCAGCGTTCCAAATTCGCCAATAAGCTGAACGCCAAGCCAGTAATGTCCTTCTGGAAGTATCACTGCCGATGGCAGGGATATTCCCAGCTTATCCGTTGTAGCATTCACAGGCACCTGGTTCACATTGGTAATATTTGTGAAAGTATGAATGGCTTCCCCGGGTATCCCGTTGTTATTGCTGTAAAAGAACACATTTACCGCATTCACCGGGATTCCGGTAACGTCAAAAGCGCCTGCCACATCAATATAATGGATATTCCATACCATTCCAGCCGGCACCTCAAAATCATCCGCAGCTATGCTGGTGTAGGCGGGCATATCGGTAAATTCCTCGCTGGTGATTCCCCCTCCACTCACCTGGTTAAGCTGGTTATAGATTACCTGACCCGAGCGGGTAGGAGTGACCTGGATTTTCGCATTTGAATTATAATAGTAGCTTACCTGGGCAGAGGCCCCGAAAGCCATTATCCATAACAAAGCGGTGAACAACAGAAACGTTCGGTAAGCCATAGTAACGGGATTATTCATATTCATTTCGGATTTAGGTATATTCACTTGCTGACTGAATCAGCGGATTTTTGCTCTGCTTCGGTTCCTTCTTCTTTGTTTTTTAACACGGCGAGAATTTTGTTCAGGGCCGTGGTCTCATTTTTTATGCGCGACACAAGAGCCCTGAGTTCTTTCTCATGCTTTTCTTCCTTGTTGATTAGTTTAGTCTCCATACAAACGGGCTTTAAGAATCACCAAAATTCGGCATGCAAGATCCTTTTTCCAAGGAAATGAGCAACACAAAATGACTACAGGCTGATCAAAAGGGAGAATAAAAATACTACAAAATTTGTATATTGCTTATAAACAATACAGTAGGATGAATTATTTTCTGATAAATAGGAAGTGAAAACAGCTTACCGGGCTTATTCTCCCGGAGATGAAAGCGTTTTTTTGAGAGAAAGCATCCCTGGTAAACCACCGGGCTCAGCTGATGCCCCGAATGTCAGGGTGAATTATAATTGCTGCAGAAAGGAAATCAGGTTTTCATCGCGGCTCATATCCATTTTCTTCCGAAGCCGGGTACGGGCCACCTGTATGCTCTTAACCGTTTGAAAGGTAATGGACGAGATATCCTTGGTGGTCATATTCAAACGCAGGAAGGCACATATTTTTTTCTCATTTGGAGTGAGATCGGGAAAATGTTCTTTCAGGCGGTCGTAAAAATCATCATGAACCTGCTGAAAACGCATCTCAAATTCCCCCCAAACGGTATTATCCACGTTCGATTGCAATTCGCGCACAATATCCTGCACCCATTTTTTGTCCTCGTTATTTAACAGGGTTTTAATATTGAGTAATTTACCTGAAATGGAGGTGATAAATTCATTTTTCTTCAGCAGGTACATCACATGTGTGGTGAGTTCCTTATTCCTGAAATCGAGTTCCTGTTTCAGCCGGATCTTTTCGAGTTCGAGGTTCTGTTTTTCGAGCAGCAGGTTCCGGCTTTCGAGTACCATGCTTTCCTGCAGCAGTTCGTTGCGCCGTAACCTGATTTTCTGATTGCGGTTTAACAGGATCAATACGATAAAGGAAGAAAGCAATACGCCGGATATAATCATGAATATCAGTATTTTGCGTTGCTTCTGGGCCAGCTGTACCTGCTGCAGCAGTTCGTTTTCTTTTTGCTCTTTTTCAAACAGGTATTGCATCTCCAGCTTGGCAACCAACTGTATCTGCCCAGTATTATTAATGCTGTCGTGCAATTGGCTGTAAAACTTATGCATGCTGAGCGCCTGCTTAAAATTTCCCACCTTTGCATACGACTCCGACAGGAAACTGGCCGCCTTCATCTGCGAAGGTAGAGTGGAGACCTGTTTGCTAAACAGTAGAGCCTTATTTAATATTTCTATTGATTTGGAATAATCACCGGTGGTGTAATAACAATCGCCCAGGTTATTGTAAACCTGTGCCATGCCGGCGGTATCGTGCAGCTCCTGTCGGATCAGGAAGGATTTATTGTAGTATTCAAAAGCCCTGGGGTAATCTTTCAGGGATTTGTATATAATGCCCAGGTTATTATAGATAGAGGCCGAATATATCTGGTTGTTATTCACTTTATTGATCTCGAGTGCCTTTTCATAATTGGCTTTTGCCTGTTGAAGCTCATTCCGGGTCAGGTAAACGGAACCTATATTGTTGTATAACTTAAGCTGGTATTGATTGCAGGGGAAACTCTTGTCTTTTACAGAGATAGTACGGCATAATTCAAGGCTCTTGGTGTAATACGACAGGGCTTTCTCTTTGTCTTCCATTTTAAAATAACAGGTTCCCATATCTCCATAGAGGATGGCATATTTTTCCTGCAGGCTGGTTTTCGATCCGTACTTGCCCTGTGTTTCATCCAGCAATTTCAGCATTTTGAAATAGTATTCAAGCGAAATGGAGAAGTTGCCGCTCGCAATTAGTAAAGAACTGTTTTCGCTGTAGATATCGTAAAGCCACCTGTCGTATTTCAGTTCATTCGATAATTGTAATGCTTTGTTGAGGTAGAGCAGGGCCGTATCATATTTTTTTATTCCCGCCGATTTATAGGCTTTCGAAAGAAGAAGATTAAATTGAACCTGCGATGTATCTGATCGGCCAACCGCCATACGACTTTTTAAACTGTCAATTTTATCCGTATACCCTTCTCTGGCCGATGCAGCCAAAGAAATTAAGGTTAAACAGACGAATAGTATTGCCCTGTATCCCATAGTAAAAAATTCCTGTGCTCTGGTTTGAGATTAATTTAGCAGGGCTTTCAACCGGCATGCTTTTCATGCCTGGGCCGAAATCCTCTGGGAAATACCAAATCCTGCTAAGGCGATTAAGGTGAGTTTTTTTAAAAAAGTAAAAATAGCAATTATAACAGGCAATGGCTCAAATAATCATGTTTGTGTATTCAGATTTGTCAAATAAGTTTGACTTCAGGCAGAGAACTCCCTGGCAGCGCCTGAAGGCAGAAGTTGAATTTTACATGCTGGAGATGGATTTAATGATGCTGGCCGTTTTTCCTGGCCGGAATAGCGTTTTCAAATCCCCGGCTGTAGCTTTCTAAATGATGCCATTTGGTCCGACCTGACAAAAACAACCTTATCTTTGTTAGATCACTCTTTTTATCAAATTATTTATCATGGCAACCAATAAGAAAAATACAATTCCCGGGGAAAGTGCCGATAAGCTAAAATCAAATGGTTCTCCTGCTGATTCCGGTGCTGATTCCAAAACTGTTCCGGGCAGGAAGACCATTGTTGCCGGAGCTAAACGTATAGCAAAGCCATATCGCGTTACTGGTGAAAAGAAATTCAGACTCAGGGATTTCTCAACCACGGTGAATGCCGATTCAGGCAAAACGGACAAGCAAGCAGCCGAAGATGCCCTGCAACAAGGAATACAATTGCTCGCCCGCATGCAGGATACGCTTTATGCACAGGATAAATGGTCGCTACTCCTGATTTTTCAGGCTATGGATGCGGCCGGGAAGGACGGTGCCATAAAGCATGTGATGTCGGGCATCAACCCGCAGGGTTGCGAGGTAACCGCTTTCAAAGCACCCACTTCCGAAGAACTGGACCACGACTACCTGTGGCGCTGTATGAAACACCTGCCTGAACGCGGCCGGATCGGCATTTTTAACCGTTCCTACTACGAAGAAGTGCTGGTGGTTCGGGTTCACGAAAGCATCCTGAAATCACAGAAGATTCCTGAGAAGCTGATCACCGCTTCCATATGGGAGGATCGCTTGAATGATATCCGGAATTTTGAATCCTACCTGAACCATAATGGCATACTGGTGGTGAAGTTTTTCCTGAATATTTCGAAAAAAGAACAAAAGAAGCGTTTTATAGAGCGTATCGATAATCCCGAAAAAAACTGGAAATTCAGTACCGCCGATGTGCAGGAGCGAAAATACTGGAAACAGTATATGGGTGCCTACGAGGAAATGATTAAAAATACCGCAACTGAAAAATCTCCCTGGTACGTGGTGCCCGCCGATAACAAGCCTTATGCCCGTTTGGTTATTGCATCGGCTATCATACAGGCCATGGATACCATGAAGCTGGCTTATCCGGTCGTAAGCGAAGAACAGCTTGCCGCTTTGCAGGTGCTGAAACAGGCGTTGCTTGAAGAAAATGAGTAGGGGATAGCGGATATGATTTTCTCAGTCCGGAATATACGTACAGATTCCCCGCTGACATAATCAGCCTCACTCCTTCACTCTAACTTACTTTCTGCTTGATCCCTGTAATTGCTCCGGGCAAAAAACAATCTCTCATTCAAGTACAACCCGTCCTACAAGCTGTTGATCCATGTGGAAAAACCTCTTCCCTCCTTTACAATGGATAAAAGGATATTCCTTAAAATACCTTGGGAATGATGCTGTTTCGGGCCTCACCCTGGCGGCTTATGCCATACCGGTATCGCTGGCGTATGCTACCCTGGCAGGATTGCCCCCTCAATATGGCATTTACGGCTACCTTATCGGCGGGTTGTTTTATGCCTTATTCGGAACGGGCCTGCAGCTGGCCGTGGGCCCAACCTCGGCCATCTCACTGCTGATAGGGACTTCCATAGCCACAATGGCCCATGGCGATGTTCAGCGCTGGGCCGATCTGGCTTCGCTTACCGCCCTTGTTATTGCTGGTATGAGTATACTGGCCTGGCTGCTGAAACTCAACAGCATAATTAACTTTATAAGTGAATCTATACTCCTTGGATTTAAAGCCGGTGCTGCCATCACCATTGCCATGACGCAATTGCCAAAATTATTCGGCATACAAGCCGGGGGTGAAGGCTTTTTTCAGCGGGCCGGCTTCTTTCTGATGCATCTGCACTATACCAACCTGGTGGTATTGGTGATGGGCGTAACGGCAATCATCCTGCTGGTAGCCGGCGAGAGTGTTTTCCCCGGCCGTCCTGTAGCTATCATCATTGTCGTTGCCTCCATCGTCATCATATCAACAACCCCCTTAATAAATCAAGGAATATCCGTGGTTGGTAACTTACCGCCCGGTTTGCCGAATTTTCATATTCCCTGTATCAGCATCAGCGATGTCGATAGCGTGATCCCATTATCATTCGCCTGCTTCCTGCTGGCCTATATCGAAAGTGTTTCGGCTGCAAAAACACTGGCACAGCAAAACGGATACGAAATTGATCCGCGGCAGGAATTACTGGCCCTGGCAGCCGCGAATGCAGCTACCGCTTTCGGGCAGGGTTACCCGGTCAGCGGTGGCTTATCGCAATCAGCCGTAAATGGGAAAGCCGGTGCTAAATCCCCTCTTTCCCTGGTTTTTGCCTCTGTTGGCATTTCCTTATGCCTGCTGTTTTTAACCGGCATGCTTAAAAATCTGCCTAATGTCATCCTGGCTGCAGTGCTGCTGGTTGCCATCAGCGGCCTGGTAAATATCAGGGAACTGAAGCGCTTGTGGAAAGTAAGCAGGCTGGAATTCAGCGTGGCTATGATCGCCCTGTCGGGGGTGATCGTATTCGGAATACTCAAAGGTGTGGTTATAGCGGCTCTTGCATCGGTTGTTTTGCTGATCAGGGCGGTTTCGGTTCCGCATGTGGCCTTCCTGGGACGAATTCCGGGCACAAAACGCTATACCGACCTCAACCGCCATCCCGACAACGAAACCATACCGGGGGTTTTGCTTTTCAGGGTCGAAGCTGCTGTTTTGTATTTCAACGTTGAAAATATACGGAATAAAGTCTGGTCCAGGATACTGGAACAGCAAAGTTCCCTGCGCACAGTGATATGGGACCTGAGCACCTCCCCCTATGTAGACAGCGCCGGGGCCAGGCTCATCAAAAAACTGTACCTCGATCTGAATGCCATGGGCATTTCTCTGAAAATTGCCGAAGCGCATGCCGGGGTCAGGGATATGCTGAGGGTTGAAGAAATAGAACACCTGCTGGGACATATCAGCCGGAAAGTATCGGTTGATGACCTGGTAAATGAGCAGAATCGTGAAAAACCCTGAAATGCTGTGCTTTTTTCTCCTTTAAAATAGGTATCGTTGAAAAGTACTTCTACGTAAGGATTATTGTTTTGGGTAAGAGTATCCTGTTTCCCTTCTGTATATGCTCCTGGTACAAAGCTTTTAAGTAATTTTTTGTGCAGCCTTATCCCATGCAGTATACTCGCTTCACGCCCGGACTCTCATATCCTTTTCGGGTTCGAACGGATTCTTTCGTGCTGGTTTATCCAATGCCGGCTGTCAGGTTCCTGAAAGGAGATTGTTTACGATCGGCAGCCATTGACAATTTGCATTACCGTTTCGCGTCCACTCTATCAGATGCCTTCTGCTGATTTGTTCCTGAACAGGTATTTTGTTACTTTGAAAGGAAAAATCTTCACGGAACATTTAATATGTTTTAACGGGAAGTATGTAAATATTCACAAATATGAATACTTTTGCAGACTGAAGGGAAAAGATCACTCTCAATCACGTTAAAGAAAACCTGAATCATGAAAATGAAATTAAATTTTTTAATTCTTCTGGCCGGTATTATTGTTTTTACGGCTTCGTGCAAATCGAAAAGCGCAGCTGACCAAAACCTGGCTCCCAATGTACATAAAGTGGTTGCCGAGGAGGTAATCCAAACCAGCAATTATACCTATATGCGGGTTTCGGAAGCCGAAAAGGAAAACTGGATAGCCATTTCCAGGCGTGAAGTGGAAAAGGGCAAATCCTATTACTATGAGCCGGGAATTGAAATGACCAACTTTGTAAGCAAGGAACTCAAACGGACATTTCCTTCCATCCTATTTGTTGACAAATTCAGCGATCAGCCCATTACCGCTGCCAAAATTACCCTGGCCGACTCATTGAAAGGCAAACAGGCTGCTGTTCCCAAAGAGGGAGTTAAAGTGGAACCTGCAAAAGGAGGAATCACTATTGCCGAACTCTTTACCAACAAGGCTTCCTATGGCGGGAAAACCGTCAAAGTCAAAGGTGAAGTAGTAAAGTACAGTGCTGACATTATGAACTCAAATTGGGTTCACATCCAGGATGGTACCAATGCAGCCGGTTCGTTCGACCTGACCATTACCACAAAGGATGTGACCAAGGTGGGTGATGTTGTCACATTCGAAGGCACTGTGTCGCTTAAGAAAGATTTCGGAGCCGGCTATTTTTATGAAGTCATTGTAGAAAACGCGAAGCTGATTGCCCAATAATTGCTTCTGCCTTTTATGAATCCCTCGTCATTTTTTATGACGAGGGATTTTTTTATGTGAAAACACCAAGGCTACGGTATTATAAACCTGATGCGGCAAATTCAGAAGCCTGCTCTATGGTGACTGAACGGCTTTGTGATGATATAGAGAACGGGTAAGACTGAACAGGAATGTTGCACCAGAGTAGGCCCGGCACCGCACAGGCTGAGCTTATTCCGGAGAATGCGGGCCGCGCGCTGATCAGCGATCCTGCCACAGTAAAAAGCTGAAATGAATATACAGGCCGGTTGATCCACCTACCGGATATTATTTGTCATTTTTAGTGATATCATGAATTTCAAGATAGAGATCTTCCACTTTTTTACGCGCCCAGGGCGTTTTACGCAGGAATTTCAGGCTCGACTGTATACTGGGGTTTTCGATAAAACAGTTTATCTGTATGATTTTGCCCAGTATCGACCAGCCGAAATGGTCGACCAAACGTACCAGTACCGTTTCCAGGCTTATGCCGTGCAATGGATTGTTCTTTTGTTCTGCCATGGAAAAAAAATAGTTAAGCTGGATGGTTTTATCCTGCAAAGATAGAGTATGAAACATGAGTTTGAAAAAATCTTTTCGGATGTGTGCCGCAATGCTTGCTGAAATATACGAAGAGGCAAAAAAAAAGGCCCTTTATCAGGGCCCTCTTTTCATACAAAGCAAGTCATCCGTTTACTGCACAATCTGAAGTTCTTTGATCAGGTTGGTGGCTCCGGCGTATTTATCAATTACAAAAAGCACATAGCGTATATCTACGTTAATGGTTCTCTGCAATGCGGGTTCAAAAAGGATGTTTCCGCTCATGGCTTCCCAGTTTCCGTCGAATGCAATGCCCATCAGCTGGCCATCGCCGTTAATTACAGGGCTGCCTGAGTTTCCCCCGGTGATGTCGTTATCGGTAAGGAAGCAGGTATTCAGTTTGCCTTCTTCGCCATAACGTCCGTAATCTTTCTTAGTGTACAGCTCTTTCAGCTTGGCTGGAACGATAAATTCTTCGTTGGTCGGGTCTTCTTTCATCATTACGCCATCGAGGGTGGTGTAATAGTTATAATGAACGGCATCGGCAGGGTAGTAGTCGAGTACCTTGCCGTAGGTGAGGCGCATGGTACTGTTGGCATCAGGATAAAAACTCCGGGCAGGATCCATTTCGCGGAGAGCTGCCACAAAGAGGCGCTGGGCCTTTTTATTTCTGGCTGCAAGCGTCTTGCTGGCTTCCTGCAGACCTTTGAAAGAATCCATAAATGAATTGTAGGTCACTAAAGCCTGGTCCTTCTGGAGTTTTTTCAGGTTGGGTTTTTCGAGAAATGCATTGAATTTGGCTTCGGTGAAAAAGATGGAATTTTTAAACATCTCGGCCACATACTTATTGATGTCGCCTTTGTATTTCTTTTCAATGACCTGGAAAATGGCGGGTTGCTGTGCCAACGGAATATTGGTGCGGAAGAGGGTTAGTAATCCGGCCAGTACATCCTGTTCAATGGCGTTGTTATAATCCTTGAAATGGTCTTTCGCCGATTCCTTGTATTTTTCCATTTGTTTTTTCAACTCATCGCCTTTAGCGCCGGTTTTCAGGGCTGTTTCAATGGCTGTGGCCTGTCCGGGGAAGGAGAAGGCCTGCGATCCGCGTAAACAAAGCTGGGTATAATACAACTGCTGATAGAGATTCTGATCTTTATACTGCTTGTAAATGTCGGCATAGGTGCTCAGTACATCACCGTATTTGGCTTTCCTCTGTTCGTCGGCATTAATCCATTGCTGCAGTTTGGCTTCCGTTTCCTGCTTTTTCTGCACCACATTCAGGCGTTTCAGGTCACGGGCTTCGCCCAGTTTGTTTTTCCAGGTATTGGCCCAGCTGGCGTAAGTGCTTGCATACTGAATGCGAACGGCATTGTCGGCATCCATTCCTTTTTTTTGATTTTCGAGAACAACGCCCATCACCTTTACAAATGCAGGATCAATATCGTTGAGGGTGGCATCCACGGCCCATGAACTGCGATACCGGTCCGTCGAACCGGGATATCCCCATATCATGGCAAAATCATTTTTCTTGTATCCTTTTATGGATATCGGCAGGAATTTCTTCGAAACCAAAGGCACATTCTCTTTCGCGTACACGGCAGGTGAACCGTCGGGAGCGGTATAAATACGGAATATGCTGAAGTCACCGGTATGACGTGGCCACATCCAGTTGTCGGTATCTCCGCCGAATTTTCCAATGGATGAAGGAGGCGCTCCTACCAGACGAATATCTTTATACTCCTGGTAAACAAACATATAATACTCATTTCCGTTAAAGAAGCTTTTAATATCAACGGTATATTTCCCGTTTTCGTTAGCATCTTTTTTAAGCTGTTCAATCTTTTTGGTGATTGCAGCTGCGCGTGCGGTTTCGTCCATACCGGCTGTTACGCTGCCAAGCACTTCGGAGGTCATGTCATCCATACGTACCAGGAAGGATACAAAAAGCCCCTCGTTAGGAAGTTCTTCGCTTTTGTTCATAGCCCAGAAACCATCGGTCAGGTAATCGTGATTCACCGAGCTGTGGTTTTGAATGGCATCGAACCCGCAATGGTGATTGGTGAAAAGCAGACCTTCGGGCGAAACTACTTCGGCCGTGCAGAATCCTCCGCCCAGGCTGACAATGGCGTCTTTCAGACTCGAATGGTTGATGCTGTAAAGTTCTTCGGCAGTCAGGTGGAGACCCATTTTCTGCATGTCAACGTAATTTAGCCTTTCAACAAACATGGGGAGCCACATGCCTTCGTCGGGAGTATTGGCTGCTTTGGCGAATACCGCTGAAAGCAAACACAGGGCAAATACGATTTTTTTCATTTTAATGGAATTAATATGATTATTTAAGAAGCAAAAGTAGAGTTAAACTTTCTAATATTTTCATGTAACAGGGTTTCAACGTCTAATCCTCTGCAACCTGACCTGAATATACTGTAAGTTGCCAAATAAATTCTGTAAAAAAGGAAAAGCCCGGTGCATTCAACGCTTCCTTGTATGCTCTTTCGCATAGAGTCCAAAAAGTTGGAAATCCTGGCCCCCTGTGTCCGTTTGGCTAAAAGTGAAATACTCAACAGCTGCCTACAGGCCCGGACTTATCATACGTAATAGAAAAACCCGGCAGGCTTTTACGCCGGCCGGGTTTTCATACCTTAATTATTACAAAGATGCTTTAATCTATATCGTGATGTGTATCCTGATGTTAAAGTCCGAGCGCGGCCTTTCCCTGATCGAACACCACGTCTTTCGGGATATTGGCGGTTTTCAGCAATTCCAGCCCGGCCTGCAGCTCAGGACGGACTTTCCCGTTTTCCTTCATATAGTTAACCGCTTTGTCGTAATCGCCTTCGCCTTCCACGCTCAGGATAAGAGCGCTCCACTGGCTGATAGCCTGCCGGGTTTTTTCCATATCCACCTTGAAGGTGCCGTCGGCATTACGTGAGAAGGCTTTTTTATCCTCAAAGAAATTAAAGCACATCATATTGGCCTTACCGTGGGCCTCGGCGGCACCGAACCTTACTGAACGGATAAGCCCTGCCATGAAGGTTACATAGGCATCCTCCACCGTTATCCCGGTAAGTTCTTTTTTATCAATCAGCCAGCTTACCATCCACAGCCCGACTATGTCGGCTTTGGCTTCTTCCCATCCTGAATATTGCTCCTTAAGGGCTTTGCGGATCACGCCTTTCCCCGTTACTGTATTTTTAATGCCGAGGCCGTGCGATACTTCATGGAACATCACATTTCCGAAGAAAGCGTCAAATTTTATGTACTTACGCTGCGACGGATCTATCAGGACCTGCGAAATGGGTACCAATATCTTGTCGAATTTAGCTTGCATAGCATTTTTCAGCTGCAGCCTGCGACTGCCCTTGGCCAACTGTACTTTCTCGTCGTTCGGCAGGTTGATGGCAATGGTTTTGCCGCCGCAGTTGGAATTTCCGGCATAATACAGTATGTCATAGGCATTCAGGTCCGAGTCGGTACCGGGTACTTCCTTCTTGTATTTAGGATCGCAGGGCAGTTCCTTTTGGAGAGCCGGCAGCATAGCGGCATACTTTGCGAGTTTGGCACTCCATTCCTTGTCCTTTATCAGTAAGGACGATTCGTGGGCGGCTTTGTACCCGAACAGTTCATCCTCGTAATTTTCGATGGGGCCTACCACAAAATCAATGGTATTTGTTTTCATGTCCATCCAGGCCATATCGCTTTCGAAATAATCGTCAGTCAGCAGGGCTTTCGACCGTAAAGTAAGGTATTTTTTCAGCCCGGCATCTTCGGCAAGTCCGGCTGCCTGCAGCAGCAAATCCGCAGCCTTTTTTACTTTTTCAGCATAGGCTTCATGATACCATACACTCTTGAGGCTTTTATCCGCATTGCGCACCACTATGGTATACAGGCTGGTTTTATTTTTATCGTTCCATTTTTCAAATTCTTCCTTCGTCATATCGGCCGGGTAGAAGTTAGCCCCTTTGGGTTTCTCACCAATTCCGGCAATAAAAGCCTTGTTTCCGCCAAGACGGTCCCAGGGACCGTAATTGATGGAAGCAAACTGTTTGGCATACGGATCCCTGATAGTGTCGAGCAAGGCATTTTTGTCGCCCCAGGTCTGTTGCCAGAAGATATCATCCATAATCTGGGCTACCTCCAGCAAAAGAGGAATCATCTGCTTTTCCTTCGCGCTGAGTTTGCTCAGGTCGGTGGTTAGCTTCACTACTGCATAGGCATTCACGTTTTTCTGCATTTCGCTCATGGCTGTGGTATCGTTAGCCGGATTTTTGGCGGTCGTTTTTTGCTTGCAGCTGCCGGTAAGCACCAGCAGCAAGGCCAGCGATAAAATAATTGGGAAGAGATGTTTTATCATAATCCGTTGTTTTGAAGGGTTAAATTTTGTTGGCGAATTTACTTAAAATCAAACTGCAGTGCGATAATCGCGAATTCTTTTTATACCCCCGCTCCCGTAAAATATTTATTTTAATATTTTGTTTTGCCGAATGTGTTAATTTGTAATTTTGCACTGTTAATGAAATAACAATACCTGTTGTTAATCGAATAACATAAAATCGTTTAAAAAATTGTGTATTAGATAGTTATATCAGATATCCTGTACCTGGTGTATAAAAAACATACCTGCCATTATGAAAAAAAGACTTCTTATCCGTGATGTGACTCTCCGCGACGGTCAACAATCGCTCTTTGCTACCCGCATGAACCAACAACAGGTCGAGCGCACCCTGGCAGGCTTTAAAGTGGCAGGATTTTACGCTTTGGAAGTCTGGGGAGGCGCCGTGCCCGATTCCATCATGCGTTACCTGAATGAAGATCCCTGGTACCGGTTGCAGAGTATACGCAAAGCCGTTGGGAATGACATTCCGCTGACGGCCTTGTCGCGCGGGCGAAACCTGTTCGGATATAACCCTTACCCTGACGAGGTAATTAACGGATTTATCAAAAATGCGATCGATTCGGGGCTTACCATCATGCGGATTTTTGATGCGCTCAACGATCTCGACAACATCCGTTCGACCGTGAAAGCGGTGAAAGCAAATGGAGGTATTGCCGATTGCACCCTGGTTTATACTGTTGACCCCAAGTTTACAAAAAAGGATAAAATAAAGGCGCTTTTACATGCCAAAGTATTGCCTTCCAAAATATTCACGAAAGAATATTTCCTTGAAAAAGCACTCACCTTGCAGGATATGGGAGCCGATATGATTACCATTAAGGACATGTCGGGACTCATTACCCCAGCCGCAGCCGGCAGCCTGGTGCGCATGGTGAAATCGAATGTTTCGGTTCCGGTTGATTTCCATACCCATTGTACTCCCGGTTATGGACTGGCATCGGCACTCATGGCCATAGTGAATGGCATCGATATACTGGACACCGCTTTAATGAGTTTTGCTGGTGGCAGCGCGGCTCCTCCTTTCGAAATCATACAACTGTTCTGCGACCGTATGAATATTGAAACCGGAGTAAATGTGGATGCCGTTATAGAACTGGATCAGGAACTCAGGGCTATCAGGCGCGAACTCAAAGAGTTCGACGGGTACAAGGCCCCGCGCGAATTCAACATACTTACCGATAAACTGCCCCGCGATATCGACCAGATGGTTGAAATGGCTATAGCCTATGCCAAAGCCGATAAGGAAGATGATCTGCTCGAAGTGTGCCATCGCATTGAAAGCTGGTTTGGGTTTCCTGAACCTGACGATAAAATACGGGCCGCCGAGGTACCCGGAGGAATGTATTCCAATATGCTGGCCCAACTCAGGCAATTGAAGGTCGAAAGCCTGTTGCCCCGTGCCATGGAACTTATTCCGCTGGTCCGGTTGGCTTCGGGCTGCCCGCCACTTGTAACGCCTACCAGCCAGATTGTAGGGGCTCAGGCTGTAAACTGCGCTATCGATGAATCCAAAGGACTCCCGATCTATACCACCAAATCCATTCAGTTTGTTAACCTGGTAAAAGGCGTTTACGGCCGCACACCTGTACCTGTCGATCCGGAGTTCAGGTATAAGATTGCCGGAGTCAGGGTTGAGATGCCTTACGACACGCGGTTCTACAAGAAACAGGAAAACCCGGTTTTCCAGGAATACGGAGATGTGAAGCTGGCTTTGGACGAAAAGGATGAACTGCTGCTGGAACTCTTTCCCTCAGTGGCTCATGACTTTCTGAAAAGGAGGATGGAAAATACGTACCTGTCCGAAATTCATCGCATCGAAGATGAAAAGCGCAAAAAAATTGAGGAGGAAAAACAGAAATATAATATCCTTTCGCCCGAAGAAAAGCAGAAACGACTGCTCGACGGCCTCTACAGTTATGAATGGTCGAGCGCCGAAGGTGAAACTATTGGCCTATCCTAAGTATAAATGTTTGTTTTGTTAGTGTTCCTGTGGCTGCCAGAAATGGCAGCCACTTGTAATTTATACACATGCCGCCTGCCATTTAACCCGGAAGCCGGACAACCGCTAAGCCGTTTTCGAAGCACAAATATCTTTTGCTGCCGCTTTCATGACTTATTTATTTTATGACCCAACCAATTGACTTCTATTAAATTACACAGCTGCTGGTATCCGGGTTCGTTGAACCTCTACGGGCTTCTTCACGGGAAGCCAGTTTGCGAAGAGATACTTCATTTTAAAACAAAACCAGGCCGACAGCTGCTGCCCTTTTTTCGGAACCATAGAGTCCCGCCCTTTGTAGCGCTTGCCAAATTGTTACCTTTGCCAGTCAATTTTAAAAAGGCATGAAACGTATTCACAAGATTTTTCTTTCTTTACTCTCGGGATTATTACTCGGTGCCGGCTGGCCCGAACGAGGTTTGCCCTTTTTATTGTTTATTGGGTTTGTCCCTCTTTTAATCGTGGAGTATGAATTATGGAAAAACCGTGAAAACAACCACGCATCCGCCATCCTGCCTTATGTGGCAATAACGGTTTCCACCTGGGTGCTGCTTACCACCTGGTGGGTGTTTATTTCGACCCCGGTAGGTATAGTTGCTACCGTACTGGTCAACACATCCCTGGTGGGAGGTGCATTCTACCTGTTTCATATAACCCATCGCCGCATTTCGGGAGTTACCATTGCTTACACCTCCTTAATTGCTTATGTGCTTACCGCCGAATTTGTTCATCTCCGCTGGGACCTGAATTTCCCCTGGCTCAACCTGGGTAATGGTTTTGCCTCTTATCCCAAATGGATTCAATGGTACGAATATACCGGCACTTTCGGGGGATCGCTTTGGATATTGACGTTGAATGTGATGATCTTCTTTTTCGTACGCGACCGCATACTGCTTAAAATCTGCAGCCGCAGGGTCGGCCTGCGAATGGCCGGCACCCTGCTGCTTCTTATAGCCCCCATTCTTATATCCGTTGTTATGTATAATCGCTACACCGAGAAAACTGACCCTGTGGATGTAGTGGTGGTACAGCCGAATATAGATCCGTATAACGAGCAGTATGACCTTGATCCTACCCTGGTTACCGAACGCATGCTTGCACTGGCAGCTGAAAAATCGGACAGCCTCACCGATTTTGCTGTTTTTCCCGAAAGCGCCATACAGGAATATATTTTCGAAGACCAGATTGATCATTCCCCGAGCCTGGCCCGGATACGGAAGTTTAACAGGAAGTACGAGCGAATGAACATCATTACCGGCATCTCGTCGCGGAAAATCTTCGAGCCCGGCGAAACACTGAGTGCCAGCGCCAGGAAATTCAGGGATGCCGACCGGTATTACGATTCCTACAATACAGCGCTGTTTGTAGCCCACGACAGCACCCTGCAGAAATATCACAAATCAAAACTTACACCCGGGGTGGAGATCATGCCCTATATCCGTTTTTTACCCTTCCTCGAAAAATTCGCCATTAACCTGGGCGGAACTACCGGCAGCCTGGGCGTAAATCCTGACCAAACTCCATTCCGCGTGAACGACAAACTGAAAATAGCTTCCGTCATTTGTTATGAATCGGTATACGGCGAATTTTTGAACCGCTTTATACTCAACGGGGCCAATGTAATTTTTGTGATTACCAACGATGGCTGGTGGGGTAATACCGCCGGGCACCGTCAGCATTTGCTCTTTTCGGTGATCAGAGCCATCGAAACCCGGCGAAGTATAGCCCGCTCGGCCAATACCGGTATTTCCTGCTTTATCAGTCAAAGAGGTGATATTAGCCAACGTACCGCCTATTGGGTGCCGGCGGCAATCAGGCAGAAGATCAATGCCAATGACAGGATTACCTTTTATGTGAAATATGGCGATTATATAGGCCGCTTTTCCCTGCTGGTAGCGGCCTTGTGTGCCCTGCTCACTATTTCCGAATCCATCCGTAAGCGGAAGCATAGGATTTAATTTAAAGGTAAGTTGTTGAAAACATGTACGAATCCTGCTGAAGGAGTTCTGCTTGCATTCAACAGATATAACAGATATAAAAGATAGAGGATCATGCTGCAGGTTTCATTCCGGAGGCAATCTGCTGGAATTCTCAATTCTTTTTCATTTCGTCTTTCTGCCTGTTTCCCTGTCCTCTTTTGCTCCTTCCCTGTTTGTATCCCGGCCTTAATCTTTCGGCAATGTGTCGACTATGCCTTGTCGTCCTGTCCTTACTGCGTATTCACCGCTTCAAATCCCGCTTTCACCGCTTTTCAGTTGCCGGGTGAATGATTTGTTTCGACTTTTGCTGAACATAAAACCGATTTATACGTTTTACACATTGAAACGACGGAAACATTTTATATGTATTTTGTTTCCCGTGTTTCTAAATACTTTAATTTTGCAGTTCGCAAAAACAAAATAATGGACGAGAAAGTTGAACGCATACTCTCTGTGAGCCTGCAACTCTTCAAGAAATATGGTATCCGCAGCATATCCATGGACGATATAGCCAAGGAACTGGGCATGTCGAAAAAAACGATTTACCAGGTTGTAGCCAATAAATCGGAGCTGGTTGAAATGGTTCTCAATTTTATGTTGCAGAAAGAAAGTATGGTCTGCCTCAGGGAAGAAGAAAAGGGGATGAATGCCATTGATGTGCTTTTGGCTGTGAGCCGGAATGTGAGCAAGCAAATGCAGGATCTGAACCCCGTGAATGCCTATGAACTGCAGAAATACTACCCGGTGATTTTTCGTGAATTTGTCATCAAGAAACGCGACCATGTTTTTGAGCAGGTAAAACAAAACTTTGCACAGGGAATTGCCGAAGGGATTTACCGCAACGACCTGGATATTGACCTGGTTGCCAGGCTCTATATCCAGAAACTGGTTGATGTTCATGATCCTGAATTTCTGTCATCTGTAAATTTTGGCTTCGAAAAAGTATTCCAGGTCATGTTCGACAACCACATCCGCGGAATTGCCAATGCCGAAGGACTTGCCTATTATGAAAAACAAACTAATTTGTTAAACAACAATATCTGATCTATGAAATTACCAATCATTACTACCCTGTTAGCAGCATTCCTGTTGTTTGCTTTGCAGATGTCAGCCCTGGCACAGGATAATAAGGCAGTCACTAACACCTTTAGCCTGAAACAAGCCCAGGAGTATGCCCTGCAGAATAACAGCAGTATGAAGAATGCACAGCTGGATATCAGGATGGCTGAAAAGAAAATCTGGGAAACTAAAGCTACCGGCTTGCCCCAGGTAAGTGCTTCGGGAACCTACACCCACTTATTTGTTGTGCCTGAACTGAACTTTGGCGGAACCTCCATAATTTCAAACAAAAGGGAAGGGCAAACTATTGCTGCCGTACCAACCGGCGCCGGTACCGATTCTATTTTTCAGAATTATTTTGCGGGTGCTCCCATCCCATTAGGCGTAAAAGATAATGCCACCATTAATTTCAATGTATCGCAGCTGGTTTTCAGTGGCGAATACATTGTGGGACTCCAGGCTACGAAAGTATTCTACCAGATATCGCAAAACAGCCTGATCTCGACTATAGCCGACGTAAAAGAATCAGTGGCGAATACTTATTTCCTGGTCCTTTTAATGGAACAAAATAAGGGCATTCTTACCCAATCGCTGGCTAATGTCACCAAAACTCTTTCGGATATGAGAGAGATGAACAAGCAGGGATTTATTGAAAATACAGACCTTGATCAGTTGGAACTTACCGTGAACACCCTTGAAAATGGCATCCGTTCGATTGATAATCAAATAGCCGCATCGTATGACCTGCTTAAGTTTCAGATTGGACTTCCTTTTGAAAATACGGTTACACTTACCGATAACCTTGAAGATGTTATTGTGTTGGCAGATATAGTTTCAATTACATCAAAACAGTTCCAGGTTCAAAACCATATTACCTATAAAATTATGGAAAACCAGGAAGCAGCCGGTATGTTAAACCTGAAAAGGCAAAAGAGTGCCTACCTGCCTTCGCTGGCTGCATTTTACAAGCATACCGAAAACCTAAAACAGGCTGGTATTGATTTTACAATGAAGGACATGGCCGGTCTGTCGCTGAATGTCCCGATCTTTTCGAGTGGAATGCGCAATGTGATGGTTCAGCAAAGGGAAATGGAACTGGAAAAGATACGGAATGCCAAATCAAATGTAGCCAATGGATTGGAACTCGAGTTTATAAATTCGCGTAATACCTTTAATTCGGCCTACGACCAGTTTGTGAACGAGAAACGCAACATTGAACTTACCAGCAGGATTTATGACAAAACCCTGATTAAATATAAGGAAGGCCTTTCCTCAAGTATGGACCTTACCAACGCTCAGAACCAATATCTCAGCGCACAGAAAAATTACTTTACATCCTTATATACCTTACTGGTTTCGAAAAATAAACTGGAAAAACTCCTGAGCAATTAAATACTGTTAAACCCTTTTTTAAGTAAAAAATAAATCAAAATATAACCGAATATGAAAAACAATCTCTTATACATCAGTCTTAGCCTGTTCCTGCTTTTGGCGGCCTGCAGCAAACCTGCCGATAAAAAATCCGAACTTGCCGGGCTGATAAAGCAGCACGACGAATTGGCTGTTAAGATTAAAACGCTCGAAACCGAATTACAGGTAAACGATACCACCAAAGTAAGTAAGGTTACCAGCGTGGCTGTAACCGAAGCAAAACCTGCCGAATTCAACCACTACCTGGAAGTTCAGGGAAAAGTGGACGGGGAAGACAATATTGCCGTTTCGGCCCAGATGGCGGGAGCCATTACTGCCGTGTACGTTAAAGAAGGTGATCCTGTTCACAAAGGCCAGGTTTTGGCTCAGATTGATAATTCCGTAATGCAGCAGCAGATTGCAAGCACTAAGCAGCAACTCGATTTTGCCACCAATCTCTATGCGAAGCAAAAAGCACTCTGGGATAAACAGATCGGAAGCGAAGTTCAATACCTGACTTCAAAAAACACCAGGGAAAACCTCGAAAAAGCCCTGGCAACCCTGAATGATCAACTTGAAATGACCCGCATCAAATCGCCTATCAACGGAAGCGTTGAAGAAGTGAACCTGAAAGTCGGACAGATGGCTTCACCCGGTCTGCCTGCCGTACGCGTTGTTAATTTTTCGACTGTGAAAGTAGTGGCTGAAATAGCCGAAGCCTATGCTCCACGGGTGAAACCGGGCAACAAGGTGATTGTTTCATTTCCTGATTTCAATACAGAAATTGTTTCACAGATTCGGTTTACCAGCAAATACATCAACCCGGTGAACCGCACTTTTATAAGTGAAGTACGTTTAGGTCCCAGTAAGGTCGAATACAGGGCCAATATGATGGCCGTGGTTAAAATAAACGATTACCGGAACCCGTCGGCATTCACGGTACCGGTCATGCTGATCCGTGAGACCCAGACCGGTAAATATATCTACGTAGCCAAAGAAGAAAAAGGCCGGTTGGTGGCACGCAGGCTCCCTGTTACCGTTGGAAGCACCTATAACGGGCTGGCTGAAATAACCGGGGGAATAGCTGCCGGCGAAAAAATTATAACCTCGGGTTACAACAACCTTTTGGATGGTGAACTTATACAGGTGAACTAGAGTAGAACGCTTGATTTTGCCATTTAATTAAATTGAGATAATATTATGAAGAAAAATAATTTCAAAGAATTTTTTGCGACCAGCTGGGCCATTGATAATAAAACCAGTATATACGTGCTGGCGGTTTTTATCACCTTGCTGGGCATCAGCAGCTACCGCAGTATCCCCAAGGAGCAGTTCCCGGAAATTGTGATCCCCACTATTCTTGTCAATACGGTTTATCCCGGCACCTCACCCGAGGATATGGAGAACCTGGTGACCCGGCCTATTGAAAAACAATTGAAAGGGATTAACGGGGTTAAGAAAATCACCAGCAATTCGCTGCAGGATTTCTCATCCATCGCCATTGAGTTCAATACCGATGTGAAGGTACCTGATGCAAAACAACGCGTGAAAGATGCCGTGGATAAAAGCAAATCCGACCTTCCGAACAATCTGCCCGCCGATCCTAATGTAATGGATATAGATTTCTCGGAAATACCCATTATGTATATCCAGATTTCGGGGAATTACGACCTGGACCAGCTCAAAAAATATGCTGACGTGGCCCAGGACCGTATTGAGTCGCTGAATGAAATCACCCGGGTTGATATAGTGGGAGCCCTGGAACGCGAAATCCAGATCAACGTGGATATGTATAAAGCCCAGGCTTCGAGTATTACCTTGTCCGACATCGGGAATGCCATTGCATCGGAGAACCTAACTATTTCGGCCGGTAACATTACTACTTTCGGCATGAAAAGGTCCATTCGCATACAGGGACAATTCAAGGATATAGAAGTCATACGTAATATTGTCATCAAATCGGGAAGCGGAGCTGTGGTTTACCTGAAAGATGTAGCTGAAGTTAAAGACACCTTTAAAGAACAGGAAAGCTTTTCGAGGCTCAACGGCCAAAACGTAATTACCCTCAACGTGGTGAAGAAAAGCGGCAAGAACCTGCTGGAAGCCTCTGATAAAATCAAGACTATCCTGAAAGAGGACCTCATTAAGAAGGACTTCCCCAAGGACCTGAAGGTAACCCTAACCGGTGAACAGTCGCGTTATACCCGGAACACCCTCGAAGAACTCAACAACACCATCATTATCGGTATGATACTGGTTACCCTGGTGCTCATGTTTTTCATGGGATTAACCAATGCATTCTTTGTTGGACTCGCCGTTCCGCTTTCCATGGCCATTGCCTTTATGATTATGCCTGCGCTTGGATTTACCATGAACATGATTGTGATGTTCGGGTTGATCTTTGCCCTGGGGATTGTGGTGGATGATGCCATTGTGGTGATTGAAAATATTCACCGTACCCACCAGAAACAACCCAATATTATCCTTGCGGCCAAGCAGGCGGCAGGGGAGGTGTTCCTCCCGATTTTATCCGGTACGCTCACCACCCTGGCACCCTTCTTCCCTCTGGCTTTCTGGCCGGGCATAGTGGGTAAATTCATGTTCTACATACCGGTAACGCTGATTATTACCCTTTTCGCCTCTCTGTTTGTAGCCTATATCATCAACCCTGTTTTCGCTGTTTCATTTATGAAACATGAATTCGATGCGCCGGATAAAAGGAAATTCAGGAAACGGATGCTGATTGAAATACTGATTGCCCTGGCCCTGGCACTGGTCAGCTATGTTTTCTATGCATCAAATCACAGCGAATCGGCTTTCGGCATAGGGAATTTCTTTGTATTTGTAGCCTTGCTGGTGCTATTTTTCCACACCCTGCTGAAGCCCTATATCAAATGGTGGCAGGAAACCGCCTGGCCATGGTTCATGCGGATGTACGAAAAGCAACTCCGTTTGGCCATTCGGGGCAAAAACCCCTGGATACTGCTGGTAAGCGTTGTGGCATTGCTGATTCTGACGTTTATTGCCACAGGTGTTCGTAACCCTAAAGTACTGTTTTTCCCCGATAATATGCCGAACAGCATTAACGTGAGGGTTAAAATGCCCGTTGGAACCGACCAGAAGATAACCGACTCGGTAACCCGTATCGTGGAACAAAGGGTGATAAAAGTACTGGGCAAAAACAACCCGGATGTGGAATCGGTCATTACCAACATCGCCCTGGGTGCCGGCGACGATATGGATTTCAGCCGTTCCCTCAGTGCCGAAAAAGGAAAGGTTACCGTTAACTTCGTGGAATATAAGAACCGGATTGGCATTAATACCACCGAGTACCTTGGCATGATCCGCAAGGAAGTAAAAGGGATACCGGGAGCAGAAATATCCACGGAAAAGAACCGTTCAGGTCCCCCGACCGGGAAACCGGTTAATATAGAGATTACCGGGGAGAACCTGCCGGAACTTATTGCCGATGCCGGTGCGTTCAAAAACTACCTGGACTCGCTTCAGATACCGGGAATTGAGGAACTCAAGAGCGACTTCCAGGAAAACAAACCCGAAATTGCCGTGAATATTGACCGGGTTCGGGCCAACCACGAAGGAATCTCGACCCGGACCATAGCTTTGGAACTTAACAATGCCGTATTAGGCAAAGAAGTATCCAAATATAAAATGGATGAAGACGAATTCCCTATACAACTCAGGTATTCACTCGAAACCCGGCAAAATATCAACAACCTGATCAACCTGAAAATCACCTACCGCGACATGAATTCCGGCCTGTTGAGGCAAATCCCTTTGTCGTCAATAGCCACCATCGATTATGTCGACTCATATGGAGGTATCAAGCGCCAGAACCTGAAAAGGATCATTACCCTTTCGAGTGGTGTGTTAACAGGTTATACCGCCAACGAAATAGTAGCCCAGGTGAAAAAACTGTCAGCCGATTTCCCATTGCACGAAGGTGTTCAGATTAAACTTACCGGGGAACAGGAAGACCAGGCCGAAACATCTGCCTTCCTTGGTAAAGCCATGCTTATCGCCATAGGGCTTATCTTCTTTATCCTCATCACCCAGTTCAACTCCCTGAGCAAGACTTTAATCATACTGAGTGAAGTCATTTTCAGCGTCATTGGTGTGCTGCTGGGCATAGTGATTTTCAACATGTCCATCTCTATTATTATGACCGGTTTAGGTATTGTGGCACTGGGAGGGATAGTGGTGCGAAACGGGATATTGATTGTGGAGTTCATTGACACCTTGAGAGAGCGTGGCATGAAAACCCGCGAAGCCATCATTCAGGCTGGTAAAACCCGTATCACACCGGTTATACTTACCGCTACGGCTACTATCTTGGGACTGGTACCACTTGCCGTCGGGTTTAACCTCAATTTCACCACCATGTTTACCCAGCTCAACCCGCAGATTCACATCGGTGGCGACAATGTAATGTTCTGGGGGCCGCTCTCCTGGACTATCATTTTCGGGCTTAGTTTCGCAACATTCCTGACCCTGATATTCGTTCCGGCAATGTATATTATTGCCTATGAGATGAAGATCAGGCTGAAAAGGAGGAAATCCAATAAAATGATCGTTGAAAAAGATTAGTTAGCAATAGATTCATTAAGAGGTGGCACGGGTACTTCCGTTGCCACCTTTTTTATGTGCCGGGATTTTCCTTAGAACATTAGGCCGACTGGATTGTTTGTATTAACAGTGCATCAAAAGGCAGCAGTTATTGTTTCCTATTGATTCCGGTTCATCTTTAGTTTAAGCCGACTGATCTTTCTTTTTTGCCTGTTTATCCTACACTTTTTTTGTGTTATAAGCTGAAAAAGTACTTTTGACTGCTTAACAGAAGTTTGGATAACCTTATCTGAATACCTACACATCTTAAAATTTATAGTATGCGAATCAAACATTTACCTTGGATCATCTTCTCTGCTTCTATCATCTTGTTCAGCAGTTATTCGGGAATGTACCCTAACGGTGCCCCCGTCGGTGTTACCGGTTCACCCGGCGATGGTTCCAATTGCACATCCTGTCATGGCGGAACAGCCACCACTACCGTGGGTCTCATCACTTCCAACATTCCTGCCTCAGGATATATCGCCGGCCAAACCTACCAGATCACGGCCACCAATACACTGACCGGTTCAGGAAAATTCGGTTTTGAAGTCTCCCCTCAGAATGTGGGCGGCACTCAACTCGGAACCCTGGTAGCCGGTTCAGGAAGCAAGCTGGTTGGCGGTTCAAAGTATGTAACTCATTCCAATGCTACTTCTTCGTTGAGTACCTGGACTTTCAGCTGGATTGCTCCGGTCGCAGGCACGGGTGTAGTGACATTTTATGGAGCCTTCGCCAAAAACAAACCGGGCCCGGTTACTCTCAGCACCCTCATAGTGCAGGAAGGCGCTGCCGCTCCGGCGGGTGCAGGAGCCATTACCGGTTCAGCCACTGTTTGTAAAAACAATTCAGGCACCTATTCGGTCGGCACTATTGCCGGGGCAACCAGCTATGTGTGGACCGTTCCGACTGGAGCCAGCATTCTCAGCGGACAGGGCACCATTTCTGTAAATGTTTCTTTCGGCCCTTCATCTGCTTCAGGGAATATCAGTGTTTATGGATCCAACACAGTTGGAAACGGGGCAGCATCCAATAAACTGGTTACGGTTAATTCCATTCCGGACCCTGTCAGCAGCATTGCCGGCGACAATACACCTTGCCAGTCGTCATCCCAGACCTATTCCGTAACTAATGTTTCCGGGGTTACCTATACCTGGAGCCTGCCTGCCGGATCGGTAATATCATCAGGGCAGGGAACCAACTCCATTAATGTGAACATAGGCTCCAGCAACGGGAATGTCACTGTTGTTCCTTCAAATACCTGCGGCACCGGTGTATCAGGCATTGCATCCATTACCGTCAGTCCCCTTCCTCCAGTACCTGCCATGCCCGATGGCCCGGCCATGGTGAATATGCAGAACACCGCAGCCTCCGATTTCACTACCTCCACTGTAGCTGATTCATATACCTGGCAACTTCTGCCCCTGGCTTCCGGATCCATATCAGGTACTACTGCCACAGCGCATGTTACATGGAATTCTTCCTTTATCGGCAGTGCACTTGTTACAGTAAAAGGAGTAAACGCCTGTGGTTCAAGCGCTTCATCCGCTGTGAAAACCGTACAGGTGCTCAATACCACCGGTCTGGGTGAAGATGCTTCCGGCATCAAAGTTATTACAGGTGAATCACAGGGATATGTCAGCCTCGAAATGAACACTGCCGCCAGCCAGGCCAATGTAATGTTACTCGACCTTTCGGGAAGAGTATTGGTAAATACCACGGTTGCCGGACAGGGAACCCAACTTATCAGCCGCCAGCTGAAGGCAGGCATATATATTATTATGATAGATGCAGGCAGTTCAAGGCTGAAAAAGAAAATCCTGGTTATCTGATCAGCAGCATAAGAGTATAAAGAGGTCCTGACACTGACACGGTGGTCCCGAATTGCATACCTGCAGCCTAACGGTTGCGGGCATGTAATTCGGGATTTTTTTATGGTTTTGAAAAGCATATCAGAAGTTTTTTTTGTTAGAATAATAATGACCTGATTGCCAGTTGCTGAGCATTTTTTGCATTTAAACCTGGTAGCGATGAAAATATCCGGCACTTCACAAGTGCCTTAACTCGTTGATATTATGTATATTTATCCCGAACGAGATGACTGTTTTTCTGCATTACAAACAGTACGCCGGAGGATGTAATCTTTTTACTTCTGCTGTAGCAGTAAAGATTTTGAAATCCCCTTATGTTAAAGGGACCAGCCTGCAATAAACGATGATGCAGCTACATTTTAAATGCAGGAACTAACTGACATATGTCAATTTATAACCATTTAAGATCATGATGAGTTTTGTGAATCCAATCAGATTTTAAAACATCTTTACAAAAAATAACTGTCGTTCTAACTTATTACTAATTAAAGACTTGTATTTATGAAATTAAAAAATTTACCAGGAGTTCTTGCTTTGACTGCCATTATCTTATTCAGTAGCTTTTCAATGAATTACCCGAGTGGCTCTCCGGTAGCAAAGACCGGTTCTCCGGGCGATGGTTCCGACTGCTCCTCCTGTCATGGGGGAACTGCCACAGTTACAGCGGGGCTGATAACTTCCAATATTCCTGTAGCAGGTTACACTCCAGGCCAAACGTACCAGATTACGGCAACCAATACACTAACAGGTTCAGGAAAATATGGTTTTGAAGTTTCGCCTCAGAATGCAGGCGGTACCCAACTGGGAACGCTGGCAGCCGGTACAGCAAGTAAACTGGTAGGCGGAACCAAATATGTAACACAATCCACTGCAAGTTCCTCCACTCATATCTGGACATTCAACTGGACCGCCCCCGTTGCAGGCACCGGTGCTGTTACTTTTTACGGCGCTTTCGCCCGAAATTATTCAGGTCCCACTACTCTCAGCACTCTCAGCGTGCAGGAAGGTACATTGGGACCTGCCGCAGCCGGAACAATTACCGGTTCTGCAACGGTTTGTATCAATAATACAGAATCCTATTCAGTAGGCACAATTTCGGGTGCTACCAGCTATGTCTGGGCCGTGCCTGCTGGCGCTACTATCCTGAGCGGACAGGGGACAACTTCTATCAGCGTATCGTTCACTGCCGCTGCAGTTTCGGGAAATACCAGCGTTTACGGAAGCAATGCTTCAGGGAATGGAGCTCCTTCAAACAAGCCTATTACAATAAATTCAGTTCCTTCCCTGGCTGGAACCGTTGCCGGAAGCGCAACCCCATGCCAGACCTCCTCGCAAACATACTCGGTTACCAATGTACCAGGCATAACTTATACCTGGAGTGTGCCTTCGGGATCGATGATTTCATCAGGCCAAGGTACAAATTCAGTAAATGTTACCATTGGGGGTATCAATGGAAATATTTCGGTGGTGCCTTCCAACAACTGTGGGACTGCATCCGCCTCTGATCTGGCTATGACGGTTAGTCCCGTTCCGGCTCAAACCGGCAGCATTTCGGGGGAGAATAACCCATGCCAGCTATCTTCAAAAGTGTATTCGGTAACAAATGTTTCTGGTGTAACCTATACCTGGAATGTGCCTTCCGGATCGGTGATAGCTTCCGGACAGGGAACCAACAGCATTACAGTCACCATAGGTGGCAATAACGGGAATATTTCGGTAGTACCTTCCAACAGCTGCGGAAACGCTATTTCAACGAGCTTATTGGTTTCGGTAAACCTGGTTCCGGCCCAAACCAGCGCCATAGCCGGAAACAGCATTCCTTGCCAGTCAAATACACAGGATTATTCAGTGACTAGTGTTTCAGGTATAACCTATACCTGGAGCGTACCTTCGGGATCGGTAATTAACTCAGGGCAGGGAAGCAGTTCCATCAATGTGGCCATTGGTGCCAACAGCGGAGCTATTACAGTTGTTCCTTCGAACAGTTGTGGAACCGGAATTTCAACCAACCGCACTATCACCGTTAATTCTGCTCCTGCCCAAACCAGTGCCATAGCCGGAAACAATAACCCTTGCCAGTCAACTTCACAGGTTTATTCAGTCACGAATGTATCAGGCGTTTCCTATGCCTGGAGTGTTCCTTCCGGATCGGTAATTGCCTCAGGCCAGGGAACGAGTTCGGTTCATGTTACCATTGGTTCGGGTAGCGGAGATGTAAGTGTAGTTCCTTCGAGCACATGTGGGAGCGGCATTTCCAGCATTTTCCCGCTTTCAGTCGGGCTGCTTCCGTCAACGCCTGCTTTACCTCTGGGTCCCGACCAGGTTAATCTGCAAAATATTATCAGCAGTGACTATACTACCGCCACTGTAGCTGATTCGTATCTGTGGCAACTGAATCCTGCTACTGCAGGAACCATTTCGGGAACCATTGCAACGGCCCATGTAAACTGGAACATTGCCTTCATTGGCAACGCAGCCATAACCGTAAAAGGAGTGAATGCCTGCGGCGAAAGTGCATCGTCGGCTGTTAAAACCACCCAGGTACTCAATACCACCGGCATTGGCGAGGATGCTTCCGGCATCAGGATACTTGCCAATGAATCAGCCGGTCTTATCAGCCTCGAAATGAATACCAGCGCAAGCCAGGCCAGTGTAATGTTACTCGACCTTTCGGGCAGGGTATTGGTAAATACCACCGTTGCCGGCCAGGGAACCCAACTGATCAGCCGCCAGCTAAAGGCAGGCATATACATCATTATGGTAGATGCCGGCAGTTTCAATCTGAAAAAGAAAATCCTGGTTTACTGATCAAACTTGGCTGAATTGAATTAACCCAAATTGGTTATTTCAATACACCTCATCCCAAATTATATGAGGGTAGCGATACGGCTGCCCGCATATAATTTGGGATTTTCAGTTCATAGAAACCAGGAACAGAAAAACCGGCTGCAGCCGAACATTTGTACATTTAGCATCAGAATGAACAGGCTTTCCTGTTAATATCGCTCTTAAATCTAAGAGAATTCCGGTTTACAGATCATTTTAACTATTAGAAAATATAACCCGGGGGTTCCGGCTTTATACGTCTGTTTCAACCTGTTCGGACATTTATTCTCTTATTACCTTATGTTTTTTGCTATTTCGTCACCTAATCTGATAAAAAGCCTGAACTATAAAATCAAATATGTATCTTTGTGAATATAACAATACATTAATAACTCAAACTTGACTTGTATTAACTAACCCCCTTAAATTTATGAGAATTAAAAATTTACCCTGGATTTTCTCTTTAGCTGCCATTCTCTTATTCAGTAGTTACACTATGAATTACCCTACGGGAGCGCCCGTAGGAAAAACCGGCTCACCCGGTGATGGTTCCAATTGTTCATCATGTCATGGCGGAACGGCTTCGACCACTGCTGGGCAAATAACCTCCAACATACCTGTTGAAGGGTATGTGGCGGGTCAAACGTACCAGATAACCGCCACCAATCCCCTTACCGGTTCAGGTAAATATGGATTTGAAGTTTCCCCTCAGAATGTAGCAGGCACCCAGCTTGGAACCCTGGTAGCCGGTACCGGAAGCAAACTGGTAGGCGGCACCAAGTATGTAACGCATTCCAATGCTAATTCCTCCACTCATATCTGGACATTCAACTGGGTTGCCCCGGTTGCAGGAACCGGTGCCGTGACTTTTTACGGTGCTTTTGCCAGGAATTATTCCGGATCAACCACACTCAGTTCACTCACCGTTCAGGAAGCCGCTCTTACCCCGGCCGCCGCCGGAACTATTACCGGTTCGGCAACCGTGTGTATCAATAATACCGAATCCTATTCCGTTGGAACCATTGCCGGTGCAAGCACTTATGTTTGGACGGCCCCGGCAGGCGCAACTATTTTGAGCGGGCAGGGAACTGCTTCGGTAAGTATCTCCTATAGTGCCGCCGCCATGTCGGGTAACATCAGCGTGTACGGTTCAAATACGGTTGGCAATGGTACTGCTTCCAGTAAAATGATCACAGTGAATTCAGTGCCGGCAGCAGCTGGTGTTATTGGCGGAAGCGCAACGCCATGCCAGACCACCTCGCAGACTTATTCGGTGACTAATGTTTCCGGAATTACCTATACCTGGAGCGTACCTTCGGGATCGGCCATCACCTCCGGACAAGGAACAAACTCGGTTAATATAATGGTGGGTGCTAGCAGTGGAACTGTTTCGGTAGTGCCATCCAATAACTGCGGAAATGCAACCGCTTCCGACCTGGCCCTGACGGTTAGCCCGGTTCCTGCCCAAACCAGCAGCATTTCGGGGGAGAATAATCCATGCCAGGCTTCGTCGAAAGTGTATTCGGTAACAAATGTTCCCGGTGTAACCTATGCCTGGAATGTGCCCTCCGGATCGGTGATTGCCTCCGGCCAGGGAACGAACAGTGTAACGGTAACCATTGGTCCTAATAATGGAAATATTTCGGTAGTACCTTCCAACAGCTGTGGTAACGGTATTTCAACGAGCTTATTAGTTTCGGTAAACCTGGTTCCGGCCCCGACCAGCAGCATTTCCGGAAACAGCAGCGCCTGCCAGTCGATTTCACAGGTTTTTTCGGTCACTAATGTTCCTGGGGTAACCTACACCTGGACTGTGCCTGCAGGTTCGGCAATTGCATCCGGACAGGGAACAAATTCCATTAATGTAACTATTGGTTCGAACAGCGGCAATATCTCGGTGGTGCCCTCCAACGGCTGTGGAAACGGGACTGCCAGCAGCCATGCCATAACCGTGAATGCTATACCAGCTCAAACCAGTGCCATAGCCGGAAACAATAACCCTTGCCAGTCATCATCACAGGTTTATTCGGTTACAAATGTATCAGGCGTATCCTATGCCTGGAGTGTTCCTGCCGGATCGGTTATTGCCTCAGGTCAGGGAACGAGTTCGGTTCATGTTACCATTGGTTCGGGTAGCGGAGATGTAAGTGTAGTTCCTTCGAGCACATGTGGGAGCGGCATTTCCAGCATTTTCCCGCTTTCAGTCGGGCTGCT